>NZ_JAEVHM010000113.1 GCF_016802865.1 Micromonospora parastrephiae | reverse complement strand
CTCTGCGGGGTGCCCGCCCGTTCGTCTGCCCGGACCAGCGCTGCCGCGCGGGTCAGAGGCCGAGCTGTCGGCGTACCTCGGCAGCCACCCGGCCGCCCTCGGCCTGGCCGGCCACGGCCGCCTGGGCCGCCTTCATCGCCGGGCCCATCTGGGCCTTGCCGGTGAAGCCGCCCTCGGCGAGCGCCCCCGCCACCAGCTCGGTCAGCTCGGCGTCCGAGAGCTGCTTGGGCAGGTAGCGGTCCAGCACCTCGCCCTCGGCGGTCTCCTTCGCGGCCTGCTCGGAGCGGCCGGCGTCGGCGAACGCGGTCGCCGCCTCCCGGCGCTTCTTGGCCTCCTTGGTCAGCACCGCGAGCACCTCGTCGTCGGTGAGCTCGCGCTTGGCCTTGCCGGCGACCTCGGCATTGCCGACGGCGGCCAGGGCCATCCGCAGCGTGGAGGTGGTCAGCTCGTCGCGCGCCTTGAGCGCGGAACGCATGTCGGCGGTGAGGCGGTCCTTCAGCGTGCTCATGGACGGTCAAACTACCCTGAACGCCATGCGAAAGCGCACACTATTCCGGCTTGCCGCCGGAACCGCCACGGTCGGCGCGGCCACCCTCGCGTACGCGTCGCTCGTCGAGCGCAACATGTTCACCCTGCGGCGGTACGACGTACCGATGCTGCCGGCGGACGCGGAGCCGCTGCGCGTACTGCATCTGTCGGACCTGCACATGATGCCCGACCAGGGGCGCAAGCAGCGCTGGGTGGCGTCGCTGGCCGCCCTCGACCCGGACCTGGTGGTCGTCACCGGTGACAACATGGCGCACCCCGGCGCGGTGCCGGGCGTGCTGCGGGCGCTGCAACCGCTGTTGGACTACCCGGGCGCTTTCGTGTTCGGCTCCAACGACTACACCGGTCCGGTGTTGAAGAACCCGTTCACCTACTTCCTGCCCGACCGGGAGTACACCGAGGGCGTCGACCTGCCCTACGAGGAACTGCGTCAGGTGTTCACCGGCGCCGGCTGGGTGGACCTCAACAACGCGCGGACCATGCTGAAGGCGGGCGGACGGCAGATCGACCTGGTCGGCGTGGACGACCCCCACATCGACCGGGACGACTACCCAACGGTGTCCGGCGCGGTCTCGTCCTCGGCCGACCTGTCCATCGCGCTGACCCACTCCCCCGAGCCGCGGGTGCTCGACCAGATGGCCGCGGACGGCTTCGGACTGCTGCTGGCCGGGCACACCCACGGCGGACAGGTCTGCGTACCGGGGTTCGGGGCGCTGGTGACGAACTGCGGGCTGCCCCGCTCGATGGCGCGTGGCCTGCACCGGTGGCCGGGGTCGGACTCCTGGTTGCACGTCTCCGCCGGCCTCGGCACCCACCCCACCGCGCCGGTGCGCTTCGCCTGCCCGCCAGAGGCCAGCATCCTCACCCTCATCCCCCGCTGATCCCGCGCCCCGGCGCGCCTCCCGCGCCCCGGCGCGCCTCCCGCGCCCCGGACGCCTCCCGCGTCAAGATCCGCGCAACTTCGGCGATGTTGCTGCCTCGCGCCGTCGGGAGGCACCAACATCGGGGAAGTTGCGCGGATCATGACCGCTCCGGGCAGGGTCGGCGGGCGGGGGTACCGAGTTTGACCATCGGGGCGCGTGGGCTACTATTTGTCGGCACGCCTCGGGGTGTGGCGCAGCTTGGTAGCGCGCTTCGTTCGGGACGAAGAGGTCGTCGGTTCGAATCCGGCCACCCCGACCAGGTAAGAGGGCACATCCGATCCATGGATGTGCCCTCTACTGTTTCCTGACGTGACCCCGCGGCCGCCGCCGGGACCCGGCGGCGGCCGCTCTGATCGGCGTCAGACGGCGGACGCGATGAAATAGCCGGACTGGTCGACGACAGCGTGGGTGGTCCCGCTGCTGTTGTGGAACAGCCCGACCCGGCCGGCCGCACCCACCTGCACCACGGCCAGGTTGGAGGCGGTCTCGCCGACCACGAAGTTGACGTTGGACGCGGTGGGCGGTGCGGTCTCGGCGGCCGGGTAGGCGGTCAGCAGACCGGGCGTGGTGGGCTCGGTGGCGGTCAGGTTGAGAACCGCCGCGGTCGCCTGCGGGCAGCCCGCAAGGCAGCCGGTCCCCTGGAACCCGGGCAGGAAGCGGGCGTCCTCCCGAGGCTGGAGCGGGCCGTACACCGACCGGTCCAGCAGGCCGACGCCCTGCCGGGTGTCCACCAACCGGCTGGGCGGCATCGGCACGTAGCTGTCGGCCGCGCCGGACGCGGCGGACCCGAAGTAGCCGGCCAGGTCCGCGACGACGTGGGTACTGCCGGAACTCTCGTTGTGGATGCTCACCCGGCCGCCGGTCACCGGGACGATGACGAGGTTCGGGATCGTCTGCCCGGCGACGAAGTTCAGGTTGGACGCCACCGGCACCGCCGCGCCGGCCGGGAACAGCTTGAGTACGCCGTTTGCCGTCGGACCGCTCGCCGTGACGTTGAGGATGACCGCCGTGGCGTCGGACGGCAGGGTGCCGGAGAGGTCCACCTGGCGGGTCGTGTTGGCGGGGAACGCCGTGGCGCCCGCACCGCGGGTGTCCAGCACCCGGGTCGGGACGAGCGTCTTCAGGCCGCTGCCGGCATCGCCGTACCAACCCTGGAGATCCGCGATGACGTGCACCGTACCGCCGCTGCCGTTGCGGATCCGGACCTTGCCGTTGCTCATCGGCACCGTTACCAGGTTCGGCACCGTTTCGCCGGCGACGAAGTTGACGTTCGAGGCGTTCGGTAGCGCCGTCCCGTCCGGGTAGACCGTGAGGAAGCCCGCCGTCGACGGCTGGGTGGCCGTCACGTTGAGCACCACCGCGGTGATGTCCGCCGCCGGCGTGCCGCCGACGCTCGCGATCGGCAGCACGACCTCCGAACCTCCGGGCACCGCCGTTCTGGTGGGCAGCCCGATGGCCGCGCGGGTGTCCAGCAGCCGGGCGGGTGCGACCGGGTGGTAGGTGGCCCCGACGACCGTGGCCATCTCACCGGCGTTGACGTCCCCGGCGGCGGCCACGACGGCCCGGTCCGCCTTACGGAAGCCCAGGTAGTTGATCCAGCCGGTCACCGAGACCTGGCCGGCGCGGCGGAAAGTGTGGGTCATGGACGGGCTGTGACCGACCCGCCAGAAACGCTCGTCGCCGAACTTGAACGCCACGGTGCCGCCCGGCCCGTCGGTCGGGTACGGCAGTTTGGGCGTGAGGGTCGCGACCACGTCCAGTGGGCCGCCCCCACCGCTGCGGCGGAAGGTCCTGCCGTCGAGCGCGCCCTTACCGACGTACTCGACGGCACCCCGGTCGTGGTAGCCGGAGCCGGTGCCGGTGTTGCTCACGTCCGGCGGATCCGCGTGCGGGTTGCGCAGCAGGTCCGTCGCGATGGCGCCGGGCGCGGTCGCGTCGGCGGAGTCGATCGCCGGCGACGCGGGGGTGAGCGGGTACCAGCCGAACGGGGATCCGGCCGGCCCGTCGATTCCGGCCCGCGCGACGATGTCGTGACCGGCCTGGCCGCTCGCGGCCTGGAAGTCCGCGAGGGTGGGGTGGGCGGTGCCGGCCCAGTCGTACGGGGCGCCGCCACTGGCCGGATCGATGAGGTTGTAGTCGACGGCCGTGCCCTGTGTCGATCCGGCGGAGACCGAGATCGCCGTCGCGCGGGACGGGGTGGCGCACCGTTCGGGGGCGTTGGCGACGCCCGCTGCGGTCTGGATGATGTTGTTGCGCAGCGAGAGCCCCGGCGATGTCCCGGTCACCAGGATGCCGGCGTCGCAGCGGTTGACGATGGTGTTGCCGGTGACCACTGTGCCCGGAGCGTCCGCGACGACCATCCGGCTGTCCCGGAAGGCGTTGCCGCTCACCACCGTCCCGCTGACCCCCGCGTCGACGGCCACACCCGCGACGTTGGTGTACGAGGCGAGGAAGTTGCGGCTGACGGTGACGTCACTCGACCCGCCGGTGAGGCGTACCAGCGCTGGCGCGTCCTCGTAGTTGCGGACCGCGAGACCGTCCAGCGTGATCCGGCTGGAACGGTTCACCACGATCGTCTCTTCGCTGCCCCAGGCGGAGACGGAGAAGCCCTCGATGACGATGTCGTGCACGTTGGAGAGGTGGAAGACCGTGTCGGTGATCCACGTGTTCTGGTAGGCGCCGACGTGGACCTCGCCGTCCGGGCCGTTGACCGCGCGGTAGGTGATCGGCGCGCCCTCGGTGCCGGACCGGTTGAAGAACACACCCTCCTGGTAGATGCCGGGCTGCACCAACACCGTCTGCCCCGGCTGCGCCACGGCCGCCGCCGACGCGATCATGCAGTACGGGTTCGCCATGCTCCCGTCGCCGCCGGTCGACCAGTCGCAGTGATTCTCGCTGACGTACACCTCGTTGGCCGGCGTGGCCGCCTGCGCGACAACCGGCGCCGGCCCGGCCGTCGCGGACACCGTCGGCCCCGTCAGGACCGCGCCCGCCGCTAGCGGTACGAGTGCGAGCAGTGACCGTCCACGAATCTTCATCAACGCCCCCGTGACGTCTCGACAGATGTGTGCCGCGGCAGCCTATATCGAGGCTCGTCGGGCCGCGTACCGGTGATCGCGCTGCCCGCCAGCGATCGGTGTCGTCAAAATAGGTGTTTCTGCCGATCTGCCAGGGTGGGGGCGGCACCTAGCGTCGGTGGCACAGCTACCGTCCGAGGGGGACCATCGATGACCACCGCAATCGATCTCAACGCCGTGAAGGCACGCCAGCAGGTGACCTGGGCCAGCGGCGACTACGGCGCGGTCGCCGCGCTCATCCACCCGATCTCCGAGTGGCTGGCGGCCGCGGCCGACCTGTCGGCCGGCGCCCGGGTGCTCGACGTGGCAACCGGCACCGGCAACGCCGCCATCGCCGCGGCCCGCTGCGGATGCGTGGTGACCGGCGTCGACTACGTACCCGAGTTGCTGGAGCGCGGCCAGGCCCGGGCGGCGGCGGAACGACTGCCGGTCACGTTCGTGACCGGCGACGCGGAGCGCCTGGCGTACGCCGACGGCTCGTTCGACGCGGTTCTCTCCGTCGTCGGCGTGATGTTCGCGCCGGACCAGGAGCGGGCGGCCGCCGAGATGCTGCGCGTCTGCCGGCCCGGCGGCACTGTGGCGCTGGCATCCTGGACGCCGCAGGGGTTCATCGGCGAACTGTTCCGCACGGTGGGGCGGCACGTACCGCCGCCGGCGGGGCTGCGCGCACCGGTCCAGTGGGGCGACGAGGGCAGGGTCCGCGAGTTGCTCGGCGGGTCCGTGGGCGACCTGCGGGCGGTACGCCGGGAGTTCGTCTTCCGCTTCGGCACTCCGGAGGAGTTCGCGCACTTCTTCCGGGCCAACTACGGCCCGACCCTGAAGGCGTTCGAGGCGCTGCCCGCGGAGCGGCGACCGCACCTGCACGCCGACCTGGTGGAGCTGGCCCGGACGCACAACCGGGCCACCGACGGCACGGTACGGATCCCGGCGGAGTACCTGGAGGTCGTGGCCGAGCGAACGGCGTGAGGACGACCATCGGTGAAACGGCCGGAGCCGGCACCGCCAAACGAGCGGTGCCGGCTCCGGGTCGGATCGTTCGGTTCGCTCAGGGGTTGGTGGCGATGAAGTGGCCGGCCTGGTCGACCACGACGTCTGCACTGCCACCGCTGTTGTTGGTCAACGTCACGGACCCGTTGGCACCCACTCGGACCACTGCGGCGTTCGATGCCGTCTCCCCGGCCACAAAGTTCACGTTCGAGGCGGCCGACGGCGCCTCACCCTTGGGCTGTGCGGTGAGGACACCCGGAGCCGTCGGCCCGGTGACCGTCAGGTTGGCCACCAACGCGGTTGGCTTCGGCGTGTTGTCGTTGCCGTTCGGATCGAGGAAGGGCACCAACAGGTCGACCGACGAGAACTGGGGCAGAGTGCTCCCGCGGATTCCGGACCGGGTGTCGAGGATCCGCTGAGGGCCGTACGGGACGAAGCCGTCGGTGGCGCCGGTGCCGTACCAACCGGCCAGGTCCGCGAGCACGTGGGTGGTGCCGGAGCTGACGTTCTGGATGACGAGCCGGCCGTTCACCACCGGCACCGTCACCAGGTTGGGGATGGTCTGGCCGGCGACGAAGTTCAGGTTGGACGCCGTCGGCACGGACGAACCGGCCGGGAACAGGGTGAGGACCCCGTTCGCCGTAGGCTGGGTGGCCGTCACGCTCAGCACGACGGCCTTGGCACCCGCCGGCACTCGCCCGGCCAGGTCAAGCACCCGGTAACTGTTCGCGGGGATCGGCGTGCCCGCGTTGGCCCGACTGTCCAACACCCGGGTCGGCGACAGAGGCTTGAAGCCGTCGCCCACCCCGGAGTAGAAGCCCTGCAGGTCGGCAACGACGTGCACCGTCCCGCCGGCGTTGTTACGGATGCGCAGGTTGCCGTTGGACATCGGCACCGTGACCTGATTCGGCACCGTCTCGCCCGGGACAAAGTTGACGCTCGACGCCGAGGGTGCCGTCGTGCCGTCGGGGTAGACGGTGAGATAACCGGCGCTGGCCGGCTGGGTGGCCGTCACGTTCAGCACCACGGCCGTGATGTTCGAGGCCGTGACCCCGTTGATCGACATGATCGGCAGGACGATCTCGGAGTTGGCCGCGATGGGAACGGTGGTGCTGATCCCGACGGCTGCGCGTGTGTCGAGCAGACGGGTCGGGGCGACCGGAGTGAACATCGCGCCCAGGACCGCGCACTCTCCACCCAGCGGCACGATCACGGTCGGCGGGACTACCCGGAAGTTGTCGAAACGGATGTCGTTGTCCACACAGGCGGCGCCGGCGCGGAGGAGCCGGTAATCGGCTGGCTCGATCGGTCCCACCCGGTAGAACCGATCGTTGCTGAACCTACGGGCCACCTTGCCCACCGGGCCATCGGTGGGCCACGCATGGCTGACCGTCAGAGGGGCGGTGAAGTCCAGCGAGGAACCGCCAGGCTTGCTCTGGACCCCGTACCCACTCACCGTCCGGCCGCCCTGGAGCTCCACCGCGCCCCGGTCGTGGTAGCCGTTACCGGTACCCGTGTTGGGCACGGTGGGCGCGTCGGCGTGCGCGTTGTCCAGCAGGTCGGTGCGAGTGACGCCGGGCGCCGTGGCGTCGGCGGCGTCCACCGCCGGCGAGGCGGCGGTCAGCGGGAACCAGCCGCGCTCGGTGCCCTGCTTCTCCCCGAGCAGGGCCGGGGCCAGGATGTCGTGAGCGCCCTGCCCCGTCGCCGCCCGGAACGACGCCAGATCGGCGTGATCGGTGTCGCCCCACCGGTAGACAGCCCCACCACTGGCCGGGTCGATCAGGTTGTAGTCGGCCTCCGTACCGCCGGTGACGGCGGCGGTGGCAACCGAGATCGCGGGTGCGGTCGTCGGGTCGGTACAGGCCCCCGGCCCCGGGACCGGCCCGGAACCGGTGCGCAGGATGTTGTTCCGGATGCTCCCGCCGGTCGAGACACCGGCCAGCACGATCCCGGTCGCGCAGTCGGTCACCACGGTGTTGCCGGTGATCCGGGCTCCCGGCGCGTCGGTCACGGCGACCCGGGTCTTGAAGAAGGTACTGGCGCTGACCACGGCGCCCGAGACCCCCGCCTCGACGGCCACCCCGATGGCACCGGTGGCCGAGCTGGAGAACCAGCCCCGGCTGACCGTCACATCGCTGGACGAGCCCGTCACCCGGACCGCGGGCAGGGTGCCCGCGCCAGCGGCAATGCCGTCCACGGTGACGCGCTGGGCCCCGTTGACCAGGACCGGCACGGCGTCACCACGGCCGGCGAGCGTGAAGCCCTCGACCACGACGTCGTGCACGCCGGAGATCGTCAGCGGCGTGCCGCTGAGCGTGTAGTGGCCGACGCGGACGATGCCTCGTGACGTGTTGACCGCACGGACGACGATCGGCGCGGACTCCGTGCCGGACCGTGTGACCGTCACCTTCTCCGCGTAGTCCCCCGGCTGCACGAGCACCGTCTGGCCCGGCTGGACGACAGCCAACGCGGCACCGATCGTGCAGTAGGGCGCGGCCTCGCTGCCGTCGCCGGCCGGCTTGCAGTCGCGCTGGCTGACGTACACCTCGGAGCCGGCGGTCGCGGCCTTGGCCGGGGCTGGCGCGGATGCCGCCACCGCTGGCGCGGCGGGCCCGGCAAGGCCCACACCCGCCAGCAGCGGTATGACCGCGAGCTGCGCCGACCTGTGTCTCTTCATCAACTGTCCCCCGTGGAAGCCGAGCGATTCTCGCCGCAGCCTATATCCACGGGTGCCGTGCCGGCTGTCCCGACCACTGGCATGAAGACAGCCGGCGCCCACCCGCTGCTCGCGGGGTGGGCGCCGGCTCTATGGGTACGCGGGGTCAGGACGCGGCGGCGATGAAGTAGCCCGCCTGGTCGATGATCACGTGGGTGTGGCCGGAGGTGTTGTTGAACAGCACGACGAGCCCGTATTCACCGACGCCGACGATGGCGTGGTTGGTGGCGGTCTCGCCAACGACGTAGTTGACGTTCGAGGCGGTCGGCCGGTCCGGTCCGTTCGGGTGGATGGTGAGCACGCCGGCGTTGGTCGGTGCGGTGACGGTCAGGTTCGCCACCAGCGCCGTCGGCTGTGGCGCACTCTTGTCGCCCCTCGGATCGAGGAAGGGCACGGCGAGCGCACCCCAGCCGTACGGCCCGAGCGGTGCCCCCTCGCCTGTCCGGGTGTCGTAGATCCGGGTCGGGCCGAACGGCACGAAGACATCCGTCGCGCCGCCACCGAACCAACCCGCGAGGTCGGCCACCACATGGGTACGCCCGGAGCTGACGTTCTGGATGGCCACCTTGCCATTCACCACCGGCACCATCACCAGGTTCGGAATCGTCTGCCCGGCGACGAAGTTCAGATTCGACGCCACCGGCACGGCCGTGCCGAACGGATGAACCGTGAGCACCCCACTTGTCGTCGGCTCCGTCGCGGTCACATTGAGCACCACCGCCGTCGCACCAGACGGAACCCGACCGGACAGATCCAGCGTCCGACCGGTGTTCGGCGCGAACGCCGAGTTACCGGCACCCCGCGTGTCCAGCACCCGCACCGGAGCGACCGACCGGAACCCCGAACCACCAGCCGAGTAGTAACCCTCCAGGTCGGCGACGACGTGCACGGTACCGCTGGATTTGTTGACGATCACGACCCTGCCGGCGTCCAACACCGGCACGGTGACCAGGTTCGGCACCGTCTCGCCGGCAACGAAGTTGACACTCGAAACGGCAGCCGGCCCGCCCGCCGGGTATACCTGCAGGAACCCGGCAGCGGCCGGCTGGGTGGCGGTCACGTTCAGCACGACGGCGCTGACGTCCCTCTCCGGCACCCCGTTGAGTGGCGAAAGCGAGAGCTCGACCGTCTGGTTGGGCGCGATCGGCACGGTCGGGTAGCCGCCGATCCCGGCGCGGGTGTCGAGCACCCGCCGCGGCGACACCGGCGTGTAGGCGGCACCCAGCACGATGCAGGTCGTCACCGGGCTTTCCCGGAACTTCCGGAAGTCGTTGAAGCTGACCTGGTGGGCCTCGCAGGCCCTGCCGGCACGGCGGAAGCGGTGGTCCTCGGACCCCAGCGGCAGCACCCGACGGTGCTCCTCATCGAGCCAGTTGCGCGATACCTTGCCCAGTGGGCCGTCGGTGGTCCAGGCGGTGGCGACGGAAAGTTCGACGGTCACGTCCAGGGGAGTGCCGCCCGCCTTCCGCCGGATCGGCAACTCCTTGACCGTCACCGGCCCCTGGGCCTCGACCGCGCCCCGGTCGTGGTAGCCCGAACCGGTGCCGGTGTTGGCCTTCGCCGGGTCGTCCGCGTGTGGGTTGTCCAGCAGGTCGGTACGGGAGACGCCCTCCGCGGTGGCATCGGCCGAGTCGACGGCCGGCGAGTTCGGGGCGATCTCGTAGTACGGCCGATCGGTCGCGTCCGTCGAACGCAGCCCGGGGTTCGCGGCGATGTCGTGCGCGCCGTGACCGGTGGCGGCGACGAACTCGGGCAGGTTGGTGTACTCGGTGGCACCCCACCGGTACAGCGGGCCACCACTGGCCGGCTCGATCAGGTTGTAGTCCGCCACGGTCTGCGGAACGCTCTCGGCCGAGACGGCGATCGCGGTCGCCTCCGACGGCACCCCACACGCCTCCGCGTCACCGAGCGCGCCGGTGGCGGTCTCCAGGATGTTGTTCCGGATCGACACGCCCGGCGATGCTCCGGTGACGTTCACCGCCAGCGTGCAGTCGGTCTCCAGGGTGTTACCGACGATCTTCGTGCCGGGCGCGTCCCGCACCGTGATCCCGCTCTGGGTGAAGGTGCTCGCGGTCACCAGGGCGCCGCGCACCCCTGGATCCACCGACAGACCGCTGCCCGACCGGAAGGCGCTACGACTCACCGTGACGTCCTGGGATGCGCCGGTGATCCGGACCGCTGCCGGGGCGTCGTACTCGGAGGCGACAAGCCGGTCCAGGGTGATCCGGGAGGAGCCATCGACGAGGACGGCCTCGGCCGTGCCCTCACCGGACGCCAGGAACCCATCGAGGACCACGTCGTGGACACCGCGAAGGGTGAAAGTGCTCTCGCTGCCGATGGCGCCACGTCGCTTGCCCACCTTCACCACCGTGGCACTGCTTCCCGGCCCGTTCAGCGCCCGGAAGGTGATCGGCGCACCCTCGGTCCCCGAGCGGCTGATCACCACGGACTCCCGGTAGTCGCCGGGCCGGACCAGGACAGTCTGTCCGGGTCGGACCACGTCCACTGCCTCAGTGACAGTGCAGAAGGGGCTGGAGGCGCTGCCATTCCCGTCGTTCAAGCAGTTGGCCGAGTCGACGTACCACTCCGTGACGGCGGCGGTGGCGACGTGGGAGCGGTGGCGGGCAGGGGTGCCGTCGCCGAGGCGGGCACCGCCGGCACGGCCAGGCCCGCGCCAACGGTGAGTGGTACGAGCGCGAATCGCGCAAAGAGCACGGATCGTGTCATCAATCATTCCTGTGGGAAGTGGAGCTTCGAGTAGCGGTCGGCCGAAAGGACCAGCCGCCGGATCAGGACGCGGCGGCGATGAAGTAGCCGGACTGGTCGACGATCACGTGGGACGTACCGCCGCTGTTGTGGAAGAGGTCGACGCCGGAGCCCACCGCGACCACGGCGGCGTTCGACGCGGTCTCACCGGCGACGAAGTTGACGTTCGAAGCGGTGGGTCGCTGCCCGCCGCCCGGGTGGACGGTGAGCACGCCCGGCCTGGTCGGCGCGGTGACGGTCACGTTCCCCACCACCGCGGTCGGGGCCGGGCAGGCCGGCGCGCAGATCACGTCGCTCTTGAACGGCGCGAAGCGGACGGTCTCCCCGGCCGCGAGGGGAGCAGGCGTACGGCCGGGTAGCCCGGTGCTGTCCCGGGAGTCCACGATCCGCGTCGACGTCATCGGAACGAACGTCTGGGTGGCGTCCGGGCTGAACCAGCCGGCCAGGTCCGCGACCACGTGGGTGGTGCCGGAGCTGTTGTTGAGGATGCTGACCCGGCCGTTCACCACCGGCACGGTGACCAGGTTGGGGATGGTCTGCCCGGCGACGAAGTTGAGGCTGGACGCCGTAGGTGCGGTCGAGCCGTACGGATAGACCGTGAGCACGCCGCTGGTCGTCGGGGCGGTGACCGTCACCGAGAGCACGGCCGCCGTCGCGCCGACGGGCAGCCACTCCGACAGGTCGAGTGGTCGGGTGCCCATCGCCGGAAACGGCGTGCCGGTTCCCGCGCGGGTGTCGAGCACCCGCGTCGGCGACACCGACGCGAAGCCGGACCCGTTCGCGGCGTAGAAACCCTGGAGGTCGGCGACCAGGTGGACGGTGCCCGAGCTGTAGTTGGTGAACCGGACCGAGCCGTCGATGACGGGCACGGTCACCTGGTTCGGCACCGTCTCACCCTTCACGAAGTTGAGGTTGGACGAACCGCTGAAGGCGCCGGTCGAGTCGACCCTGATGAAGCCGGAGACGTCAGGTTGGGTCACCGTCACGTTGAGGACGACCGCACTGATGTCTTCCTGCGCCACTCCGGCGATGCTGCCGACCGGCAGCTCGACCGTCCCCCACGCGGTGACCGGTCGGGTGTCGGGCACGCCGATGCGGGCGCGGGTGTCCAGCAGCCGGGTCGGCGTCACCGGTACGTAGCGCGCACCGACCTGGGTGCAGACCCGTTCCTCGTTCGACGTGGGCAGCCGGAAGTCGGTCTGGGAAGCCTGCACCTGTACGCAGGCGTCGCCGGCTCGCCGCAGCGTGTACTCCGCGGTGGCGGAGTCGGTCACCCGCCAGAACCGCCTGCCGGTGAGGTAGTAGGCGTACTTGGTTCGCTCCCGCTCGACGGGCCAGGCGAAGTGCGTGCCCGACCGTGCGACCACGTCGAACGGACCGCCGCCAATCTTGCGCTCGACTCGGAGCGGGTCCTGGGTGACGGGGCCCCGGGCCTCCACCGACCCCCGGTCGCGGTATCCGCTGCCGGTGCCGGTGTTCGGCGCGGCCGGGTCGTCGGCGAAGGACCCGTCGAGCATGTCGGTGTCCAGGGCACCGGGGGCGTTCGCGTCGGCGGAGTCCCGGGCCGGCGACCCGTCCCTGGTCTCCAGGTAGACCCGGTCCCATCCGTTCACCAGCGTGAGCTTCGGGTCGGCCGAGAGGTCGTGGGCGGCCTGCCCGGTCGCCGCGACGAACGACGCGAGGGTGGGGTGGTCGGTGCCCGCCCAGGTGTAGGGCATCCCACCGCTGGTCGGATCGAACAGGTTGTAGTCGGTGCTGCTTCCGGCCACCGACTCGGCGGAGAGCCGGACGCCGACGGCGTCCGCCGGGGTCTTGCAGACGTGGCGCTGGCGGGTCGTGACGACGATGTTGTTGCGGATCGAGGCACCCGGCGAACTGCCGGCCAGGTCGATGCCACGGCGGCAGTCGACGTGGAACGTGTTGCCGGTGACGGTGAGGCGGGGGGCGTCCGTCGCGGTCAGGCCGGAGCCGTCGAACTGGCTGGCGGTGACGGTCGTGTCGGTGACGCCCGGCTCGACGGCCACGGACGGGCCGTTCGGGTTGTAGACGAAGCTACGGCTCAGGGTCACCCGGCTCGACGCACCGCTGATCCGTACCCCGCTGGGGCCGTAGCTGCCGGTCTCGACGGAGAGCTTGTCGAGGCGGACCCGCTGGGAGCCCCGCACCGTGACGGCGTCGGCGTAGGGGGCTCCGAACACGACCAGGCCCTCCACCGTGACGTCGTGCACGCCACTGAGGTCGAGGATGGTCCCGGTAACCGCCGCGGTGTTGTATCGGCCGACCCTCGCCATCTGCCAATCGACGTTGACGGCGCGGAAGGTGATCGGCGCGGACTCGCTGCCGGACCGGGTGAACCGGACCTTCTCGGGGTACTCCCCCGGGTGGATCAGCACCGTCTGACCTGGACCGGCCACCGCCGCCGCTTCGGAGATGGTGCAGAACGGCCGCTGCTCACTGCCGTCGCCGCTGCTCTGACACCAATGTTCGCTGACGTAGAGCTCATCGCTGGCCGCGGCTGCGGCGACCGGCGCGGCCGCGACGGGCGCGGGCGCCGCCGCGGCGGGCACCGTGGGCCCGACCAGGGCCGCGCCGCCAATCAGTGGTACGAGCGCGAGCCGCGCCCACCGTCGGATGTCCATAAGCGGCCCCCGCGCCAAAGTCGATCATGCAAGTTCGCGGAGACTACCGTGACCGATACCGATGTGGGCAGCGCCGGCTGGATCGCGTGTCGGACCCGATCGGCTCGACAACAGAGTCGAACGGCGCGGCGGCCGGGTACCGATCGATCCGGTACCCGGCCGTCGCGGACCGCAGCCCCGCCTCAGAAGGCCGAGGCGATGAAGTACCCGGACTGGTCGGCGATGAGGTGCGCCGTACCGGAGCTGTTGTTGAAGACATCCACGTACTCGCCGGCGGCTTTCGACACGACCAGGTTGGAGGCGGTCTCCCCGGCCACGAAGTTGACGTTCGACGCGGTCGGTCTCGCCGCCCCACTTGGGTACGCGGTCAGCACGCCCGCCGCCGTCGGCTCGGTGACGGTCAGGTTCAACACCCCGGCGGTCACCGGCGGGCACCCCGTCCCGCACCAGGTGTCGCTGGCAATCGGGGCGCTGCCCACGGCAAAGGCGGGAAACGGGCCGGGGTGCAGCACCCTGAGCCATCCGGAGTCGTCGCGGGAGTCCGCAACCCGGTCCTCCGAAGGCACGTAGGTCTGGTCCGCTCCGGAGGCGGCCGAGCCGAAGTAGCCGGCCAGGTCGGCGATCACGTGGGTGGTTCCCGAACTGGTGTTACGGATCATGACCTTTCCCGCGACCACCGGCACGACGACCAGGTTGGGGATGGTCTGCCGGGCCACGAAGTTCAGGTTCGAGGCGAGCGGCGCCGGCGTACCGTCCGGGTAGACGCTGAGCACGCCGGCTGCCGTCGGCGCGGTGACGGTGACGTTGAGGATCGCGGCGGTGACGTCCGCCGGCAGCTTCCCGGAGAGGTCCAGACGCCGCTCACCGTTCGCGGCCAGTGGGAGCCCGCTGCCGGTACGGGTGTCCAGCACCCGGGTCGGGTCGAGCGTCTTGAACCCGGAGCCCTGCCGACTGTAGACGCCCTGCAGGTCGGCGAGCAGGTGGACGGTGCCGCCGCTGCGGTTCACCAACCGGACCACTCCACCGTGCACCTTCGTCATGACCAGGTTCGGAACCGTCTCGTTGGCGACGAAGTTGACGCTCGACGAGCCGACCTCCCCACCCGGGGCGCGGACGCTGATGAAGCCCGACCTGGTGGGGGCGGTGACGGTCAGGTTCAGCACCACCGCGATGACGTCCGCGGTCGGCACGCCACCGACGGCCGGAATCGGCACGGCGACCTCGCCGTCGGCCGGCACCGGGGTGGTGGTGGCGGTGCCGATCGCCGCCCGGGTGTCCAGCAACCGCGTCGGGGCGGACGGCGTGTACCTCGTACCGACCCTCGTGCACAGGCTGCTTCTCTTCGGGTCCGCTCGCCGGAACCCGTCGTGGCTGATCGCGATGGAGACGCAGCCCCGGCCGGCCTGTCGGAAGGAGGACGCGACCGAGCGGGCGGACGTGACGACCGGGTAGCGCTTTCCATCGAAGCTGTAGGCGATCACGCCGCCCTCCCCGTCCACCGGCCAGGCGAACTGCGGGATTCCGGTCGCCGTCACCGCGAACGAGTCGTCGCCGGGTTTCTGCCGGAGGTCGTACTGCCCGTTCCCGGGGGAACCCTGAGCCTCCACCGCACCCCGGTCGTGGAAGCCGTTGCCGGTGCCGGTGTTCGGCATGGCGGGGTTGTCGCTGTGCGGGTTGCCCACCATGTCGGTACGCGTCACACCCGGTGCCGAGGCGTTCGCGGAATCGACGGCGGGTGACGCCGGGTCGGTCGGAATGAAGACCCTCGGTCCGCCACTCGTGGTTCCGGCGATCAGCGGGTCGGCGACGAGATCGTGCCCACCCTGCCCGGTCGCCGCCTGGAACGACGACAGGTCGGAGTAGGCGGTGCCGGCCCACTGGTAGAGGGGACCGCCACTGATCGCGTCGATCAGGTTGTAGTCGGCGACTGTTCCTGCGGTCGGCGGCACGGCGACCGCGATGGCGGTCGCGTTCTGCGGTGTCGTGCAGGTGGCGGCGTGGAACGGGCTCGTGCGCACGATGTTGTTCTGAATCGAGAGCCCGGTCGAGGTGCCGGCCACGTCGATCGCCCGCAGACAATTGGTCAGCACCGTGTTGTTGGTGACGACCAGCCCGGGGGCATCGGTGGCCAGCAGACCGCCCAGGTAGAGCTGATTGTTGACGACCACGGTCCCGCTGACACCCGGATCGATCCGTAGAGCGAGACCTCCCGACGGGGCCAGCCATGACCGGCTGATGGTGACACCTGTGGAGTTGCCGGTGACCTGCACGACCGCCGGTGCACGCGACGCGCGGGCGGTGATCCCGTCCACGGTGACTCGCGTCGAGGCGTTGACCACGACGGGTATCGCGGTGGCGGTCTCCCTGATGACGAAGCCCTCGACCACGACGTCGTGCACTCCGGTGAGAGTGAAGACGGTGCCCACCACGGTGTCGCCGATGTTGCCGACCTGGGCGGAGCTGCGGTCGGTGTTGACGGCACGGAAGGTGATCGGGGCACCCTCGGCGCCCGATCGGGTCACGGTCACCGACTCGGGATAGTTCCCGGGCTGCACCAGCACCGTCTGGCCGGGCTGCGCCACCGCCGCCGCAGCCGAGATCGTGCAGTACGGCGCCTGCTCGCTGCCGTCGGCGGCCGGCGCGCAGTCCGTGCTGCTCACGTACAGCTCATTGGCCGGACCGGCCTCCGTACGGGCAACCGGCGCCGGCGCCCCCAGCGCAGGCGCCGTCGGTCCCACCAGGCCCGCACCCAGCAGCGGTACGACCGCCAGCCCTGCCCACACACGTCTATCCACCAACAGCCCCCGTGACTAAGTCGATCATGTTGCGCGTGAGCGTATCGCTGCGCCAACCCCTGCGATCAGCGCCGATCGGTCGACACCCGCACCCGTTCGGCCGGAGGCGTCAGTCGTTCCGTTCGGTGCGCTCGATCTCGGCGAACGCCGCGCTCAGGTAACCGTCGACCGGTCGCCCCGTCACCGCCAGCAGGTCGGCCACGAGCAGCGGACCGTGCCGGGCGAGCGCGGCCGGATCGGGCGGAGAGTCGTCCTCGCCCGGGTCGTACACGCCGAGCGCCCCGGCCAGCAGGACCAGCACGACGTGCGGGTCGACGTCCGGCCGCCAGGTGGCCGCCGCGCGGACGCAACGCTCCAGCACCTGCCGTACGTCGTCGCCGTCCAGGCCGTCACGATGGGTCGCCTCCAGCAGCAATCGCACCACGGAACCCAGCACCAGGCCGGAACGCTCGGCCCTGGCGAGCCGGTCGGCAGCCACCTCGTACGCCTCGTTGTCACGAGCTTTCGCAGCCTCGACCGCGTCGGTGGCGGCGCCGGCGATCTCGCGGGCGGATGCGGGCAGGTGTCGCCAGGTCACGCTCACCGGGCCAGCATGGCAGAGCGCACCGACAGCCGCCGCCTCGGTAAACAGTTCGCGCGGTGTCACACCCGGCGAACAGAATGCGGTCATGTTGCGTCGCGCCCTACCTCGCCGTCCGGAAGCTCGCCGGCTCCTCGTCGGCACCCTGCTGTCGGCGATCGGGCGTGGCCTCACCCTGCCGTTCCTGTTCATCTACCTGACCGACGTACGCGGACTCACCGACACCCGCGCCGGCCTGGTGATCGGCTGGTACGGCGCGGTCACCCTGGCCCTGTCGCCGCTGGGCGGAACGCTGATCGACCGGTTCGGAGCCCGCCGGGTGGTGCTGCCCTGCCTGCTGATCGAGGCGGTGGGCACCGGCTCGCTGGCCCTGGTCGACTCGAGCGCCTCCGCGTTCGCGGTGATGACGGTCATCGCGGTCGGCAGCTCGGCGATCTGGTCCGGGCAGAACACCATCCTGGCCTCGCTGACCGACGACGGTGAGCGGCAACGCGTCTTCGGGCTGAACTTCGCGCTGCTCAATCTCGGTATCGGCATCGGCGGCATGACCTCCGGCGCGATCATCGACACCGGGCGGCCGGGCACCTTCCAGACGGTCTACCTGCTGGACGCAGTGAGCTACCTGATGCCGGCGCTGATCCTGCTCACCCTTCCGGGTGTCGGGCATCGTCTCGGCGCCGGCCGGACCGCTGACCAGCCGTCGCCCGGCGGCTACCTGACCGTGCTCCGCGACCGTCCGTTCCGCCGGCTGGTGATCTTCGGGCTGGTCCTCACCACCTGCGGGTACGCCCAGATCGAGGTCGGCTTCGCCGCGTACGCCGTGCGGGTCGCCGAGGTGAGCCCGCGCGTGGTGGCCTGGGCGCTCGCGGCGAACACCGTGATGATCGTGCTCGCCCAACTCCTGGTGATCCGCCGGATCGAGGGCCGCAGCCGCACCGCCGCGCTGGCCCTGGTCGGGGCGGTGTTCGCCACCGCCTGGCTGGTCCTCGGTGCCGCTGACCTGGTCAGCACCGGGGACGCCGTCCTGGCCGCGCTGTGCGTGGTGGCCTGCTCGGCGATCTTCGGCTTCGGCGAGACGATGCTGTCACCGGTGATGCCGGCGCTGACCAACGCGCTGGCCACCGACGAGCTGCGCGGTCGGTACAACGCGATGAGTTCGATGATCTTCGGAATCAGCGGCGTGATCGGCCCGGTCACCGCCGGCCCGCTCATCGGTGCCGCCGACGGCAAGGTGTGGGTGGCGACCGTGGTCGGCGGCTGCCTGGTCGCCTCGCTGGTCGCGCTCTCCCTGCGCAGGCTGCTCACCCCCGCCCAGGACGGTCGGGAGACCACAACCCCCACCTTCCCCGAGCCGACCCCCGCCCCCGCCTCGACCCCGCACCCCGCACCCCGCA
>NZ_JAEVHM010000112.1 GCF_016802865.1 Micromonospora parastrephiae | reverse complement strand
GTCACCGGCCGGACGGGCCGGGGTGCCGCCACGCGGGCCCTCCCCCACGCCGCCCGCGCCCGCCGGGGTGGGCGTCGTGCCCCACTCGCCCGGAGCGGGCACACCCGGTGGGCGGATCGGTCGACGCCCACCGCCGGCCTCCGACTCGCCCGGCTCCTTCGCGCCCGGCCAGGGCTTGGCCACCCGCGAGGCCAGCACGAACTCCTTGCGCAGCGGATGACCCTCGAACTCGGGCGGCAGCAGCAGCGGTCGCAGCTCACCGTGACCGGTGAAGCCGATGCCGAACATCTCGTGCGTCTCCCGCTCGTGCCAGGCCGCACCCGGGTAGACGTCGACCACCGAGACGACCGTGGGCGCGTCGCGGGGCACCCGGGTGCGCAGCAGCACCCCGTGCCGCAGCCGCGTCGACCAGAGGTGCGCCACCACGTCGAAACCCTCGGCCAGCTCGTCCACCGCGGAGAGCCAGTCGAAGAAGTCGCAGGCCAGCTCGGTGTCGTCCCGGGCGGCGCGCAGGGCGTCCGACCAGTTCGCCGACGGCACGTCGACGGTGGCGCGGGCGAACCGTTGCCCGCCGGAGACCGACGGGGTCGCCTCGACCGGCGCGAGCAGCGCGACCAGCCGAGCGCCGACCTCTTCGGGAGTCATGCCGCTGATCCTAGTGCCGGCCCGATCCGCGCCGGCCCGCCGTCGATGCCGGCGATCTGCCGGCTTTGCCGGGCGGCGCGGCAGTCGGCGGGGAAAGATGAGGGCGTGCGCGCTGTCACTGTGAGACCCGGAGTCGCCAACTCGCTGAGCCTCGTCGAGGATCAGCCGGAGCCCGCGGCCGAGGAGGGTGCGGTCCTCGTCGAGGCGCTGGCGGTGGGGATCTGCGGCACCGACCACGAGATCATCGCCGGCGAGTACGGCGAGGCGCCGCCGGGCGCGGACCGCCTCATCATCGGGCACGAGTCGCTGGGCCGGGTGATCGAGGACCCGACCGGCACCCTGCAAGCCGGTGACCTGGTGGCCGGTATCGTCCGGCATCCCGACCCGGTCCCCTGCCCGAACTGCGCGGTCGGCGAGTGGGACATGTGCCGCAACGGTCAGTACACCGAGCACGGCATCAAGGCGTTGCCCGGGTTCGCCCGTGACCACTGGCGGATCGAGCCCCAGTTCGCGGTCGCGCTCGATCCGGCGCTCGCCCAGGTCGGCGTGCTGCTGGAGCCCACCAGCGTGGTGGCCAAGGCATGGGACCACATCGAGCGGATCGGGCACCGGGCCGAATGGCAGCCGCAGACCGTCCTGGTGACCGGGGCCGGGCCGATCGGGCTGCTGGCCGCGTTGCTCGGCACCCAGCGCGGGCTCACCGTGCACGTGCTGGACCGGGCCACCGACGGGCCGAAGCCGGAACTGGTCGCCGGGCTCGGCGCCACCTACCACGCGGTGCCGGTCAACGACCTGCCCTTCGAGCCGGACGTGGTGATCGAGTGCACCGGCGCGCCCACGGTCGTCCTCGACGTCATGTGCAAGGCGGCGCCGACCGGGATCGTCTGCCTCGCCGGGGTGTCCAGCGGCGGCCGGAGCATCGACTTCGACGCCGGAGCGCTCAACCGGGCCCTGGTGCTGGAGAACAACGTGGTGTTCGGCTCGGTGAACGCCAACCGTCGGCACTGGGACATGGCCGCCCAGGCCCTCGCCCGCGCCGACCAGGTCTGGCTCGAGTCACTGATCACCCGTCGGGTACCGGTGAACAGGTACGCAGACGCGTACACCCCCGGGCCGGACGACATCAAGGTGGTGCTGGAGTTCGCATCCTGAGCGTTCCGCCCGATCAGATGCCCGGCAGCCGGCCGTTGCGGAACAGGTCGACGAAGAGCTGGTGGTCCTGCCGGGCGCGCACCCCGTACGCGTGCGCGAAGTCCACCAGGTGGGTGACGAACCCCGACTCGTCGGTGTCCACCGCCGCGACGATCGCCTCCTCGGTGGAGTAGTCCACCAGGTCGTGACTGGACTCGTCGTCGGCGACCGAGTGCATCCGGGCCACCGCCCGGCCCAGGTCGACGAGCACCCCGCGCAGGTCCTCCGGCTCGTTCACGTCCGACCAGTCCAGGTCGGCGGCGTACGGGGAGACCTCGGCGACCAGCTGACCGGCCCCGTCCAGCTCGGTGAAGCCCAACCACGGGTCGGCGTGCGCCTGCAACGCCCGCTGTGACTCGGCGGTCCGGTGGCCCTGGTGCTGGAAGTAGCCGCGGACCGTCTCGTCGGTCACGTACCGCGCCACGGCCGGCACCTGCGCCTGCTTCATGTAGATGACGACGTCGTTCTCCAGGGCCTCGGTGTGCCCCTCCAGCAACAGGTTGTACGACGGCAGCCCGGCCGAGCCGATGCCCACCCCCTTGCGCAGCACCACGTCCTTGATCCGTGCCGCCACCGGACGCAGGCGCGCCGAGGCGGCGGGCAGGGTGCCCAGGTACTCCTCGAAAGCGGCGCGAACCTTGTCCCGGGTGGCGTCGTCGATCTCGAAGACCCCGTCGCCGACCGAGAAACGCCGCTCGTAGTTGTCGATGGTGGTCTGCGCGGCCAGCAGGTCGACGCGGGTGTTGAGCCGGGCCTGCTGGAGCACCCGGCGCAGCACCCCGTCGGCGTTGTCCAGCGTGATCGAACCGATCGCGTCGTCCCCGCCCGCGGCGATCGCCCGCAGCTCGGTCAGGTACGACCCGGCGAAGCCCGCCACCAGCTCGCCGATCACCGTGTCGGAGAGCGCCTTGCCGTAGCCCAGCAGCGCCACGCTGGCCGCGAACCGCCGCAGGTCCCAGGTGAACGGCCCGACGTACGCCTCGTCGAAGTCGTTGACGTTGAACACCAGGTGCCCGGAGGCGTTCATGTAGGTGCCGAAGTTCTCCGCGTGCAGGTCACCGTGGATCCACACCCGGCTGGTCTGCTCGTCGAGGAACCGGTCGTCGGCGAAGTCGCCGAGCTGGTCGGCGTAGAACAGCGCGGCGCTGCCCCGGTAGAAGGCGAACGGCGACGCCGCCATCTTGCGGAACTTGCGGCGGAAGGCGGCCGGGTCGAGCGCCATCGACGCGCCGAACTCCTCGGTGAGCACGTCGACGATGTGGGCGGACCGCTGGTCCACTGAGCTGGTCATGATGCGCAGGCTAGCTCGCCCCGGCCACCCCGGTGTCAACCCGCGGCGGGTGGGCGTACCGGCGGGGCGGTGAGCGAGTCGACCGAGCGTGGGGCGGCGGCTTCGCGGGGTGGGGCGTCCAGCGGCGCGGCCAGCACATCCCGCTGCGGCACCCCGCCGATGCCGGACTGCTCGGCGGCGATCTTCTCCTGTAGCCGCAGGATGCCGTGCAGCAGCGCCTCTGGCCGGGGTGGGCAGCCGGGCACGTACACGTCGACCGGTATGAGCTGGTCGACACCCTTGGTCACCGAGTACGAATCCCAGTAGGGGCCGCCGCAGTTGGAGCAGGCGCCGAAGGAGATGACGTACTTCGGCTCGGGCATCTGGTCGTATAGGCGTTTGATGGCCGGGGCCATCTTGTCGGTCACCGTGCCGGAGACCACCATGAGGTCGGCCTGCCGAGGGCCGTGAGCGAACGGGATCACGCCGAGTCGGATGAAGTCGTGCCGGCCCATGCTGGTCGCGATGAACTCGATCGCGCAGCAGGCCAGGCCGAAGTTGAACACCCAGAGCGAGTAGCGGCGCCCCCAGTTCAACACGAACCGGATCGGCTCACCGAGCACTGCCGGTAGCTGCACGCCCGCCCCCTCCTGTCCTCCACCGGACAGTCAACCACAGCGTCCCGCCGCGGCGCCGGGGGCCGCGAGCACTGTGCTGCCCGCCTCGGCGCATTGGCCATCTCGGGCCCGGCCGGCACCGCTGGCCGGGCCCACTGCGGGAACGGACGCCCCGCCGGTACGCCGCACTCAGGCCGCTGCCACCCCAGGGCCGGGGCCGATCTCGCCGGGGGCACCCGGACCAGGGCCGATGGCCAGAACCACACCCGGGCCCGGACCGATCTCACCCGGCGCACCCGGACCGGGGCCGATGGCGAGGGACACGCCCGGGCCGGGACCGATCTCGCCGGGGGCGCCGGGGCCGGGGCCGATCGCCGTGACGGCTGCCGCCGCGCCACCCAGGCCGAGGGCGAGCCCGGCCGCCGCAGTCACTCCGGTGAGCAAAATCTTCCGCATGGTCATCGTCTTCTCCCGTGTCGTTGGGGGTTGATGAATTGACCGTACGGAACCGACGAATACCACAAAACCTCCATTTAGCGATACTTATCTATACTGACGCCCGTTGATCGATCGGCCGAGCTGTGCCATGTCACCTTGTTGTCCTGGACGTGACAGAAACCTCCGCCGACCGCGCGCAACCGACCGGCGAGTCCGGCTGTGTGACGGGTGCCGGCGGGACACGCTGCTCGCGGCCACCACGGGGAGGACGAGTGCTTGTGACGAGAGAAGTGCGGGTGGGCGGACGGCCACCCGACCCGCTGGGCGGCTCCGCTCCCGCGACTGCCGAACTGGTCTTCGACGACTTCTACAACGCTCACTTCCGTTCGCTCGTGGTACAGCTCACCGCGTACACCGGTGACCGTGGGCACGCGCAGGACCTGGTTCAGGAGGCGTTCTGCCGGGCGTACGCCCGCTGGGACCGACTCGCCCGGTACGAGGACCCGCTGGCCTGGGTACGCCGGGTCGCCTGGAACCTCGGCCACAACCGCTGGCGGCGACTGCGGACCGCCCAGGCGTGGCTGCTGCGACAGCGGGAGACACACGTCGCCGGGCCGAGCCCCGACCGGGTCGCCCTCGATGTCGCGCTGGCGAAGTTGCCGCCCACGCAGCGGCGGGCCGTCGTCCTGCACTACCTGGCCGATCTGTCGGTGGCCGAGATCGCCGCCCAGGAACGGGTCGCCGAGGGGACCGTCAAATCCTGGCTGCACCGGGGCCGCACGGCACTCGCGACGCACCTGCGCGACACCAACGAGGAGGTGCGGGATGTCTGAGCAGGAGACCCTCGGCCTCGCCGAAGAGTTTGCCCACTACCGCCGTACCGTGCTGGAGAAGGTCGAGGTGCCCGGGCCCGCCGCCGTCCGGCGGACGGCACGGGGACGCGGCCGTCGTCGGCTGGCCGCCAGCACCGCGACGGCGCTCGCGCTGTTCGGCGGGTCCGCCGTCGGGTACGCCGCGATGAACGGACCGGATCACCGGCCGGGTCCGGTCGACCCGACGCCGAGCATCTCGGTGTCGCCCACACCGAGTGACCTGGCGAGCCCGACTCTCAGCCCTTCCGCGACCAGCGGCAGCCCCATCTCCGCCGCGCCCGACGGCCGGATCAGCCGATCACAGCTGCTTGGCACGGCGGTGAACCTTCCGGCGTGGCGGGCCGGCCGGGGCTGCCCGACGTCGTCAGTACGGATCACCGCCGACGACCGCGAGGGCGCGAACTGGCTCCTGGCGCTCGACCACGGCGACGTCGACGGGGACGGGGCGGTGGAGACGGTGGCGCTCGTGCAGTGCGTGCTCGGCACCGGCGGGCCGATGCAGGTGGTCGCCTTCGACCGGGACGAGGAGGAGAAGGTGGTCACGCTCGGCCGCGTGGTCGCCACCACCATCGACAAGCCGCAGTGGCTGTTCGCGCTCGACGTGGTGGACGACGGCACGGTGCGGGTGCAGGTCGGCGACATCGCGCCCGGCGGTGGTTGGCCCGGCGAGTGGTCACAGCGCCAGTGGCGGGGCTACCGCTGGAAGGGTTCGGCCTTCGCCCAGGTCTCCGGGCCGACGAGCTTCGGTCCGAACCCGCACTCGGCGGACCTCGCGGTCACCGCCACCGAGCTGGTGTTGAGCACGGCGGATGACGGCTCGCGAACGGGTGAGACCACGGTCCGGATCCGGAACAAGGGCACCGCGGCGGTCCCGCACGCGACGCTGCGGCTGAACGTGCCGTCGGCCGTACGCCCGGACGTGGACGGGTGGGGGCCGTGCGGCAACGAGCCGCAGGAGACCAGCCAGCCGGTGACCTGCGACCTGGGCCGGATCGCGGCCGGTGCGGAGGTGACGCTGACCCTCAGCTTCCGGGCCGCCGTGGGGGCCACGGTGGGCAAGGGGTCCGCCGACGTGGACGTCCGGCCGATGGACGGCGACTTCAACTTCCTGCTGGATCCCAAGGACACCGACAACGTGGCGCGGATGGCGTACCGCTGACGTGCGACTCACGCCGGCCGGGTCGGACACCCGCTCGGGTGTCGACCAAGCCCCAACTGGGGCGTTGCAGCAGGCCGACGAACTCCACCAGCAGCCGCTCACGCAGCGCCGGCGGAGCGGCGTCGAGCAGCGTGTTCACCACCGCCATCCGGTCCGGCGTCGGCGCGTCCCCGCCGCCGAGCCCGAGCCCGGCGGCGAGGCCGGCGACCAGTTCGGGCGTGAGCGCGTCCGGGGTCAGCGATGTCGCCAGCGCCGTCAGCTCCGGCGGGAGGGCGACCGGACCGGCCGTCCGGGCGGCGGCCACCGCGTCGGCCAGAGCCGGCCCGAACTCGGCGACCCGCGGCGCGACCGAGGCGGTCACCGTGAGGTGCACGCTGGCCGGCAGCCCGGCGTACGACAGCTGGGGTTGGGTGTGCCAGCCGCGTGCGGTCAGTTCGTCGACCAGGACGAACAGGTCCGGGCCGCCCTCGGTTGCGGTGAAGCAGACCACAGTTGACTCCGGCTCGGCCATCAGCCGCAGCCCGTCGACGGCGCGGACCGCGTCGGCCAGGCCGGCGACGGCGTCCCGGGTGACGGTGGCCAGCCGCAGGTAGCCGTCGTCGCCGAGGTGCCGCAGGGTGGCGTACGCGGCGGCGATCGGCCCGCCCGAGCGGGTGGACGCGATCACCGGGTTGATCATCGTGTAGCCGGGCCAGTCGGCGTACGCGAAGTACTGCGGGGCGCGCAGCGCGGCATCGCGGTGCAGCAGCACCGACACCCCCTTCGGCGCGTACGCGTACTTGTGCAGGTCCACCGAGATGGACGTGACGCCGGGTACCGCGAAGTCGAACGCCGGCACCGGCTCGGAGAGGCGGCGCAGGTACGGCAGGGTCCAGCCACCGAAGCAGGCGTCCACGTGGCAGCGCACCCCGGCCTCGGCCGCCGCCGCCGCGATCGGGACGACCGGGTCCACCACCCCGTGCGGGTACGACGGCGCGGAGCAGGCCACCAGCACCGTCTCCGGCCCGATGGCGGCGGATATCGCGGCCGGGTCGGGACGCAGCGTGTCCGGGGAGACCGGCACCACGTCCAGTGCCACTCGCAGGTAGTGCGCCGCCTTCGCGAACGCGGCGTGCGCGGTCGACGGCACCACGATCCGGGGTGTGGCGATCTCCGGGTGGGCGTCCCGGGCCGTCTTGACGGCGAGGATCAGTGACTCGGTGCCGCCGCTGGTGACACTGCCGACCACGTCCGGAGCGGTGGTGTCGGGGCCACCGCCGAGCACCCGGGCGGCGGCGCCGACGAGCGCGTTCTCCATGGCGAGCAGGGACGGGAACGCGGTCGGGTCGAGCCCGTTGACGTGGGCGCTCTCCCGGTGCGCGGCGGCGGCCAGGTCGTCGAGCCCGGGCACCGCGGGGTCGTAGACGTACGCGAACAGCTGCCCACCGTGGGTGGGTCGATCGCCGGCCCGCAGCCCTCGAACCTCGGAAAGCGCAACCTCCGCCGAAACCCCGGGAGGTAGAACCCTGCTCTCGTCGATCATGGAGTTATGGTGCCCTTCTCGTGACGGTCAACGGCTTTTGTCCCCCACCACAACTCATGATCGACCCGTCCGTCGCGGAGGGCGGCGGTTAGCGCGGACGGGGTTAGGGTGTAGCGGCGTAGCAGCAGGATCGGCGGGGCGATCAGCGCGGCGGGGAGGACGCTGAAGCCCAGCAGGACGCCCAGGCGGGCGGTGTCGGACTGGGTCGCCGCCGTGCCCGTGTCGGACGACACGTAGCCGGAGAGCTGGAGCACCAGGCCGTAGATGCCCGGGCCGAGGGCCAGGCCGAGCATCTCCCCGGCGGTCCACAGGCCGGTGAAGACACCCGCCTGGCGTCGACCGGTGCGCGCCGTGTCGTACGCGATGCAGTCCGGCAGCATCGCCAACGCGAAGACCTGCTGCCCGGCGTACCCGACGCCGATCACCGCGACCACCAGGTACACCGCGAACGGTGGCAGCACCGGTGCGGCGACCAGCAGGAGCGCCCCGGCGGCGAGGATCACGGCGGCGACGACCAGGCCCGCCCGCTTGCCCAGCCGGGCGCCGACCCGGCTCCAGATCGGCATCACCAGCAGCGCCGGCCCGACGAAGCAGGCGAAGAGCAGGGTCGGACCGCTCCGCTCGTCGCGCAGGATCTGCCCGGCGAAGTAGTTGACGCCGGCCAGGATGGTCGCCACCCCGGCGGACTGCACCACGAAGCAGATCAGCAGCGCCCGGAACGGTCGGTTGGCGCCGGCCACGGCGAGTTGGACGCGCAGGGTCGGCTCGCTGCCGCCCACCGTGCCGGTCGGCGCGGAGCGGGTACCGACGAACGCGCCGATGGCGCCGAGAGCGATCAGGACCGCCACGAACAGCCCCATCCACCGGTGCCCGGCCAGGCCGTCGCCGCCGGCGGTCACCACCAGCGGGGCGACCGCGCCGGAGACCAGGATGGTCAGCGCCAGCACGGCGATTCGCCAGGTCATCAGGCGGGTGCGTTCGGCGTAGTCGTCGGTCAGCTCCGCCGGCATCGCCACGTACGGCACCTGGAAGAAGGCGAACGCGGTGGCGGTGGCGAGGAAGGCGAGCGCCACGTACGCCCCGGCGGCCCGACCGTTGCCGAACGGCGCGGCGAAGATGGCCGCGAAGAGCACGGCGAGCGCGAGCCCGGCGACGAGCAGGTACGGCCGGCGGGCTCCCCAGCGGGACCGGGTGCGGTCGGAGATCCGGCCGGCGACGGGGTTGACCAGCACGTCCCACGCCTTGGGTAGCAGCACCAGCAGGGCGGCCACTCCCGCGGCCACGCCCAGCGTGTCGGTCAGGTACGGCAGCAGCAGCAGACCGGGCACGGTGCCGAACGCGCCGGTGGCCAGGGATCCGAGCGCGTATCCGGCGTGCACCGTCCGGGGCAGCGGGGCAGCGGTTGGCGTACCGGCGTCACCCGGCGGCGGGTTCATGGGGCCGAATATTACTCACGTTGAGTCGTGGGTCACATCCCCTCCTCCGGCGACCAACCCGCGGCCGCCATGTCCACGCCCGCACCCCGCAGTGGCGCCCCCTCGGCGCGCAGCCGGGCCTGCGCCTCCCGCTCGTGGCCCGGTGGCAGCCGACCGCTCGCGGTCACCACCCGGTGCCAGGGCACCGAGCCGCCGTGCCGGGCCATGATGGCGCCCACCAGGCGGGCCGAGGCGCGCCCCGACCGCTCGGCCAGAGCATCGGCGACCGCGCCGTACGACATCACCCTGCCCTCCGGGATCCGCTCGACCAGGTCGAGCACCGCCTCGACGTACTCGTCAGGTGTCACAATCGGCCACCATATGGGAACGCCGCCGGGCGCTACGGCCGTGACCACGCAGAATGGGCGGGTGCGCGACGCAGTCACGGCGGCCCGACGGGTCGTCGTCAAGATCGGGTCCTCCTCGTTGACCACCGCCACCGGCGGCCTGGCCGACGAGCGGGTCGACGCGCTGGTCGACGCCCTGGGGCGGCTCACCGCCGAGGGCCGCGAGGTGGTGCTGGTGTCCTCCGGCGCGATCGCCGCCGGCCTGGCCCCGCTCGGGCTGACCCGACGCCCGCGGGACCTGGCCACCCAGCAGGCCGCCGCCAGCGTCGGGCAGGGCCTGCTGATCGGCCGGTACGCGGCCAGCTTCGCCCGGCACGGCCGCACCGTCGGGCAGGTGCTGCTCACCGTCGACGACGTGACCCGGCGCGCGCACTACCGCAACGCGTACCGGACGCTGCGCAAGCTGCTCGACCTGCGTGCGGTGCCCATCGTCAACGAGAACGACACGGTGGCCACCGAGGAGATCCGGTTCGGCGACAACGATCGGCTGGCCGCTCTGGTGGCCGCGCTGGTGCACGCCGACCTGCTGGTGCTCCTCTCCGACGTGGACGCGCTCTGGACCGGCGACCCGGCCCGGCCGCACTCGACCCGGATCGCCGAGGTCCGCGACGACGCGGACCTCGCCGGCATCACCATCGGCGGGGCCGGGCGCTCCGGCGTCGGCACCGGAGGCATGGTGACCAAGGTGGAGGCCGCCCGGATCGCCACCGGCTTCGGCATCCCGGTGGTGCTCACCGCAGCCGACCTGGCCGCGCCGGCGTTGGCGGGCGAGCCGGTCGGCACGCTGTTCCATCCGCAGCGGCAGCGTCCCACCGCCCGGCTGTTCTGGCTGGCCCACGCCACCTCACCCCGGGGACGGCTGCACCTCGACCCGGGCGCGGTCGCCGCCGTCGTCGCGCGGCGCAAGTCGCTGCTGCCCGCCGGCATCACCGCCGTGGACGGAACGTTCACCGCCGGCGACCCGGTGGACCTGGTGGACACCGCGGGCGCGCCGGTCGCCCGTGGCCTGGTCAACTACGACGCGGTGGAGCTGCCCGGGCTGCTCGGTCGTTCCACCTCCGAACTCGCCGCGGCGCTCGGCCCGGCGTACGAACGGGAGGTCGTCCACCGCGACGACCTGGTGCTTCTGTGAGGAGTGATCGATGAGCGTCGTCGAGCAGGCGCGACGGGCGCGGGACGCCGCCGCCGACCTGGCCATGGCCACCCGTACGGCCAAGGACACCGCGCTGGCCGCGATGGCCGACGCGCTGGTGGCGCGTACCCCGGAGATCCTGGCCGCCAACGCGACGGACCTGGCGGCCGGGCGGGAAGCCGGGCTGAGCTCGGCCGTGCTGGACCGGCTCGCCCTCGACGCGGGCCGGGTGTCCGGCATCGCCGACGCGCTGCGCCAGATGGCCGCGCTGCCCGACCCGGTCGGCGAGGTGGTCCGCGGCTCGACCCTGCCCAACGGCCTTGAGCTGCGCCAGATCCGGGTGCCGTTCGGGGTGGTCGGCATCATCTACGAGGCGCGTCCGAACGTGACCGTGGACGCCGCCGGAATCTGCCTCAAGTCCGGCAACGCGGCGCTGCTGCGCGGCTCGTCCTCCGCCGCGCACTCCAACGCCGCGCTGGTCGCGGTGCTGCGGGACGCGATCACCGCCGCCGGGCTGCCGGCCGACGCGGTGCAGTTGCTCGACGCCAGCTCCCGCGACTCGGTCAAGGAGCTGATGCGCGCCCGAGGGCTGGTCGACGTGCTCATCCCGCGCGGCGGCGCGTCGCTGATCCGCACCGTGGTCGAGGAGTCGACCGTGCCGGTGATCGAGACCGGGGTGGGCAACTGCCACGTGTACGTGGACGCCGCCGCCGACGTGGCACAGGCCGTCGCGGTGACGCTGAACGCCAAGACGCAGCGCCTGTCCACCTGCAACACCGCCGAGTCGCTGCTGGTGCACGCCGACGTCGCCGACGCGTTCCTACCGGCCGTGCTGGCCGCGTTCGCCGAGGCGGGGGTGACCGTACACGGCTCCCCCGCGGTGGCCGCCTACTCCGCGGCGGTGGTCCCGGCCACCGAGGAGGACTTCGCCACCGAGTACCTGTCGGCGGACATCTCCGTCGCGGTGGTCGACTCGCTGGACGCGGCGGTCGCGCACATCCGGCGCCACGGCACCGGGCACACCGAGGCGATCCTCACCGACTCGGCGAGTGCGGCCCGCGAGTTCGTCGCCCGGGTGGACGCGGCGGCGGTGATGGTGAACGCCTCGACCCGCTTCACCGACGGCGGCGAGTTCGGCTTCGGCGCGGAGATCGGCATCTCCACCCAGAAGCTGCACGCCCGCGGCCCGATGGGTCTGCCCGAACTGACCAGCACCAAGTACGTGGTCACCGGGAACGGGCACGTGCGTTAGGCGACCGTCGCCGGGCGGCAGGCCCGGATCGCCGAGAGCGTGGCGTGCACGTCGAACTGGTGGCCGTCGTCGCTCTCCCAACCGCCGTCGCTGCGCTGCGTCTCGGCCAGCCGGCGGAGCGCCCGCCCCATGATCCAGTCTTGCGAGTCGATGCCGACCCGACGCAGCGTGGCCGCCAACCAGGCCACGTCACCCGGGGACATCGCAGACATCCGCTCGGCGAGCACCACCTGGATGCGCGCCGACTCGTGGAACATGCCCTGCCGGTGCAGCACCGCCGCGCTCAGCCAGCCGGCGGCAAGGAACGACGGCCAACTGCCGTCCGGGCGCAGCCGTCCGGCGAGTGACTGGGCCGCCGCCTGGACCACACCGGCGTACGCCCCGCCGACCCGGTGGTCCAGCGGCCCCGAGGCACGGGCGTCCAGCCCGGCGACGGTGAGCCAGAAGCCCGCGTTGGCGGTGAGGAAGAGCTTGGCCTCCGGATCGCCGGGGCGGGCCCACTCCGGTGCCGAGACGGCCAGCGAGGCGTCCTCGTCCCAGCCGCCGTCGGCCTGCTGCCGGGACGCCAGCCAGTCCAGTGCCCGGCGGGCTGCGGGGCGGCCGAGTGCGCCCAGGTCGTCCAACTCGGCGAGTCGGAAACAGGTCGCGTCGATCGACGCGACCTGGCCGCCCCAGCTCGCCGGCCAACCGCCGTCGGGCGACTGGCCGACCTCGGCCGTCTCCAACAGTTCGTCGGGCACCGGGGTGCCGTTGCGCAGCCAGGAGAGACGGGCGCGTTCCACCGCGTCCCCATGCGCCACGACGAACCCGATCGCCGCATCCAAGTCGACCACGGCGGAGACGCTACCTGCGCAGACGCGATCCCGCCTCGGGGAATCGGCCAGCCGGGAATGACCGCGGCGCTCTGGCCCGGCGGCCACTCCTCGTCACGTGCGTCGATGTGCCGGGACGGCGGCGACGCCGCCCCGGCCCAACCGGTCAGTACGCGGGCAGCGACGGGTCGATCTGCTTGATCCAGGAGAGCACGCCGCCCTGCACGTGCACGGCGTCACGGAACCCGGCGGCCTTGAGCGCGGCGAGCGCCTCCGCCGAGCGGACGCCGGACTTGCAGTGCAGCACGATCTGCCGGTCCTGCGGCAGCTGCGCGAGCGCGTCGCCGGAGATGATGTCGCCCTTGGGGATGAGGGTGGCGCCGGGGATCCGGACGATCTCGTACTCGGCCGGCTCCCGAACGTCGACGAGGAAGATGTCCTTGCCGGCGTCCTGCCATTCCTTGAGCTCCAGCGCGGTGATGGTCGAGTCGACCACCGCCTCCTGGGCCTCCACCGAGACCGCACCGCAGAAGTCCTCGTAGTCCTCAAGGAGGTCGGTGACGGTCGGGTTCTCGCCGCAGAGCACGCAGTTCGGGTCCTTCCGAACCTTGATCTTGCGATACTCCATCTCCAGGGCGTCGTACACCATCAGACGCCCGACCAGCGGCTCGCCGATGCCGGTGAGCAGCTTGATCGCCTCGTTCACCTGGATCGAGCCGATCGACGCGCAGAGCACGCCGAGCACGCCACCCTCGGCGCAGGACGGGACCATGCCGGGCGGCGGCGGCTCCGGGTAGAGGCAGCGGTAGCAGGGGCCGTGCTCGGCCCAGAACACCGACGCCTGGCCGTCGAACCGGTAGATCGAGCCCCAGACGTACGGCTTGCCGAGCAGCACCGCCGCGTCGTTGACCATGTAGCGGGTGGCGAAGTTGTCGGTGCCGTCGACGATCAGGTCGTACTGGGCGAAGATCTCGCGGACGTTCTCCCGGTCCAGCGCCGTGTTGTGGATCTCCACGTTGACCAGCGGGTTGATCTCGCGGATCGACGCGGCGGCGGACTCGGCCTTGGACCGGCCGATGTCCGACACGCCGTGGATGATCTGACGCTGGAGGTTGGACTCGTCGACGGTGTCGAAGTCGATGATGCCGAGCGTGCCCACCCCCGCCGCGGCGAGGTACATCAGGGCGGGCGACCCGAGGCCACCGGCGCCGACACAGAGCACCCGGGCGTTCTTCAGCCGCTTCTGCCCGGCCACCCCGACGTCCGGGATGATCAGATGGCGCGAGTAGCGGCGGATCTCGTCAACGGTCAGCTCGGCGGCGGGCTCGACGAGCGGGGGCAACGACACGGTGGACTCCCCGGAATCGGCGGTGTGAACCGCGCCATTGTCACTCGCCGGGGCCCCGCTCGGCCATGAGGGAGGACACGTGGCCCGCGATGCGGGAGCGGGAATAACGACGCCGGGTCGGTCAGGGGACGATGTCGCCCGAGTAGCGACGGCCGTCGACGTACGGCCAGGCGTTGGCGACGCAGCCCTGTAGGCCGTACGTCTGCTGCTGCATGACCGGTGCCGGCTCACCCGGGCCGGGGCAGGCCTCGTGCTGTTCGCCGAACTCGTGGCCCACCTCGTGGTTGACGACGTAGGTGCGGTACGTGTCCAGCGGTGCGCCGTAGTCGGGGACTGCCTCCTGCCACCGGGCCAGGTTGATGATGACCTGGCCGGGCAGTCGGCAGGAGGTGTAGCGCTCGGTGGTCAGCCCGCCCTCGGCGCACATCCGCTCCGAGGTGACAGGGGTGGCCAGGTAGATGGTGAAGTCGGCGGCCTCGGCGTCGGCCACCCGTTGCACCCGCAGCTCGCCGGAGGCGATCCAGCTGCGCGGGTCGGCCAGCACCTCGTCCACCTTGGCGGCGAAGGTGTCGGCGTCCTGGCCGGTGCCACGTTCGACCGCGACCCGGTAACGGCGCAGCGGCCCGTCCTCGCCGTGCACGGTGGTTCCGCCGTCGGCGGCGGTGAACCGTCCCGCGCCGACCGACGGGTAGCTGCTGGGTGCCGGGTGGGCGCCCCCACCGCCGTGCCCCATCCCGCCCTGGGTGGTGGTGGCCGGCGGGTCGGCCGGCCGATCGCCGCCCCGGGTGGTGGTCACGCCGACGGCGGTGGCGAGCACCAGCACGCCGAGCAGCAGGCTGCGGCGGCGCCGGAGCATCCGTACGAGAGTGGGACGCGCGTGCCGGTGCGCCGACTGGACCGGCGGGTCGGGCGGCTGGGGCGGGCCGTAAGGGGACGACGGCGTCATGACGTCCAGCCTGCCAGATTATTCGGGCATTTCTCTGCTTTTACCGCTATTGACGCAAGACGCCCGATGCGGGGCGCACGCTCAGAGCGCCGGACCGACGTGACGGCGTCCGTCAAGGTACGGCCACGGGTTGGCCCGGCACCCGTCTAGGAAGAGCGTCTGCTGCATCATCACCGGCGCCGGCCGACCCGCGCCCGGGCAGCGCTCGTGACGGTGCCCGAGCTGATGACCCACCTCGTGGTTGACCACGTACATCCGGTAGACCGACAGCGGCACGCCGGCCGAGACGTAGTGCGGCACGGACAACCGCCACCGATCCAGGTTGATGATCACCTGCCCGGGCGCGCGGCAGGAGGTGTACGGACGACCGCCGATCCGGATGTCCACCCCACCGTCGGCGCACATCCGACCCGCCGTACGGGCCGTGGCCAGGTAGACGGTGAAGTCGCGGGGCGCGCCGCCGGGCACCTGCCGCAACCGCAGCCGGCCGCTGTCGACCCAACTGCCCGGCCCGGCGAGCGCCCTCCCGACCACCTGCCCGAACTCGGCGGCGTCCTCGGCACTGCCCGACTCCACCGCCACCCGGTAGCGCCGCAGCTGACCAGCGCGACCCAGCACCGGGCCGGAGCGGTCGTCGTAGCCGAACCGGCCCGTGCCCGCGCTCGGCACCGCCCCGGGCAGCCGCAGCACCGGGGGCGCATCGGACGAAGCCGACGCGGAGGGCGACGGGTCGGCCGACGGCGGCAGCGGCGCGGCCACCAGCGGCGGCACCGTGACGATCTCATCCGCGGCCAACCGCTCGGCGCCCGGACGGCCACCCGGCCCCTCGGCGATCACGGTCACCGCCGCCCCGACCGCCAGCACCGCCGCCACCAGTTGGGCGAACAGGGCGAAGCGTCGCTGACGGCGAGCGGAACTGGACATCCGGCTCAGCCTGCCAGATCAGACCGCCCGACGGCGTCCTCCGTTTCGGCGAGCAGACCCACCACCGCCCGGGCGACCAGCCGGGGAACCTCCAACTGCGCCACGTGACCGACGCCGTCGAGCATCAACAGACGGCTGTCCGGGATGACCCGGGCGGTCTGCGGCGCGACCCGGACGTCGACCAGCCGATCCTCCCGACCGCCCACCACCAGCGTGGGCGCCCGCACCGCCCCGGCGAGCCGCCACAGCGACCCCGACCCCGGCAGGTACGCCCGCAGGAAGCTGGAGACCAGCCCACGGAACGTCCGCACGTACGCGGCGGCGTAGTGCTCCGCCTCGTAGCGCACCCGGATCTCCTCCAACGCCTCGGCCCGGCGCTGCTCGCAGATTCGGTTCAGGTCCGCCACGCAGGCTTCCAACACCTGCTCGGCCATCACCTCGGGGGCGAGCTGGGTGAGCCGCCGGGCGACCAGCCGCTCACCCCCGGGAATGGCCAGCACCGGCAGCATCCTCCCCTGCAACGAGCGGCGGAAGTCGAGAAACGGCAGCGCCGGAGAGATCAGGGTGAGGGTACGGACCAGGTCGGGGCGCAGTCCCGCCACCTGGACGGCGACCGCACCGCCCAACGAGTTGCCGAACAGGTGCACCGGCCCCCGATCGGAATGCTCGATCCACCGGACGACCAAATCGGCGAAGGCCGGGACGGTGTAGCGACGACCCGGCTCGCTCCGACCGAACCCGGGCAGGTCGATGGCCTGACCGTCGAGCCGGTCGGCGAGCAACCCGGCCAGATCCGTCCAGTTCTGCGACGAGCCGCCCAGCCCGTGCACGTACAACGCCGGCTCCGCGCCGGCGGCGGTGGGCGGAGTGTCCCGCACGTACGTGACCGAGCCGCCGAGGCGAACCTCCCGCCCCGGCCACGGCGGCGGAACCCGGTGCTCGGGAAGAAGCTCGTCCGGCCAAAGGATGGCGCGTTTCATCCTTCCAGTCTGCCCCGGACCACTCAGGACAGCAGCGCCTCCAGTCAGGACAGCAGCGCCTCCAGCCGCCGGTTGACCGCCGCCAGCGTCGCCCGGACCACCGCCTGCCGCGGATCACCGGCGACCAGCGCCGAACCGGCGAGCTGCTCGACCCAACCCTCACACACCAGCAGCACCACCACGGTCGCCACCTCGCAGTTGCCGAACGGCACCACCGCCGCGTGCTCGACGAAGCAGCGCCCCCGCTCGGCATTTTCGGCACCGCGCAGCAACTCGTCCACCGCTGCGGCCGCGGCCACCGCGCAGAGCCGCAGCACGTAACCGTCCACCGCCGGCCCGGTCGCGTACCCGGAGGCGTTCTCGCCGCCGGCCAACAACCGGACCTCCACATTGGCGTCCAGCCCGAACGTGCTGACCTGCACGTGGTCGATCACCACCCGAGGCCCGGGCGCGCCGCCGGTGTCCAGCGGCCGGGACGGCGCGGATTCCGTCGTGGTCACCTGACCACCCGAGTACGACGTACCCAGCGTCGCCGGGCTGCCGGTGGCCGCGCCGGCGGGCGCGGCCGAGACCGAGCCCGGCTCCTCCACCGTGGCACGACCCCGGTGCGGGGCGCTCTGCCGGCGCCGACGTGACGTGTCCCCCCGCCGGCGGAGTCTCGACCCGCCCGGCCACGGTGGGCTCGGCGGCGCGTATTTCCCCGGTCCGCGGCTCCGCGCCAGCGTCCCGCGTCTCCGTGGGGCGTCGCTCGGCGGCACGCGGCTCGACACCACGCGGCTCGACACCACGAGGCTCGGCAGCGCGCTGCTCGGCGGCGCGGCGGCGTACCGGCGGGGCCGGCGTGCTGGGCAGGCCGGGCAGGTTCTGCGGGGCGGCGGCCAGACCCATCCGCTCCTGGAGCAGCCGGGCGACCTGTCGGCTCACCTCGGCCGGGTCGGCCCCGTCGGCCAGGTCCAGCCGGAGGCTGTGCGCACCGGCCGGTGTACGCCGCAGCGCCGCGTCACGTACACCGGCCACCTCCCGAACGGCGTCCAGGATGGCGTTGACGTCGAACCCCTCGGGGCGCTCCCGCAGGGGCGCGGGTTCGTCGTCACGGCGCAGGTGGGTGGCGATACGGGCAAGTTCCGGGGTTTCGGCGGGGGGCTCCACGGCTGGCGGCTCCGGCACGACGGGCACGTCCGGCTCCGCGGGAACGCGCTGCGGCAGCACCGCCGACGTCGTTTCCGGACGACGGCCGGTGTCGGCCGGGTCGACCGGCGACGCCGGGTCGGGGGCGGATCGGCGTGCCGCGTAGGGAGGGGCGGACGCGGGTGAGGGCCGGTCACGGCGTCCGCTCCCGCTCGTGGCGGAAGGTGAAACGACGCCGGCCGACATCGGTGCGGCGTCGGGGGATGACGGACCGGTCGACGAGGGTGCGGTGCGGGTCGGCTCGGGCGGCTCGGGAGTCGCCGGGCGCAGCCGGAAGGGTGCGACCGACCGGGGCTCAGGTCGGAGCGAACCGGGCTGTTCGCCCGGCTCGTTACCCCGGGGCGTGCTCGCCGGCCAGGATGGACGCTCGCCGGAGGACGCGGGAAGGCGCCCCTCGGACCAGTCGGGCCGCTCGGCCCGCTGCGGCGTGCTGGGCGAGGCCGTCGGCGAGCCACCCAGGTCAGCCCGGAGGCCCGGGCCGCGGTCCAACAGGCCATCGCCGAACTGGGGTACGTGCCGAACCGTGCCGCCCGTGCGCTGGTCACCCAGCGGA
>NZ_JAEVHM010000111.1 GCF_016802865.1 Micromonospora parastrephiae | reverse complement strand
GTCTTCTTCGCGGTGGACGCCTTGGTCGCGGCCTTGCGGCCCGGTGCCTTCGCCGCGGCGGTGGTCTTCTTCGCGGCCGACGCGGTGGTCTTCTTCGCGGCGCTCACGGTCTTCTTCGCCGCGCTGGTGGTCTTCTTCGCCGTACCCGTGGTCTTCGTCGCGGCGGCGGTGGTCTTGCGCGTCGCGGACGCCGGGGTCCGCTTCGCCGCGGTGGTCGTCTTGCGGGTGGCGGTCGTCTTCGCCGGGGCCTTCTTGGCCGCCGTGGCGGTCTTGGTGGCGGTCTTCTTCGCTGGCGCCTTCGTGGCCGCCGTGGTGGTCTTCCTGGCCGGGGCGCGGCCCGCGCCGCCGGCCGCCTTCCGAGCCGGCGCCTTCGCGGCGCCCGTGGTGGACTTGCGCACGGGGGTGGTCCGGCTCGCCGCCGTGTTGCGCTCCGCCGCGGCGGTCTTCTTCGCGGTGGTGCGTCGGGCGGCCGGGCGGGTGGTGGCCTGCTGTGCTTCGGCCATCGTGGTTCCCTCCTTGGGGACGTGCTCTCGCGTGCGTCCTCGCGGAGCACGAAATACCTCGGCGCGGGCCGTCCCGCGCCGCCTATCTGTCCTCCCCGGCCCAACGAGCGTCCTCGGCCTCCCACGCCTCGTTCCGCTCCTGCACCCGTTGCAGGGCGTTCTCCGCGTCGGCCGCCGAGTCGTACGGGCCGAGGACGTGCTTCGCCGGGCATACGTCGGCGTCCGTCTCGACCCGGTGGTGCCGGGTGCACCAGTAGTACTTCCCACCACGCTCACTGTCGGTCATGGGAATCACTGTGCACCGCATACCGACCGGCCGCCACCGGATCACGCAAGTCGCCGACCCTCTCCACAGTAGATATGCTTTCCGCCTCAGGGACCAAAACACCAGAAAAGGGCTGGGCCGAACGGCCGGTACCCGCGTCCACCCGAGCTGGGGCATGATCTGCCCCCGTGATCAACACGGTGACCGGCACGGAAGCGTGCCCGGGGTGTGGGGCGAGGACGGCATCGGTACGAGACGCGATGCCCTGGTGTCCCGGCTGCGAGTGGAATCTGGACGCCTACGACCCGGTGCGGCGCCGACGCGAGTTCGGCTGGACCTGGGTCGACCGGTGGACGTACCGAACGGCGTTCCGGACGACCAGGGAACAGTTCGACCGACTGGTCGGGCGACCGTTGGGCACCAACGGATCGGGAGCAGCCCGGGCGCTCACCGCTGCGGCGTCGTTGCTACTGGTCGCCGCGGTGCTCGCGCTCGCGGTCACCGGCGGATGGCTGATCGTGGCGTTCCCGTTTCCCAACCTGGCGGTCGTGCCCGGTGTGGCGATGGTCGGCCTCGCGATCGCGTTGCGGCCCCGGTTCGGCCGGGTCGACCCGGACCTGGAGGTGCTCACCCGCGATCGCGCGCCCGAGCTGTTCAGCCTGATCGACGAGGTCGCCACGGCTATCGGGGCACCGATGCCGGACGTGGTCGGCGTGGATGACTCCATCAACGCGTACGCCGCTACCGTCGGATTACGGCACCGCAGGGTGCTCGGTCTCGGGCTCCCGCTGTGGGGCTCCCTTCCGGCCGGCGGGCGCGTGGCGCTGCTCGGGCACGAGCTGGGCCATTTCGTCAACGGTGACCCGCGCCGGGGCCTGCTCACGCAGCCTGCCTTCACCATGCTCGGTTCGGCCGCCGACCTGTTCCGGCCGGTGCGAACCAGCGTCGGCGCGGGGCTGGTCGAGATGCTGGGCGACGCGCTGGGCCGCGCGTTCCAGTGGGTGGTGTCCCGAGTGCTGTTCGTCGCGTACCTGCTGCTGGTGGCCGTGGCGCTGCGGGACAGCCAGCGCGCCGAGTACCTCGCCGACGAACTGGCGGCCCGGGTTGCCGGCACGACCGCCGCGACCGACTTCCTCGACACTCTGCTCGCCACCGAGTCGCTGGCGCTTGCGGTACGCCGGGAGACCCGAGCGGGACACGGCCCGGACCGTTGGCGCAGCGCGTTGGCCGAGTCCCGCGCGGCCAGCAGCAACCGGCTGCCGCTGCTGCGGCAACTGTCGGTCCGCGACGAGGCGTCGCTGTTCGCCGCCCACCCGCCGACCGGGCTGCGCCGCCAGATGCTCGCCGAACGCACGTGGCAGCAGCCGGCAGTGGTGCTCACGTCGGCCCGGCTGGAACGGATCGACGCCGAGCTGGCCAGGGAGTACGAGCGCTTCCGTCGTACCGTCGCCTGGTCGGGCTGACGCCGCGGCGCGGCGTCGCGCGGGCGGTGGCCGTGGGGACGCGGCCCTATGATCAGCCGATGGCGATACCGGACTACATCGTGGGGATGCGCAAGCACGTCGGTCACGACCTGCTCTGGCTGCCCAGCGTCAGCGCTGTGGTCCGCAACGACGCCGGTGAGTTGCTGCTGGGCCAGCGTGCCGACGACGGGCGCTGGTCGGTGATCAGCGGCTTCGTCGAGCCGGGTGAGCAGCCGGCCACCGCGCTGGTGCGGGAGGTGCGGGAGGAGACGGGACTGGACGTGGTGCCGGTCCGGATGTCCAGCGCCGTCTCGCACCCGCACACCTACCCCAACGGCGACCGCTGCGAGTACCTCAACCTGGGCTTCCTGTGCCGGTTGGTGTCCGGCACCGCACGGGTCAACGACGACGAGTCGCTGGCCGTGCGGTGGTTCGGGTTGGATCGGCTGCCCGAGTTGGACAAGCACGCCCTGCTGGTCATCGCCTACGCGCTGCGGGAGAACCAGGTGGCCGGTTACCTGGAGCCGGGCACGACATGGGACGACGTACCCGACTGAGGCTCGCACGGGTCACGACGCGACCCGCTCCACCGGAATCCACAGTTCGGCGTCCGCCTCGGTGCCGTCCGGAGACACCCGGACCCGGGAGATTTCCGGTCCGGGCCGGCTGCGGTACGGGTTGGACGGGAACCACTGGGTGAACACGTCGCGCCACAGGTACTGCACGGCCTGCGGGAACGCACCGGAGGTGGTGAAGACCGCCCACGTCCCGGCCGGCACCGGCAGCGCGTCCAGGTCCTCCGGCGGCGTGCCGCCGGTGACCACCCCGTGCCAGTAGTCCAGCTCGCTGCCCTCCTCCCGGCTGTCGGCCAGCTTGTCGCTGACGTTGACGATCCCGGGCGGCTCCTGATCGGAGAGCGCCTCGATCCGTTCGACCGTCTCCCGGTCGATGCTCCGGATGAACGCGACGATCGCCGGGTTCATCCCCTCGTGCACCAGCGGCACCCGGGCCTTGCGTCCCACCAGGGTGAAAGCCTCCTTGCTGACGATTCGGTACTCCATGCTGCCGCTCCCTTCGACGGTGAGTCGGAAGGACATCCGGGGTTGGGCGCGCAAAGCTGCCCCCGTACGCCGGGCCTCTCCGGGTCCCACGTCGTGCACGGCGTGGAACGCCCGGGCGAACGCCTCGGCCGACCCGTAGCCGTAACGCACCGCGATGTCGAGCAGCGTCCGCTCCCCCGCGAGCACGTCCGCGCCGGCGACGGTGAGCCGGCGACGACGGATGTACTCCGACAACGGAATGCCGGCCAGCGCGGAGAACAGCCGCCGGAAGTGGTACTCCGACGTCAGCGCGATCCGCGCCAGGTCGGCCACCTCGATCCGCTGGTCGAGGTGCCGCTCGATGTACGCCATGGCCTCGTTGAGCCGCTCCAGCACCCGGGCCTCCTTCCCTGACGAACAGTCACGCTAGGCGGCGAGACCACCGGCCCACCCGACATCCGGTGCCCGCAACGATCGGGTACGCCCGCACCGATGTCGTACCCTGGCGGACTTTGCTTCTTCGGGAGGTTGCCATGGCCGAATATCCGCGAAACGTCGTGCAGCGCTTTCACGCCACCCCCGAACAGGTGGACGCCGGCCTGGTGGGCGAGGCACCGCGGACGTGGCGGTCGGTGGTCATCGAGGACTACGACCCGGCCTGGGCACAGCGGTTCGCCGCCGCCCGTGCGCTGCTCACCGACGCGCTCGGCGCCCGGGTCATCAGCGTGGAGCACGTCGGGTCGACCGCCGTGCCGGGCCTCGCGGCCAAGCCCGTCATCGACATCGACCTGCTGGTCGAGGACGCCGAGGACGAGTCCGGCTACCTGCCCGCCCTGGAACGGCTCGGGTACCGACTCGTCCTGCGCGAGCCCTGGTGGCACGGCCACCGGATGCTCCTCAGCCCCGCCGAGGACGTCAACCTGCACGTCTGGCCGCGGGGCGCGCCCGAGCCCGTCCGGCACCGGCTCTTCCGCGACTGGCTGCGCTCGCACCCCGACGACCGCGAGCGGTACGCCACGACGAAGCGACGCCTCGCGCGGGACACCGCGCACCGACCCCGCGACTACAGCCTGGCGAAGAACGACGTCATCGACGCCATCTACGCCCGCATATTCGCCGCGTCGGAAGCAGTGGATCAGTCCTAGGGAGCCGGCTGCTGCATGATCCAGGTGGGCACGGGCTCCGACAGCGAGCCCGCCACCTCCCAGCCGGCCCGGCGGTACAGCTCGACGTTGCCCGGGTTGCTGGTCTCCAGGATCGCCGGTAGTCCGTCGGCGGCGGCGCGGTCCAGCCCGGCCCTCATGACGGCACGGCCCCAGCCGCGTCCGGCGCTGTCGGGGTGGGTGCCCAGGACCCCGAGGTACCAGAACGGGAACGTCGGCAGGGCGTCGTGCACGGCCTCGTCGTAGCCCCGGACCCGGGCCAGCACGTCGGCGGGGTACCGAGCTTCCTCCGGCGATCCGTGTTCGGCCGCCGAGGACTCGGTCGGTTGCCCAGCCGGCGGCTTCCAGATGGCGACGGACGCGCCGCCACCGATCGTCCAGATCGACGATCGGTGCACCCGCTTGTCGAAGAGGTGCCCGAAGAAGGCGGCGGCGTAGCGCGGATAGGTCTCCTCGTCGGGGAAGAGGTACCGCAGCACGGGGTCCTTGACGAACGCGGCGACCAGCGAACCGACCACCGCATCACGGTCCGCTGGGGTGGCAATGGTGATCTCGGGCGTTGTCACAGCAGCCGACACTATCCGGAAAAAGCGCCTTGACCCTGACACGGTGGCGGACCGGAGACTGGTCCCATGGACCTCGATGACTACCGGAGACACTCTCCCTACAGCGACCCCGGTCGGCACGGCGGACTCCTCGACGCCCTGGCGACCGACATCCCCACCGTGGCGGCGACCGCCCGCAACGTGATCGTCCACTACCGGGCCGGCGGCGTCGAACTGCCCGACGACCGGCTGGACGAGGTGAACTGCCGCTGGATGGACCACATCCTCGACACCGACCAGTCCCGGTTTCCCCTGCCCCTGAGCACCGAGCGGCCGGCAGCCGACCGGGTGGCCGGCTGCTGCCGGGACCACACCCTGCTATCGATCGCGATCCTCCGTCAGCACGGCATTCCCAGCCGCAGCCGGGTCGGCTTCGCCTCCTACTTCACCCCCGGCTGGCACCACGATCACGTGCTGGTCGAGCACTGGAACGGCGAACGCTGGGTCTGGACGGACCCGGAGCTCGACCCGGCCGACGACCGGCAGTTCGACGGCTACGACATCGACCCCGCGGCAGGGCTCTTCGACTCGGCAGCGCGGGCGTGGTCGGCGTACCGGGCCGGGACGATCGATCCCGACGTCTACGGCGTGGCCCCCGACGTGCCGGTCCACGGCGCCTGGTTCATCTACAACCACCTTCTGCGCGAACTCGCCCATCGACAGAAGGACGAACTGCTGCTGTGGGACGACTTCGGCGCGATGACCGACGACCTCCGCAACGCCAACCTCACGCTCGCCGACGAGATCGCCGCCCTGCTGCTCGAAGCCGACGACGGCGACGAGGCCGCGGAGAAGGCGCTCGCCGACCGGTACGCGACCGACAGCCGTCTGCGTCCCGGCGCTCAGGTACGAAGCTATTCACCGGTCTCCGAAACCGTGAGCGCGGTCGATCTGCGCGTCAGCCGAAGGTGAAGGCGTACGCCTCGGCGCCGGCCCCGCCGAACGTGATCTCCAGGGTCCGTTCGCCGACGGTGTCCTGCTGGCGGACGAGTTGGTAGAGGCGACCTTCCTGGAGCAGGCCGTTGCCGTCCTCGTCGACGTCGACGCCGCGTGACCGGCCCGGAGGCGCACCGTCGAGAAGTATCCGGAACGGGATCGCCTCGCCGGCCCCGCGTGACAGCACGAGATGCGCGTCGCGTGCGTGGAACCGGAAGGCGATGCTGCCGGCGGCCCGCCCGAGCACGGCCTTCTCCGCCTCGATCGTCCACTCCCCCGCCAGGGCCCACTGGTTCAGACTCAGGCTCTCGGGGAGGTCGTAGGCGCGGCGTTCGTCGAGCGCGGCGCCGTTCGGCGACGCGAAGTGTTCGCCGCGACCGAAGCCGAGGTACGTCTCGGGCGTGCGCAGGTGCTCCCAGTCGGCCTCCGCCTCCACGCCGAGCCCCTTGACGGGTACGGGTTCGCGCTCGATGCCGAGCAGTTGCTGGATGACACGCTCGGACTGCTCGTAGCGTCCCTCACCGAAGTGCTCGTCGCGGATGACCCCGTCGGTGTCGACGAAGTAGAGCGCCGGCCAGTAGTGGTTGTCGAAGGCACCCCAGACGCCGTAGTCGTTGTCGACCGCGACCGGGTAGTCGATGGATCGCGCCCCGACCGCCTGCCGCACCCGGTCGACCTCGCGCTCGAACGAGAACTCCGGTGTGTGCACACCGAGGACGACCAGCCCGTCGTCGCGGTAGCCCTGCGACCAGGCCCGGACGTACGGCTCCTGGCGCAGCCAGTTGATGCACGTCAGCGTCCAGAAGTTGACGAGGACGACGCGGCCGCTCAGCTCGGCGGGGCCGAGTGGCTCGGAGTTGAGCCACTCGGTCGCCCCGCCGAGCGACGGCAGATGCGGACGGCCGGACACGCTCATCTAGCGCAGCGACCGGAAGGCGGCGCGCATCTCTTCCGAGAAGAGTTGCGGCTGTTCCCAGGCCGCGAAGTGCCCGCCCTTGTCCAGCCTGTTGTAGTGGATGAGGTTGGGATACGCCTGCTCCGCCCAACTCCTCGGAGCCTGGTAGAGCTCGTCGGGGAACACGCTCACGGCAGCCGGGATGGAGACTCCCTTGGCCGCGAAGAAGGAGAGCTGGTTCTCCGCATACAGACGAGCCGAGGAGACCCCGGTGTTCGTCAGCCAGTACAGGCTGATGTTGTCGAGGAGGTCCTCCGGCGTGATGCCTCGGGGCTGCCCGGCGACGGACTCGGAAATGAGCTTCAGGCTGGCCGCGTCATGGTCGAGCATGTAGGTCGCCAGGGCGACCGGCGAATCCGCCAGTCCGGTCAGCGTCTGCGCACGGCCCATCTCAAGGGCGTAGCTGGAATGCTTCCAGAAGAAGTCCGCCTGCTCACACGCGCGCCTCTCCTCGTCCGAGAGATTGGAGGGGAGCGAGTCGAGCGGACTGTTCGCACCGGTGATCCCGGACTGGAGCATCGCATCGATGTCGGGCGGATAAACGCCCGGCATGTTGGTGTGAATGCCGATCAGTTCCGGAGGCGCCTGCAAGCCCATCAGATCCGTGATGAGCGCCCCCCAGTCGCCGCCCTGCGCCACGTACCGCGTGTAGCCGAGGCGCTTCATCAACTCGATCCAGGCGGTCGCGATGTGTTGCGGGTCCCAGCCGGGCATGCTCGGCTTGCCCGAGAAGCCGTAGCCGGGCATCGACGGGATCACCAGGTGGAAGGCATCCGAGGCGCTCGCACCATGCGCCGTGGGATTGGTGAGCGGGTCGATGATCTTCATCTGCTCGATCACCGAGCCGGGCCACCCGTGCGTGATGATGAGCGGCAGGGCGTCCTCATGCTTCGAGCGGATGTGCATGAAATGGATGTCGAGGCCGTCGATCTCGGTCATGAACTGCGGTAGGGCGTTCAGCCTCGCCTCGACCTTGCGCCAGTCGTACTCTTTCTCCCAGTAACGCGCGAGCGCCTGCATCGTCGCGAGCTGCACTCCCTGCGACTGATCCGGCACGGTTTCCTTTTCCGGCCAGCGCGTGGCGGCGATGCGTGCCTTCATCGCCTTGAGTTCCGCCTCGGGGACTTCGACCTTGAACGGCCGGATTTCCGTGGTGCCGGGTCGCGTCATGGTTTTGACAGCCATGCGTGCTTCCTCTCCGTCTGATTTCGCGCCTCGCGAGGGGAATCGTGGAATGAAGGCCCTGGCCATACGAGCAGTTGCGGATCAGGTGTTTCCCAGGATGACCGCATTCAGGCACGGTCACGGGGTCGAATCCTGGCGGCGTTGTGGCGAGATCATCGCCCGGGGCACGAGTGGCAATGGTCCGTCAATGCGCATGTCCCGGAGCGGCGACGGCATGCTCCGCGGCTAGGCCGCCCTCAACGGGTTGCGCCCCCGTCGATCCGGTGAGTGACGGTCCGCTCGACGGCTTTGCGCAGCCGCAGCATCGTGCGGCAACATCAGGCGCCGTGACGGCACCAGGCACGGCCCCCGATAACGACACCCCGGCCGGCGACAACGGCACGCTCCGGTCGAATCGGCGGGTCAGACACTGGTTGGCCGGCGCCGGGATCACCGCCCTGGCCGCCGTACTCGGCATCACCCTCGCCGTACGCTCCGGCGCCACCCCGGCCTGCGCCGCGCCACCGACGGGCAGCACCGTCCACAAGGGAAAAGCCAGCTTCTACGACGCGGGCCGCTCGGGCGGCACCTGCTCCTTCCCGGGCCCTCCCGCGAACCGGCTCTACGTGGCCCTCGGCACCTCGGAATACGCCGGGGCGGCGGCCTGCGGCAGCTACCTGGACGTGAGCGGCCCGAAGGGCACGGTCCGGGTCATGGTCATCGACCAGTGCGGCGGCTGCACACCCGGCAAGATCGACCTCTCCGACGAGGCGTTCGCCCGGATCGCCGACCGGGCGCAGGGCATAGCGCCCGTGACGTACCGGGCGGTGGTGAACCCTCCGCTCGACGGAGGGCTCACCTTCCGGATGAAGCGCGGCGCCTCGCAGTATTGGTTCGCGGTGCAGGTCGGCAACCACGGCAACCCGCTCCGCTCAGTCGAGGCGAAGGGGCCGGCTGGCGGCTTCCGCAAGGCGGCCCGCCAGAACGACAACTACTGGACCGTCGAGGACGGGCTCGGCCCCGGGCCGTACAGCATCAGGGTCACCGACGTGTACGGACACCAGGCGACCGCCACGAACATCCGGATGCTCCCGAAGCAGATCCAACGCGGCACGGTCTCACTCGTCGGTGCCGCCACGCCGAGCAGCTTGCCCTCGGCCCCGCCAACCCCCGCCACTACGCCCTCGCCGACCCGGGCTGAGTCGGTCGCACCGACGACGACGGTCGAAGCGCTTGCGGGCGCCGCCCCGCTCGACCGCCCTCACTGCTGACTCATCCCGGGCGCCGGGCGCGACCAAAGAACGTCTCGCCCCGCAATGCTGTTGCGTCAGGGCGGAGGTCGCGTGACAACCCAGGCGGCACTCCCACGATGATCCACTCGACATCGCCGACGTGGTGGCATCCCGCAGCCCGGACATCCCCAGACGAGTGCTGCCGGTGCATCAGCGGTAACGATCGCCCGTGAGGACTGCGCGCGATCGACGAGCGCGCGGACACCTGGCAGCGCAGGCCGTCCCGCCGTCGACGAGCCGAGCCTGGCCGGCCGTTGATCCACTCGCCTTCCCTGAACTCGGTCCATCCCGGCCGCAGGACACCCCGACTTCATGAACGCCGATTGGATCTAGAGGCGACTAGTCCACGTCCCCGCGCCTGGCTGCGATCCACGCCTCGACATCTTCGGTCAGCCAGACGTTACCCATCTGGAGCGTGGCCACCGGTTCAGGGAAGTCCCGCCGGTTGGTGATCTGGTAAACGCGCTGCCGCGAGATGCCGCCGAGCATGGTCCGGATCTCGCCCGAACCCACCAACCGCAGCTTTCTGGCCATACGCTGACGCTAGGCACACGCCGACTAGGCGTGCGCAAAGTTGATACGTGACTAGTCGGCACGCCCTCTAGTCGTCTACTCTTTACGCATGCCTAGACCCGAGGGGTTGCACTGCCTCGACAAGCCTGTTGACCACGCGACCTGCGCTCCCTCGCGCTGCAACAAGGCCGCCACCCGCCTCAAGCAGCAGTGACCATGTCGCTCCCGCAGTGGCGGCCAGAACCACCCTTCGTGGTGCAGATGGCGGCGTACGTTCTCGATTTCCACCACCGAAATACCTGTTCAAAGTGCTTTGACGACGGCTGCCCGCGCCTGACGGCGGCTGGCGAGACCCTGCGCGCGTGGCGAGACAGGGAGATCAGCAGTGAAGGCCGGTGACGTCCTGCACCTGACCCGTTCGGCGAGCCCTCAATTCATACGCCCGATCTACTTCCGACTGATCAGAGTCCGCACGGACTTGCACACCTACGACGGCTGGGCTTGGCTGGACGGCTACCAGCTGAACGCCAGGGGCGACGCCGTAGCCCGCCGAGAGCTGTACGTGTGCAGGGCAGGTGTCATTGCGCTGCACACTCCTACCACTTGAAGATCTCCAGTTGGCGGAGGTACGGCGTCGGCGCATCCGGCGGGGGCAGGAGGTGCCGAGCTTGGTGGGCGACGGACGAGTCGACCTGTACGCCGGATTCTGTGCGCGGCGCGTACCCCGGAGGGTTTGCGCCGGCGGCGGCCATCCATCTCGGCCTGCCGTTGCCGGCAGGCTCCAGCGGCCTACCCGCAGACATCGGGCGGGCAGCCCTCAAGCGTCTGCGCCGGGTCGTCATCTTGCGGTGACGGCCCTTGCTTGGCCTTGCTCCGGGTGGGGTTTACCGAGCCACCCCGGTCACCCGGGGTGCTGGTGGGCTCTTACCCCACCGTTTCACCCTTACCGTCCCCGTTGGGGTCGGCGGTCTGTTTTCTGTGGCACTGTCCCGCGGGTCGCCCCGGGTTGCCGTTAACAACCACCCTGCCCTGTGGAGTCCGGACGTTCCTCGGCGGCGGGCCTGGGCCCGCCGACGCGACCGCCCGGTCGACTCGTCCGTCGCGCTCCCATCCTAACGACGAACCTTCCGCCGGTATTGCCGCCCCGCCTGGGCAAGATCGCGCAGCTCAACGGCGGCGGTCCGGCGGATCCGCCCCATCAGGCGGGGGCTAGCCTCGTGAGGCTATGGATCTCTCCCACGCCGCGCTGCTGCTCGCCGCCGGTCTCGCCGCTGGCACGGTCAACGCGGTGGCCGGCGGCGGTTCTCTGATCACCTTTCCGGCGATGATCGCGGTCGGGTTGCCGCCGGTGCCGGCGAACGTCAGCAACTCCGTCGCCGTGTTCCCCGGGTACGTGGCCAGCGTGGCGGGCAGCCGGGCCGACCTGCCGCGCCCCCGGGCACTGGCCACGCTGGTGCCCACCACCATCGTCGGCACGATCCTCGGGGCGCTGCTGCTGCTCGCCACCCCGGCCCGCGCGTTCGAGCTGGTCGTACCGTTTCTGGTGCTCGGCGCGACCGCGGTGCTGGCCTTCCAGGACCCGCTGCGCCGGCTGGTCGGGCATCCCCGGGACCTGTCGCCACGCCAGCGGACGGTCGCGGTGCAGACGATGGTCGGGCTGGGCGCGGTGTACGGCGGGTACTTCGGCGCGGCGCTCGGGGTGATGCTGGTCGCCGGGCTGGCCCTGGTGCTGGACGCGACCCTGGCCCGGGTGAGCGCCATCAAGAATCTGCTCTCCGCGCTGGTGGGTTTGACCACGCTTGTGGTGTTCGGCCTGTTCGGCCCGGTGAACTGGGCGGCCGTCGCGGTGGTCGCGCCGGCGACGCTGATCGGCGGGTACGCCGGTGCCCGCCTGGTCCGCCGACTGCGTCGGTGCTGCTCAAGACGGTGATCGTGGTGTTCGGCACGGTCATCGGCCTCTACCTGCTGTGGCGCGCGCTCACCTGACCAGCCCCCAACGCCAAGATCCGCGCAACTTCCGGGAAAGTGCTGCCTCAGCACGCGTCGAGGCAGCAGTTTCGCTGAAAGTGCGCGGATCTTGGCAGCGCCGAGGGGCGCCAGGTCAGTACGCCTCGCCCACCGGCTCCTCCGCGGCGTTCTCGGCACCCGCGGCGGCGCGGTTCCAGCGGGACCAGAGCACCCGTTCGCCGTAGCCGGCGGCCATCAGGTGCGCGAACGCCAGGTAGACCAGCACGCCGACGGCGAGCACCCCGAATCCGACCCAGTACGGCAGGGACAGCGAGTGCTCGGCGAGCTTGCCGGAGATGATCGGCGCCGGCGCGGCGGCACCCCAGCGGACCAGGTTGAACGCGCCGGTGGCGACCCGGCGGTCGCTGGAGCCGAGTCCGAGCGCCAGGTCGGTGAGGTTGGCGTTGGCCAGCCCCATGCAGAGCCCGGAGAGCACGAGCACCACGAGTGCTTCGGCGGTGCTGGTGGAGGTGGCGAAGAGGACCATGCAGACGAGCAGCCCGGCGATGGCCACGCCGACGGTCTGCACGGCACCGATCCGGTGGGCCAGCCGGTGGCCGATCACCAGGATGCCGGTGGCCAGGCCGAGCCCCCACCCGGTGAACGCCAGCCCCAGCGGGATGACGTCGAGGCCCAGGAAGAGCGGCGTGTAGCCGAGCACCACGAAGAAGACGAAGTTGTACGCGGCGGTGACCGCGCAGAGCGCGATGAACGCCGGGCGGCGGTAGGTGGCGAAGATGTGGCCGACGCGTACCGGGGCCTGCCGGTTGGTGGGCTCGCGCAGCTTGCGGGCGGCCACGCCGAGGGCGAGGACCATGAACACGCCGCAGACGAAGAACGGCAGCCGCCAACTGACCTCGCCGAGCAGGCCACCGATCAGCGGACCGACGGCGAAGCCGAGTCCGAGGGCGGTCTCGAAGAGGCCGACCACCCACTCCCGGTCGACGGCGAGATTGACCAGCACCACCATGGCGGTGGCGAAGAACATCGCGTTGCCCAGCCCCCAGACGCCGCGCAGCACGGAGAGCTGCACGATGTTGTCGCTGAGCGAGGCGAGGATCGCGGCCACGCCGACCACGGAGACGCCGGTGATCAACACCGGCTTGAAGCCGAACCGGCCGCTGGCGAGGGTCGCCGGGATCATGCCGAGGGCCATCACCGCGATGTACGCGGTGAAGAGCAGCTCGACCTGCCAGGCGGTGACCCCGATCGCGGCGCCGATGGCCGGCAGGATCGGGTCGACGACGGCGATGCCGGCGATGGCGAGGAAGGCCACCAGTGTGGTGGCGTAGATGGCACTGCGGTTCGGTTCGGAACGCCGATCCACTCCGACTCCCCAAATTAGCTGTATCGTACAGGTACTTATTCTGTATCATACAGCTATGAGCGACGACCACTCCGCGGACACCGACGCCGAAGAGGCCACCCTCGGCCGGATCGAGACCGAGGTGGCCCTGCTGATGCGCTTCGGCGAGGCCACCCGCCGAGCCACCGGCACCGCCGAGCACCGGGTGCTGGACCGCGCGGCGTACGTCATCCTGCGCCACCTGGCCGACGCCGGCCCACACAACGTCTCCGCGCTCGCCGCCCGACTCAACCTGGACGGCTCGACGGTGACCCGGCAGGTCTCCGCCCTGCAACGCGACGGCCTGATCGTCCGCGCCGCCGACCCGACCGACGGCCGCGGCACGGTCATCTCCCCCACCCCGGCCGCCTGCAGCGGATGGCCGCCGTGCAGGCCGCCCGCACCCGGCTCTACGGCGACATGCTGGCCGACTGGAGCACCGAGGACCGCGCCACCCTGGCAGCCCTCCTGGGCCGCCTCAACCAGGCCCTGGTCACCCGCAACCGCCGCCGCTAACCCGGACCTCCCCTCCCCACACCCCGCTTCGTCGATCATGGAGTTGTGGTGGGGGACGATCGGCGTGAATCACCACCGACCGGGCACCACAACTCATGATGACGCGGAGGCGGGGACCGCGGCGCGGGGACCGCGCGGCGGGGTCAGGCTACGGGTTCGCGGGCTGCGTTGGCGTCGCGATCGGCGCCCGGGGTGACCCGTGGGTCGCCCTCGTCGGCGAAGTAGTCGTCCGGCGTGGTGCCGTCGACGCCCTCGGCCACCTTGGCGGCCCGCAACGCCAGCGTCACCAGCGCCGCGACGGCCAGGTTGACCAGCACCGCCACGATGCCGACGTAGATCGTCCTGGTGGTGTCGAAGCCGAACTCCGACAGCGGGAACGCCGAGCCGCCGAAGTGTTTCCTCGTCGGGCTGGCCACCTGGTAGAGCATCCACATGCCCAACGCCATGCCGACCGCCCAGCCGACGATCAGGCCGGTGCGGTGGAACCAGCGGGTGTAGAGGCCCAGCGCCACCGCCGGCAGCGTCTGGAGGATGATCACGCCACCGATCAGCTGGAGGTCGATGGAGAACTGCGGGTCGAGGAACACGATGCAGGCCACCGCGCCGACCTTCACCACCAGCGAGGTGATCTTCGAGACGTTGGCCTCCTGCGCCGGGGAGGCGTCCCGCTTCAGGTACTCCTTGTAGATGTTGCGGGTGAACAGGTTCGCCGCCGCGATCGACATGATCGCCGCCGGTACCAGCGCGCCGATGCCGATCGCCGCGTACGCCACACCGGCGAACCAGTCCGGGAACTGCTGGTCGAACAGCAGCGGCACGACGGTGTTGTTGTCCACGCTGCCGGCCGAAGCGCCGGGGAGCGGCTTCACGCCCGCCGCGATGGCCATGTAGCCGAGCAGCGCGATCAGCCCGAGCAGCAGGCTGTACGCCGGCAGCGCCGACATGTTCCGCTTGATCACGTCGCGGTTCCGGCTGGCCAGCACACCGGTGATGCTGTGCGGGTAGAGGAAGAGCGCCAACGCCGACCCGAGGGCCAACGTCACGTACTGGAGCTGGTTGTTGCCGTTGAGCAGGATGCCGTCGTTCGGGTTGGGCGACGCGTCGAACTTCGCGTCCGCGGCGGCGAAGATGTCCCCCCAGCCGCCCAGCTTGTACGGCAGGTAGACGACCGCCACCAGGATGACGATGTAGATCAGGCTGTCCTTGACGAACGCGATCAGCGCTGGCGCGCGCAGCCCCGACTGGTAGGTGTACGCGGCCAGGATCGCGAACGCGATGATGATCGGCAGGTGCCGGGCCAGCGCGTTGTCACCGGTGACGCCCATCGTCTTGAGCACCGCCTCGATGCCGACCAGCTGCAACGCGATGTACGGCATGGTGGCGACGATGCCGGTGATCGCGATCAGCAGCGCCAGCACCGGCGAGTCGAACCGGTTGCGGACGAAGTCCGCCGGGGTGACGAACCCGTGCCGGTGTGACACCGACCAGAGCCGGACCAGCACCAGGAAGACCAGCGGGTAGATGACGATGGTGTACGGCACGGCGAAGAACCCGGCCGCGCCCGCGCCGAACATCAGCGCCGGCACCGCCACGAAGGTGTACGCCGTGTACAGGTCACCGCCGACCAGGAACCAGGTGATCCAGCCGCCGAAGCTGCGCCCGCCCAGCCCCCACTCGTCCAGGTGCGCCATGTCCTTCGGCGCCCGCCACCGGGCGGCCACGAAACCCATCGCGCTGACCAGCAGGAACAGCAGGGAGAAGACGATGATCTCGGTGAGATGGTCCCGCCACATCAGGAGTCACCCCGCTTCTTGGTCATCTGGTACACCAGCGTCGTGGTGCCGACGCCGAGCAGGATGAACGCCAGTTGCAGCCAGTAGAAACGCGGAAAGCCGAACACCCGGGGCGAGTCGCCATTGAAGAAGACCGGGATCAGCGGCACCACGATGGGAATGAAGAGCAACCAGTTCCAGGGGCTGTGGTCCTTCGCCCTGGACGGCGCCGTGGCGGGCGCCTCCGGTTCCGGTGCAGCCATCTGACACACCTCCGGGGAGTCGAGGCTCTCGATGTAACGGCCGGAGGCTACGACTCTGTGACAGCGGTCACGTGGATCACTCGGGAGGTGCTGCGCCGAACGGCCGGCCGGCTGCGCCGAACGGCGCGACCGACCGGCGGGGCGGACGGAGGAGGGCCGGCTCAGCCGGCCGCGAGGTGGGCGGTGTCGTTGACCGTGCGCACCGCGACGCCGCCGTCGGGCCACATGTCGAGCACCGAGATGCCGGCCGCGTCCAGGAAGAGCCGGTGCAGGAAGCCGTCGCCGGCCGCGAGGGCGTCGCGCAGCACCAGCTTGATCGGCGACACGTGCGAGACGACCACCACGGTCTCCCCGGGGTACGCCGTGAGCAGCCCGGCGATCACGCGGTGCGCGCGTTCGGCGACCTGGGTGAACGACTCACCCCCGGGCGGAGCGACACGGGGTGAGGCGAGCCAGGCGTCCATCTCCCCCGGCCAGCCCTCGCGTACCTCGGCGAAGGTGCGCCCCTCCCACTGACCGAAGTCGCACTCGATCAGGTCGTCCTCGGTGCGCACCGGCACGTCACCGAGCGCCTCGGCGATCGCCGCGGCGGTGGCCGTACACCGGGACAGCGGTGAGCTGAGCACGGCCGCGACCGACGGGGCCAGCGCGGCCACCCGGGCGCCGGTGGCCGCGGCCTGGGCCCGGCCGCGCTCGGAGAGCGGCACGTCGCCCCGGCCGGAGTACCGCCGCTGCTCGGTGTACTCGGTCTCGCCGTGCCGGACCAGGATCAGGCGGGTGGCGGTGAAGGTCGGGCGCGGCTCCCAGGACGCCGGCGCGGTCGCCGGGTCGCTGCCGGTGGCGGGCGTCGCCGGAGGTTGGCCCGTCGTCGGGGTCCGCGCGGGTCGACCGGCGGCGGCGTCCATGGCGGCGTTGGCGAGCGCGTCGGCGTGCCGGTTCTGCTCCCGTGGGATCCACGCGAACCGCACCGCCGTGAACCGGCCCACCAGCCCGGCCGCCTGGGCGGCGAGCGGACGCAGACCGGGATGCTTGATCTGCCACCGGCCGCACATCTGCTCGACCACCAGTTTGGAGTCCATCCGGACGTCCACCTCGGCGGCGCCCAGCTCGGCGGCGGCCGTCAACCCGGCGATCAGGCCCTGGTACTCGGCGACGTTGTTGGTCGCCGTACCGAGCGACTCGGAACGCTCGGCGAGCACCTCGCCGGTCTCCGGGTCGCGCACCACCGCGCCGTAGCCGGCCGGTCCCGGATTGCCCCGGGACCCGCCGTCGGCCTCGACGACGACCACGCGCGGCGCCACGACCTACAGACCCGACTCGTTGGTGCGGACCATGATCCGTCGGCAGTCCTCGCAGCGGACCACGTCGTCCGGGGCGGCCTTGCGGATCCGGGCCAGGTCGGCGCCGGACAGCTCCAGCCGGCAGCCGCCGCAGCGGCCCGCGGTGAGCAGCGCGGCACCCAGCCCGGTGTCCTCGCGGATCTTGTCGTAGAGGGTGACCAGCTCGGCCGGGAGGTCGGCGGCGAGCGGCTGACGGGCCCCCCGCTTGAACTCCTCCTCCTTGGCGATCTCGGCCAGCGCCTCGTCCCGGCGCTGCTCGGTGGCGGCCCGCTTCTCCCGGGTGTCGGCCAGCCGCAGCTCCACGCCGTCCAGCACGCCCTGGGCGGTCTCCCGCTGCTCCATCAGCTCCAGCTCGGCGTCCTCCAGGTCACCCTGGCGCCGGTTCAGCGAGACCAGCTCGTGCTGGAGCGCCTCCAGCTCCCGGGCCGGGCCGGTGCCGGCGGCCAACCGGTTCTGGTCCTTCTCCTTACGGGCACGGACCTGCTCGACGTCCTTCTCCAGCCGGGCGATGTCCCGGTCCAGGTCGTCCACCGCCACCTGGGCGCGGACCCGCTCGTCCTCCAACGACGACAGCTCCCGGGCCAGCGCCTCCAGCTCGGCCCGCTCCGGCATGGAACGCCGGCGGTGGGCGAGCTGGGCGAGGTTGGTGTCGATCGCCTGGAGGTCGAGCAGGCGGCGCTGCACCTGGGGGTCAGCCTTCACGGTCGGGCTCCTTGTCGTCCACAACGGGTGCGGCGGCGTGTACGGTCCACGGGTCGTGTCCAGGTCGGACACCAGCGTCTCGACGCCCAGCGCTTCCCGCAGGAGAGCGGCCAGGTCGTCCAGCCACGGTCGTTCGGTCGCCCAGTGGGCGGCGTCGATCAGGGCGGGACCATCGGCGGCGAGGTGCTCGCCGGCCGGATGGTGCCGCAGGTCGGCGGTGAGGAACGCGTCCACCCCGGCGGCGGTCGCGGCGCCGAGGAAGCTGTCCCCCGACCCGCCGCTGACGGCGAGGGTACGAACCATACGCCCGGGATCCCCCGCGGCGCGAACTCCCCAGGACGTGACGGGGAGCACGGCGGCGGCGTGCCGGGTCAGCTCGGCGAGGGTCATCGGGCGGGGCAGCTCACCGATCCGGCCGATCCCCCGATCGTCGCCGGCCGCCGGCGAGCCGGGCGCGGGCCGGTGCAGTGGGCGCAGCCCGGTCAGGCCGAACCGGGCGGCGAGGGCGTCGGAGACACCTGGGGACGCCACGTCGGCGTTGGTGTGCGCCACGTACAGCGCCACCCCGGCGCGGATCAGCTGGTGGACGATCCGCCCCTTGAACGTCGTCGGCGCGATCGAGGAGACCCCGCGCAGCAGCAACGGGTGGTGCGCGACGATCATGTCGGCGCCGACGGCCAGAGCTTCTGCGACCGTCTCGGGCACCACGTCGACCACGCAGAGCACCCGGCGGACCGGGGCGGCCGGCTCGCCGAGCACCAGGCCCACCCGGTCCCACTCCTCCGCCCAGACCGGCGGGTAGCGCCGTTCCAGCTCGGCCACCACGTCGGTCACCGTGGTGGTGGCTCCGAAGCACGCCCCGAGCAGGCGGTCGCCCTTGTGGGTGAATGGCGCTCGGCCCGAAGACGGGCCGGGCGTTGTCGGTGATCAGGAACTGGGACTGGTGAACGGGTCGACGGTGATGACGAAGGTGGACGTCGGCGCGGTGACCAGCGGGCGGCTGAACAACGCGTGCGCGCTGATCGGCACC
>NZ_JAEVHM010000110.1 GCF_016802865.1 Micromonospora parastrephiae | reverse complement strand
GATGTCGCGTTCGATCTCGTCCGCGAACCATCGCTGACGGGGATCGGACACGTCATACAGATCGGTGTCGATACTGTGTCGAAGCTCGGGCGACTCCCCGTCCCGGTCGACGACGAAGTCGAGCAGGATCCCTTTCACACCTACGCCCACCCGCAGGTGGAAGGAAGTCCCCGAGACGCGGTACGTGCGCAGCTCATCCTCAGCTTCGACGTTGACGTCGAAGCCACGCTCCCCCAGCCTCGCCATCACGAGGTCGATCTCGCTACCCATCCTCTGAGCCATCAGCTACCAACTCTTGTAATAGGACTTACCGAGCCAATTCAGGTCAATGCCGACCTTGCGCAACTCGAGGTGCAGGTGGACGGGCGACAGGGCCTTGCCCAACGAGCCCAACTTCTTGAAGTGCTTGGGCGCGGGCCCCAGGGACACCCGGACCGGTGTTCCCGGGATGATCCGGCCGATCCGGATGAAGTTGTTGCCGCCATTGATCCATTTCGCGAACTTCGCGAGTGGTTTGCAGGGGGCCAACCCGAAGGGATCGATCTCGTCGGTCGGATTGCGCACGTACGCGTGCGGATCGGGTGCCGCCTGCTGGCCGAGCGGGTCGGTGGAGGCGTAGCGGGCGGTGTCCGGGTCGTAGTAGCGGTGATAGTTGTACGAGGCGCCGGTCTCCGGATCGTGGATCTGGCCCGGGAAGCGCAGTGGACAGTCCACCCCCGCGGCGCTGACATGGGTCGGGACTCCCCAGATGGTGGTGCGTTGCTGCCAGACGACCTCGCCGTCCGGGCTGACCAGCTCGGTGGGCGTACCGACCAGGTCGGTCACGATCGCGTAGAAGCGGCGGTCCACCTCGTCCTGACGCGACAGCCCGTCGGTCTGGCTGATCGGCGTGAACGTGTCGGGGGCGTACTCCCAGGTGCTGCTCCGGTCACCGTCACCGCTTCGACGGGTCTGTTCGATCAGCCGCGGACCGTCCCAGGCGAATTCGACCTGCTCGACCACCCCGCCGTCGGCGTCCAGGCGCTGCTTGGCGACCCGGCGGCCGAGCGCGTCGTACCGGTAGCGCCAGCGGGTGCCGTCGGGTGTGCTGACGGCCATCAGCCGGTCCTCGCTGTCCCACGAGTACCGCCATGTCGACGGCTTGGTCGAGCGCTCCTTGCGCTGCCGCAGCGTCATCCGACCGGCCGCGTCGTACTCGTACCGCACGTCTCCGGCCCGCCGGACCAGGGTGCCGGTGTACTTCCGCTCACCCCGGGCCGCGCCGCCATCATCCGACCCGGGCCAGGCGGCGCTGGCCACGTTGCCGGCTTCGTCATAGGCGTACCGCTCGGTCCAGTCGTCGGCCTGCACGGCGGTGATCCGGCCGGCCCGGTCCAACTCGAGTCGGCGCCCGCCGGTGAGCTGGTCGGCGATGTCGGTCAGGTAGCCGTCGGCGCGGTACCGGTAGGCCCGGTGGGCGATCAGATCCGGCACCGCGGCCGGGTCCGTGGGACTGACGGTGAGGATCTGGGCGAGCAGCCGGTGATTGGCGTCCCAGCTCTGGGTGAGAGCGAGACCGCCGACGGCCCGCCGGGTCTCCCGGCCGGCCGCGTCATGGGTGAAGCTCACCGTCGCGCCCCCGGTGAGCAGGGCCGACGGTCGGTGGCCGGCGTCGTACTCCCACACGCTGTGCACCCCTGAGGGGGTACGCCGGTGCGTCCGCCGGCCGAGCACGTCGTAGGACGAGGTGACCGACTGACCGTCGCGGATCTCGGCGAGCACCCGGCCCAGCGGGTCCCGGTCGATCCGGAGATCGACATCTGGCGAGCTGGCCCGCAGCAGACGGCCGACCGGGTCGTACCCGAAGGCGGTGACGCCCTCGGCGGTCCGCTTCTCCACGACGTTGCCCAGCACGTCCCAAACCAGCTCGGTGGCCTGCCCGGCGCCGTTGGTGCGGGCCACCAGTTGGCCGGCGGCGTCGTGCGTGTAGGTCTGGGTCCGGCCGTTGAAGTCGGTCTCGGCGATCAGCCGCCCGGCCGGGTCGTAGTCGTAGCGCCAGGCCAGGCCCTGCGGGTTGGTGACCGTGGTGAGCCGCAACTCGGTGTCGTAGGCGAAGGACAGCCGCGCGCCGTCCGGCTCGGTACGTGCCACCGGCAGGTCGAACGGCCCGATCTCGAACTCGATGGTCGCCCCGGTCTGGTCGGCGTGGGTGACCAGGTTGCCCTCCGGGTCGTAGGTCCACTCCTCGCTCGCACCGTCCGGGGTACGCCGCCAGGCAAGCCGCCCCTCGGCGGTCCAACCGAGGTGAGTGGTGCCGCCGAGCGGATCGGTCAGCTCGGAAACTCGTCCGGCCGAGTCTCGCCGATAACTCGTCACCGCCCCGGTGGGCTCGGTGACCTGGCTGATCAGCCCGGTCGGATCGGTGGTCACCAGCAGGGTGTTGTCGAGGGCGTCGGTCACCTCGGTGAGGTGACCGGCCTCGTCGTACCGGTAGCGGGTCGCGGCGCCGATCGGGTCGGTGACCATGGTCAGGTTGCCGCGCTCGTCGAACTCGCGCCGCCAGACCGCGCCGTCGACGTCGGTGACCACGACGGGCTGACGCAGATCGTTGTACGACGCGGACACCCGGCTGCCGTCCGGGCGGGTGACCTCGACCAGGTTGCCGTCGTCATCGTAGGACCAACGAGTGGTCCGCCCGAGGGCATCGGTCTCGGTCAGCTTTCGGTCGAAACGATCCCAGGTGAAGGCCGTGACGTTGCCCAGCGGGTCGGTGACCCGTTGGGTCTGGCCACGGTCGGTCAGCTCGTAGAGAGTGGTGTGCCCGAGCGAGTCGTCCACAGCGGTCGTCCGGGCCGCCGGGTCGTAGTGCAACCGCGCGGACAGGAAACCGCCGGAGCCGGTGGCGGCCACGCAGCGTCCCTGCTCGTCGTAGGTGTAGCGGTACTCCTGCTCGTTGCGGTCCTGCCAGTGGGTCAGCCGGCCGTCGCCGTCATACCCGAACCGCAGCGGAAGCCCCGAACCATTGACCACCTCGGCGAGGTGACCCTCCTCGTCGTAGGCGAACCGCACGAGGGTCCGGGCGTCACCGGAGGGCTCCGCGTCGAGCAGGCTCAGTGCCATCACCCGGCCGTGCAGGGTGTCCACCGCGAGTCGGTATCCCCCACTGTGCTGGATCTCCGTGACCGCCCCGTCCTGCCATGCCAGGTCGATCCGGTGCCCGTTGCGGTCGGTGACGGCAGCCAGGGGCAGCACCCGGACGGGCTGACCCTCGCCCTCCGGCTCGGGATGGTCGGGCACCGTCTGGAAGTGCAGGGCGCGACCGGTCTCGGGCTGGTCGACCCGGTATCCGTCGACCGTCGAGGTGACCGGCCAGCGCGGCCCCGTCTCCGGCATGACCGCCCCGGCGGCCGGAGGGGTCGGGTAGGTGAGGACCGTCCCGTCCTCGGCGACGAAGCAGATTCCGTCGTCGTCGACCTCGACGCGCTGGTCGAGGGTGGACGTCCAGGACGGCCCAAACCACCGGCCCACCCGGTAGGAGGACAGGTGACTACGGCTCAGGACGAGCGGGAGCAGACCGGGCAGTTCGGCGTCGATCTGGGTGAGCACCACCTCGCCACTGGCCACGTCTATCGGGTCACCCGCACACCTGCGCAATCCCATGGGAATGCTCGGGCGAGGCATGTTCGGGATCGCCGATCGCGCCTTGCCGAGGCCCCTGGCGAGAGCCGGCAGGCCGCGCTTGGCGAGGGCCATGGCTGGTTTGCCCAGCTTGGCCAGTCGACCGATGGGTACGACCGTGAGCACCGTATCGATCAACAGGTTGGTGAGACTGCCCTTGCCGGTCGCGGCGTAGAGCGACGCGTCGATGAGCAGGGCGGCGGCGCCGGCCGCGATGGCGATCGGGCCCATGATGGGGGCGAGCACGGGAATGAAGGAGAGAAGACCGGCCACCAGGGACACGATCTTCAGCGCGCCGGAGAGCTTCTGCAGCAACTCCTGGTTGTCTCGCACAAAGTTGGTGAACTGACCCTTCAGGTCCCACCACTTCGGGTTCTCCTTGAAGCGCAGGCCCTTGGCGTCGTTGACCACCCGTACGCAGTCGCGCACCGCCGTGGACAACTCACCCCGCAGGGTGCCGGCCTGAGCCACGCACTCGTCCCAGTCCCGCTGAGCCTGCGACAACGCGGCACCGGCCGCGCCACTGTCGGAGCGGTACGTGTCCGGCTCGGCCGGCGCCTGATCCGGCGGCCGGTCGGCCACTTCCTGCTCGTGGCGCCGGTCCGCCTGCTCGGCGCGGTCCGCCCGCCCCCGCGCGCTCTGCAACGCCGCCCACAGACCGGGAGCACGCTGCGCCAACGGGCGCATCCGATCCTGCAACGACGACAGCGAGTCCGCGAACGTCGTCAACCCGGTCGACACCTTGCCGAACGCGTCACCGGTGATCCGCAGATGCCCCGGCATCTGCGCGTTCAGCCCCTCCCGGAACAGATCACCCTCAGGTCCGACGAACTGACCAGTGTCCAGACCGGTGATCTGACCCGCGGCCTGAGTCGCCGCCGAGCCGAAATCCTGCCACTTCCCCGCCGACGACCGGATCGCCGACGGGTCGCCTTCCATCCTGAACAGATGCGCCGGAAACTCAGCCATCCCGCCCGGACCTTCCCCGTGTCCACGCCTACAAGCCCGCAACCACCCACTGAGCCCCGGCGCGGGGACGGTCGCTCGTACGCCGCCCCGCCCGGCACCACCTGCCGCCACGACGCGTCCGGACGTCGATCGACGCCCGGACGCCGCCACGCCGGACGGATCAGCCCTGCAGAGTCCCCCGTACCTGACCGCGCATCTCCTGCACGGACGTCGTGGTCTGACCCAGGGCCTGCTTGACCGAGTCGAGGATCTGCTTCACGGTGTCCGCGGCAGTGTTCCACTGCATCTGGATACCGTTGTAGATCTCCATCTCGTCGCCTTCCCAGTTGGCCTTCACCCGGGTGACGAAGTTGGTCAGATCGTCGAGGCTCGCCTGGACCCCGTTGGCGACCGAAGCGATGTCGCCCTGCGCCGACCCAGCGGTCGACTCGTCGTAACTGAAGACGTCACCCATGATCCCCGTAACCTCCCCGTCAGCCGCGGAACTTCGCGCCATCCCAGTTGGCCGACCCCATGGTCGACTGCAACTGGCTGGTCTGCTCCGAGTGGTAGGTGTCGTAGAGCTGCCCCGCCGAACCAACTCGGCTCGTGATGTCCGTCAATGCCTTGTTCAGGTCGGCCATCGCCGTGTTCCACCGCTGGGTCAGCTGGTCCCAACTCTGGAACGCCGCACCCTTCCACACCGCCGGCAGCGGCTCGATCGCGCTGATGAACGACCGCGCCTGACTGTTCAAGGCGGCGACCGAAGTGTCCAGGTTTGACGAGTGTTGATTGACCGCATTGTCGGTGATCGAAAACTTCGCACCCATCCGAAGCCCCTCCCGTGAACTCGACCCACAGTCATTCGAACATAGACGCGCCACGGCCATTGAGCGTTACCTGAGTCGCATATCTCGCACAATCTGCGCGGCAATGTCGAGAATTATCTCCTCGGTGCGGGCGGAAAGATCCGCCCACCGCAGCGCGCCGGCGGCCCGCAGCGCCGGGTCGAACGGCAGCACGAAAGTCGGAACGTCACCGGATTCGCCCGGCGACAGCCGAGCGGCGGCAGCGGGCGGTTGCGCGTCCCGATGGACCAGCACCTGCACACCGACCCGCTCGAACGGCTCGCGCAGCAGCGGAACGATCCACAACCGACAGTCGGCCAGCCAGCGGAGGCCACGATCGTCGCTCGGCGCCACGAGCACCACCCGGTCGGCCCGGGTGAGCACCGCCGGTACGACCGGATCGCCGGTCAGTGGCGGGGTGTCGACGACCCGCACGGGAAACCAGCGGCTGAGGGTGGCCGAGACGGTGCCGTACTCGGCTGCCGTGACCGGTGACCCGGCGCCACCGGGGGGACCGGCCAGCAGCATTGCCCGCTCGGCCAGCGCGAGGTGCTCCCGCAGCCACCGCTGACCCACCGCGGGACGGCGGCCGGCGGTGGCGCCCCGCAGGCCGAGACCGGTTAACACCGCCTCGGTGGACCCGGCGGGCCGGGTCGCCAGCCGGGCGTGCAGGCCGCCGCCGCGGCCGGTGTCCACGGCGAGCACCCCGCCGCCCTGGTGCCGCGCCAACGCCGAGGTCACCAGGGCTGCCACGGTGGAGCGGCCGGTGCCCGAGCCCGGTCCGACCACGGCGATCGTCCCCGGACGGAGCCGGGCGGAGAGGATCTCCAGGCGCTCCCGCTCGGCCCGCACCCGCGCGGTGATGCGGGGGTCGAGGGCTCGCACCATCGTCCGGCCGATATGTCGGTAGTCGGTCATCGGGTTCTCCCGTATAGACGTTGGTTGTTAGCCTTACTGACTGACGACGGGGAGGCGGGATGACGTACGTTCAGTATCCTTACGCGACGCTGGTGAGCCTAGGCGGAAATCTGACCACCCTCGCTGATCAGTTGGAAACGGACCATCGCGGGGTGGCCGACTGTGCCGGCCTCACCGGTGATCATGCCGATATCCAGGGCGCGATCTCTGATTTCCGTGACGAGTGGAAGACCAGCCTTCTCGAGTTGATGAACAACATCGGCGAGTGGGGCGGGCTCTCCAGCGCGATCGGCAAGATGGTCGCCGACTTCGACAACCAGACCGCGGCCGCGCTGCGCCCGACCGAATCGTAGGGGTGCTGCGTGAGCGACGTCTCGATGCTCGATCCGCTACCCGCCCATGATCTGAAACTCAATCCTCATGCCCCGCATCCCGATTTCGCGTGGTTCATCGGGATTCCCTCGGACTGGGCGCTGCTCGACACCCATCCGGAATCGTGGCAGCGCAGCGCCGCCCGGATGGTCGACGACCGGTTCTTCGGCCAGCGGCTGCGCGCCGCCGAACGACGGGCGGTTCTCCAGTTCGTCGAGCAGCTCGTCGCCGACTGCCAACGTGCCGGCGCCTCACTGAGCCTGGTGCAACTGGGTCGGATGTCCACCGGTGCGGTCGGCAGCGCGGGGCTGCACCTGGGCTGGTTCGACTCCGCGCCCCAGCCGGCCGGCCTCGCCCTGATCCGGCAGACACTGCCGCGCACCGGCACGGCTGAGGAGGTCGATACCCCGCTCGGGCCGGGCGTGCTGCACCGCGACATCGCCTCCACGGTGCCGCCGGGCGGCCTGACCCGGGTGCGTTCGACGGTGTTGCAGCTGTTCCTGCCGTTGCCCGGCACCACCTGGACGGCCGTGCTGAGCGCCGCAACACCACACCCCGAGATGGAGCAGGTCCTCACCGAGGTGATCGTCGCGGTGGCGCAGAGCATCAAACCAGCCGATCAGGCCGACGTGGCAGCCGCCGGGGAAGCGGAGCGGGGCGACGACCATGACTGACGGCCGGCGCAGGCGCGACCGTGGCTGACAGCCGGGACAGGGTGGTGGTCGAGGCGCACACGCTGCGCACCGCCACCGCCAAGGCCGCGCTCCTGCACGGGTCACGGCGCGGCCCACGCGATCTGCGCCGCCCGTACGCGACCGTGATCGCGAGCCTGGTCGTCGGCGCCCTGTTGCTGGTCGCGGTCTGGGCGATCACCAGTATCGGCGGGTTGCTCGCCGAGCAACGCCAGAAACGGGGGCTGGGCCCGGCCGCTGCCACGCAACCCGCGCCGGACGGCACACGTGCCTTCCTCGTCGGATCGGCAGTGCTGGCGGACCCGCCGGAGCCGGCCGCGGCGGTCCTGCCCGCACAGTCCCGGTCGCGCTGATCGGCTGATCAGCGCCTGCGGTCGCCCCCCCCCCGGGTCAGCCGGCCGCCCAGTCGAAACCACCGAAGATCGCGATCACCAGTGGCGCGAGGCTGACCACCGCGAGCACCTCGGCCAGGTCGAAGAGCTGCCGCATCCGGGCGGCACCGACGTCGTCCAGCCGGGAACCGCCGGCCCAGAGCACCACCGCCGCCACCACCAGGGCGCCGGCCACGGTCAACCAGGCCGTCACCATCTCATCGGCGCCGGTGAGGCGAACGCCGCCGAGCACCGCCACGGTAGCCGTCGTCACCGGCGGCACGAGCATGGGCAACACCTGACCGGTACGCGTGAAGACCCGCGACCGCAGCGCGAACACCAGCCCCAGCACCCCGCCGAGCACCACGCCGACGCCGGGCGGCCCGGTCAGCAGCACCACGCAGGCGGCGGTGGCAGCCAGCGCGACGCCGACCACGACACCGGACAGCACGGACTGACCACGGCGGACCGCCGCGGTGACCAGTTGCCGGCCGACCCACTGGCTCTCCTCCTGCCGCCGCAGCAGATCGACGAGGCCGGCCGAGCTGAGCGCGAGCTGCGGCGCCAGCCCCACCGCGAAGACGACCACGACCGAGCCCACCGCCGCCGCCTGCTGCGGGTCGAGCCCGGCGGCGAGCAGCGCGGTGCCGAGCCCGCCGAGAACCGTCACCGCGAGCCCGCCGGCCGCGACGCCGTACCATCGCTCGCCCGCCAGGGCGAACAGGGCGGCACCGACCCCGGCGCCCAGGGCGCCGGCGGTGAACCAGGCCGACTCCGGCCAACCGATGGCCCGGGCCAGCAGAACGCCGGCGACCAGCCAGGCCGGCACGGTCGCGGCGATCAGCAGCGTGCCGCCGGGCCCGCCGCGCACACGACCGGCCAGCACCGCCAGGGCGGCCACCGTGAACAGCGCGGCAGGGGCCACCGCCACCGGCACCGGCATGGTGGTGAGCGCGTACGTGAGGATCAGCACCACGACGCCGGCCAGCGCGGCGCTGCCCGTCATCCGGGCGGTGTCGCGCCACTCGCTGCCGTCGCCGTCCAGTGTGGTCTGGACCTCGTCCACCACGTCGTCGACGAGTGGTGGCAGGGGCGCCTGCTCGGGTGGGGTCAGGTAGAGCGTCTCGGCGTCGATGATCCCGGCCTCGTCCAGCGACCGGCGGTGATCCAGCCCGCCGCCGGTCACTGTGGACAGCTTCCAGCGGCCGGCGGCCTCGGGCGCGAGCGAGAGCAGCTCGCACATCTGCGGAACGAACTCCAGCACCGGTCGGGCCGCGGGCAGGCTGATGTCGAGGCTCCGCCCGCCGGCCACCACGGTCACCCGGGTGAATCGGGTTGCCATGACCCTCCGTCCCCGCACGGTCGGCTCAGTGTGTGGACCGGTACTACTGTAGGCAGTCGGAGCACTACCGGTAACCCGGCCGAGGCACCGATCGGTCCGGCCCGGAAGGGGTCGCGATGACGCAGCGGGTGATCCACCGACCGGCCCGGGTCCCGCCACCGGAGCCGGAGCCGACCGCGCTCGACGTGGTCTCGCCACCGGCGATGACCGACGGTGGCGGCGGTTTCGCGGGCGTCATGCAGATCTTCCTCCCGATCATGGGCGGTGCCGGCATGTTGCTCATGATGATGGCCAACCAGAACCCGATCATGATGATCGCCGGGCTCGGCATGCTGGTCGCCACGGTGTTCGGGGGGATCGCCGCGTATGTCACCCAGCGCACCGGCGCGGCTCGACGCTTCGCCCGGCAACGGCAGCGGTACCTGGAGTACATCGACCGGGTACGCGACCAGATCCGGGCGGACGCGGTCACCCAGCGGGCCGCGGCCCAGCACCGGCACCCCGCCCCGGAGGTGCTGCCGGACCTGCTCCGTGACCCGCACCGGCGGTGGGAGCGGCGGCTGACCGACCCGGATTTCCTGGTGCTGCGGGTCGGGCACGGGCAGGATCGCCTCTGGCGCCGGGTGACCCTCCAGGCGGACGAGAACAACCCGCTGGTCGATCTGGACCCGGTGACCCTGGCCGCCGCACGGCTGGTGGTCGACCGGGATCGGCTGCTCGACGGCATGCCGGTCGCGGTGCCGGTCACCGGCGTGGTCTCGGTGGTCGGCAGCCCGGCCGCCACCCGCAACCTGATCCGGGTGCTGGTGGCGCAGCTCGCCACCCTGCACGCCCCGGACGACGTACGCCTCGCCTGGCTGCTCGGTGGCACCGCCGGGCTGGAGTTCGACTGGCTCAAGTGGCTCCCGCACTGCCTGCACCCGAGTGAGTACGACGGCCCGGCCCCGCAACGGCTCGTGGCCGCCGAACCGATGGCGCTGGCGTCGCTGCTGACCGCGGAGCTGTCCCGGCGGGTCGGTGAGGTCAGCCGGGCCCGGCGACTGGGCGACCCGCAGCACCGGTTCCGGGGCAGCCGGCTGGTCGTCGTGGTCGACCAGATCTCGGCGGGGCGCGCTGACCCGCTCGGCCACCTCGAAGCCGGTCTCAGCCCCGACGACCTGGGCATGGCGGTGGTGGTGCTGGTCGACGACCGGCAGCACGAACCGTCCCATGTCGACGTACGGGTGCTCTGCGAGGACGACCGGGTCACCGTGCAGGACCTGCGAAAGGTCACCGACAGTCGGGCACAGGCGATCCTGGCCCAGCGCGAACGGCTGCGCGGCGCGCCCGCCGGCACGGTCGACCGGCTCGACCTGACGGAGATGGAGCTGCTGGCCCGGCGGGTCTCGCCGCTGCGGCTGGTGGCCGACACGGTGGACGACGCCCCGCTGGAGGCGACCGTCGACCTGCGTGGCCTGCTCGGCATCGTCGACGAGGCGAGCTACGACGTGCGCTCGCTGTGGGCGCCCCGGGTGCTGCCGGACTTCCTCACGGTGCCGTTCGGGGTGGGCCCGGACGGCAACCCCGTGCACCTGGACTTCAAGGAGGCCGCATTGGGCGGCATGGGCCCGCACGGGCTCTGCGTCGGAGCGACCGGCTCCGGCAAGTCCGAGGTCCTGCGGACGCTGGTGCTCACCCTCGCGATGACCCACCCGCCCGAACGGCTGAGCCTGGTCCTGGTCGACTACAAGGGCGGCGCCACCTTCGCCGGGCTGGAACACCTGCCGCACACCTCGGCGATGATCTCGAACCTCTCCGACGACGCCGGGCTGGTGGACCGGCTGCACGACGCGATCCAGGGGGAGATGAAGCGCCGCCAGCAGATCCTGCTCGACGCCGGCCAGTTGGCCAACATCACCGAGTACAACCGGCGGCGCGACGCCGGCCGGCCGCTGCCTCCGCTGCCCAACCTGATGGTGATCATCGACGAGTTCAGCGAGCTGCTGACCGCCAAACCGGACTTCATCGAGTTGTTCATCGCGATCGGCCGGATCGGCCGGTCGATCGGAATCCACCAGATGCTCGCCTCGCAGCGACTGGAGGAGGGCCGGCTGCGCGGCCTGGAGTCGTTCCTGTCGTACCGGCTGGGGTTGCGCACCTTCAACGAGCAGGAGAGCCGCACCGTGCTGGGGGTGCCCGACGCGTACCGGCTGCCGCCGCTGCCCGGTTCGGGCTACCTGAAGGTCGACACCACGGTCTTCGAACGGTTCAAGGCGGCGTACGTGTCCGGCACGTACCGGCCGCCGGCCGGCGAGGAGGTGGTGGACGCCGCACCCGTGCCGATGATGTTCCTGATGTACAACGTGGCCCGGCACCTGCCGAAACCCTTGACGACCGACGAGTCGTCGGCGGAGGCAGACGAGAGCGTCACGGCGCCGAGCACCCTGGACGTGGTGGTCGACCGGCTGCGCGAGCACGGGCGGCAGGCGCACCGGATCTGGTTGCCGCCGCTACCGGCCGCGCTGCCACTGGACGCCGTCGTCGGCCCGTTGGAGACCGATCCGGCGTACGGCCTGGTGGCCCCGGTGGAACGGCGCGGACGGCTGCAGATCCCGCTCGGCCTGCTCGACCGGCCCACGGAGCAGAAGCAGGAGCCGTTCGTGCTGGACATCTCCGGCGGCGGCGGGCACGTGTGCATCCTCGGCGCACCGCAGACCGGCAAGTCGACGTTGCTGCGCAGCCTGGTGGCCGGCGCCGCGCTGACCCACACTCCGCAGGACATCGCGTTCTACTGCGTCGATGTGGGTGGCGGGGCGCTGAACGCGTTGGCCGGGCTGCCGCACGTCGGCGGGGTGGCCGGGCGGCTGGACCGGGACCGGATCCGCCGGACGGTGACCGAGGTCAGCATGCTGATGGCCGAACGGGAGGAGCTCTTCGCCGCCCACGGCATCGACTCCATCGACACGATGCGGCGGATGCACCGGGAGGGTCGGCTGCCCGAGTTGCCCGCCGCCGACGTGGTGCTGGTGATCGACAACTACCCGGTGCTCAAGTCGGAGTTCGAGGATCTCGCCGATCTCGTGCAGGACATCGGCGCGCGAGGGCTCGGCTACGCCGTACACCTGGTGTTGACCGCCGGTCGATGGTCGGACCTGCGGATGCAGCTTCAGGCGGTGATCGGCTCGAAGATCGAGTTCCGGTTGAACGACCCGCTGGACTCCACGATCAAGCGGCAGGCCGCCGAGAACCTGCGCGCCGACACCCCGGGTCGCTGCCTGACCCAGGACGCCCTGACCGCGCACATCGCGCTGCCCCGGATAGACGGCAGCGACGACGTGGGCACCCTGTCGAAGGGGCTGGACGACCTGGTGTCCCGGGTGGCCACGGCCTGGACCGGGCCGTCGGCCCCGGCCATCCGGATGCTACCCACCATGATCGGGTACGAGGAGGTGTCCGCGGGGCTCCGCGCCGACGGGCGGGTCCGGCTCGGGCTCGACGAGGCGGAGTTGCGGCCGACCATGCTGGATCTCTTCGGCGCCGATCCGCACCTGCTCGTCTTCGGCGACTCGGCCAGCGGTAAGACGTCCCTGCTTCGTCTGCTGGTCCGGGACCTGACCTCGCAGTTCACGGACGACCAGGTGGTCTTCGCCGTCATCGATCTGCGGCGCACCATGCTGGACGCGGTGCCCGACGCGTATCTCGGCGCGTACGCCGGGACCGCCACCGCCGCCCAGGGCCTGGTGCAGGGCGTCGCCGCCGAGGTCCGCAAGAGGTTGCCTCCGGACAGCCTGACCGTCGACCAGCTCCGGAACCGTTCGTGGTGGAAGGGGCCGGAGATCGTCGTGCTCTGCGACGACTACGACCTGCTGCCCGGTGGCGGCGCCGGGCCGTTGGCGCCGTTCCTGGAGTTCCTGCCGCAGTCGAAGGACCTCGGCTTCCACCTGGTGCTGGCCCGGCGCAGCGGCGGCGCCGGCCGGGCCGTCCACGAGCCGGTGCCGCAGCGCATGAAGGAGGTCGGCTGCGCCGGTCTGCTGCTCTCCGGCGAGCGGCAGGAGGGCCAGCTCTGGCCGCAGGCCCATCTGTCCGTCCAGCCACCCGGGCGGGGGCGGCTGGTGCGTCGTGGCCGTCGTACCACCCTCGTGCAGCTGGCGTACGTCGAGTAGAACCCCGGGTGCGCTCTGCCACGCCCCGGGAAAACACGCCGGCCGTGCTGCCCACCGACCGTATGCCTTGACAGATGTCGATCTATGCACTGGTGTAAGGACCAAGCACATCGACGTCCGTCACAGGAGGGCACATGATCGTCCGACGACGGTGGACAGCTGCCGCCACCACAGTGATCCTGATCAGCGCGGTGCTGTCCCATCCCGGCTCCGGAGCGGCGGCACCCGCCCCGGCCACACCGATCACCTTGACCGCCACCGAGACCGCCCTGGTCCGGGTGCAGCTGCGCGATCAGGCCCAGCTCGACCGGCTCGTCGCCGCCGGCGCCGACCTGGCCAACCGACCCCGAGCACGGGACGGCCGGATCCTCGCCGACCTGGTGCTGACCGGCGCCCAACTCGCCGACCTGACCGCGCAGGGCGCGACAGCCGTGCAGATCGTGCAGCGTGCCGGGGACGGCAGTCGGCACCACGCCGAGAGCGTCCGCGCGGCACAGGCCCGTACCGCAGCCGGGCTGCGCGCATCGGGCGCCGGGCAGCGGACGGCCACCGCCGCGGCGGTCGACACGCTCCAGGTGCAGCAGGCGTACTGGTGGACCACAAGTGGGCAGACGTTCCTGCAGGCGCAGGTGGCAACCACCGCCACCGACGACCCGGACGTCGAGATCACCGTGAGCTGGCGGACCGCCGACGGCGCCACCGGCTCGTTCCCGCTGTCCCGGTTCGAGGACTCCGGCGAGTACCAGTACCACTACGCGCTCCCCCAGCCGGTGCCGAGCCGGCCGGTCCAGCTGACCGCCACGTCCAGCCTCGGCGGGGTCAGTCGGGCGGTCACGCCGGCGCTCTGGCCGAACGCCACCCCGCCGCCGCTGCCCGCCGGCTACCAGAAGGACTTCATCGACGCGTACCTGACGCCGGTGGACGTCCAGGCGCGGATCAAGCGGCTGGCCCGCCAGTACCGGGACCTGGTGGACGTGATCGACCTGCCGAACCGGACGCAGGGGTACCGGCGCACCGCCGTCGCGTACCTGGGCGATCCGGCGGCCGCCGCCGTGGTGGTCGAGTCGGTGAGCTTCGGCGACCAGGGCATGAACGGCGTGCAGGTGCGCACGGTCGACCCGGGCCGACCCAACCGGCCGCTGACCGTCGGCTACCGCGACCGCGTCCTCACCGTGACGCTGGCCACCGACGCCGCCGGCAAGACGGTGAGCACCACCGACGACGTCGCGGCGGCCATCAACGCCCGGCAGGCGAAGCGGTTCCGGGCCACCGTCGAGGACGGCTCGGCCGGCCTGCCGATGCCGGTCGCCGGGCCGGCCCGGCTCGACGACGGCCTCCAGGGCACCGAGGTGCCGGCGCGGCCGTGGACGGTGCAGGCGCTGCGCCTCGGTGTGCACCGCGACGGCTCCCGGGTGGGCGTGCTCGCGTACTCCCAGGAACACGCCCGGGAGTGGGCCACGCCGCTGGTGACGCTGGAGTTCGCCGAGCGGATGCTGGCCAACGCCCGCACCGACCCGGCCACCCGTCAGCTGCTGGAGCAGGTCGACGTGTTCGTCATCCCGACGGTCAACCCGGACGGGGCGAACTACTCGTTCAACGACTTCAACATGCAGCGCAAGAACCTGGTCAACCACTGCACCGGGCCGCCGGACCCGCGCAACCGTACCTCGTGGGGTGTCGACGTCAACCGCAACTACACCGTCGGGTCCTACTTCGATGGCTACGTGGGTGCCAGCGCCAACTGTCTCTCCGGCACCTACGCGGGCACCTCGGAGCTGTCCGAGGCGGAGAGCCGCAACGTGATCGCGCTGGCGCAGGCCCATCCGAACATCAAGTTCGCGATGAACGTGCACTCCTACGGCGGGTACTTCATGTGGCCGCCGGGGGCGTACCGGGCCGACGGGCGGATCACCCTGCCCCGGCCGTCGATCGACGAGTCGACGCTGTTCCTGAACAGCGCCCGGCGGATCGTCGGCGCCATCGCGCAGGAGCGGGACACCGTCACCTGGCCGTCGCAGACCGGGCCGGTCGCCGACGTGCTCTACTCCGCCGCCGGTAACTCCGCCGACCAGCTCTACTACGAGCTGGGCATCTTCGCCTGGGACTTCGAGGTCGGCAACGACCGGTGGAATCCGGCCACCGGCCAGTGGGAGGGCGTCGGCTTCCAGCCGCCGTTCGACGAGGCGCACGCCGAGTCCCAGGAGTACGCGGGCGGCCTCGTCGAGCTGGTCCGGGTGGCCCGCGACTACGCCGCCAGCCAGTCTGCCACCGGCTGACGCCCGGCGTGCCGCGTCCTGCCCGGGGCGCGGCACCGCCACCGGGCCGGCCACGCCGCCAAGGCCCTCCGGCAGCTATGCCGACATTTCACCCGTTTCCGATCGGTGGCAGCTGGGTAGGGCTTCGGTATGGACACGACGACAACGGCACACCTCATCGGCGGACCTCGTGACGGCAGCACCCTCGACGTCGGCGACGACGCCCTCGTCGAGGTGGAGATCGACGGCATGATGCACCGCTACATCAAGACCACCAAGCAGCACGACGACGGCGGCCCGCTGTACAACTACGACGGGATGGTCGCCCCGGACGGCGGCGAGCCCGGCGTCGAGGACCCGGCCGCCCGGGTCGTCTCGCCGCGGGCGACGCGGAGGGGCACGGCGGCAACCACTGACGCGCACACGAACCGGCCGGCCACGGATGAACCGTGCGGCCGGGTAAGCAGCGGCCCTGCCTGGTGGGGAGACGACCGGGTGCACGGGCGGGCGGCCCCGAGCCGACCCGCCCGTGCGCGCCTCGCGATCAGTTCGAGGAGATCCAGTTCCAGGCCGAGACGACCCACTCGGTCTGCTGCAACCAGGCCACGCCCAGGCCGACGAGGAAGACGGCCGTCGCCAGGTGCGCACCGCGCGCGCTGCGTCGGACCCGCCCCAACTGCCGCTCCAGCACCACCCGGCCGACCAGCCGGGACAGCGCGAACAGGCCGACCGCCACCAGCAGGCTCAGCACGAGCACCAGCAGCGGGCCGGACAGGTCACCGCCACCGGAGAGCGCCCAGATCCCCCAGCACACGAACGCGAACAGACCGGCCGCCGTGCTCCACTCACCGCCACGACGCAGCTGCGCCAGGTGCCAGCTCAACGGACGGCGCGGCGCCGGCTCGTCCGGGTAGCCGGCGCCGGTGGGCTCCTGCTCGACCACCGGGAACGGTTCGGTGCGCGGCGTGCGCCGCTGACCCACCGGGGCAACCCCCCGCCGGAAACCGTCGCGCTGCGGCGGCACCCCGACGCCGGCCTGCGGTGGCACCTCCACGGTCCGCTCCGCCCACGGCTGCGTCTGGTCTGCCATCTCGTCCTCCCCCTGACCGACGGCACCACCACCGCCTGAATCCGAGGGTAGCCAGGCGGCCAACCTCCCCGCCCACCCCGTCCGACAGCGCCGGATCCGACCCGGGCAGGGTACGGTCGGCTGATGGGTGACCCGGACCGACGACGGCGACGGCTACGCCACCATTCCGACCCCGACCCGGGCGGACGGGGCGCCGACGACTCGACGGCCAGCACGGCGGGAGTGCACGACGGTGACGAGCCGCCGCAGCCCCGCCGTCGGGGTCAGGGCGGTGACGAACGCGACGGCGAGCGCGGGCTGCGCGGGCTCGTCGGTTCCGGCTCGTCCCAGGTGGGGCTGAGCGCAGCACTCCGGGCCCGGGACGCGGCACGCCCCACCGACGACGACCTGGCCGCCGCGGAAGCCCGGGTGGTGGTCGTCCGGCGCAACTGGGTGCCCCGCGAGGACCTGCCCCGCTCGCCGCGCTGAACCGCCCCCGCCGGGTCAGGGCAGGTCGGGCAGCTGCCGGGTCTGCTCGTACTCGGCCACCTGGGTGATCCGCCGGGCGTGCCGGTCGTTGCCGGAGAACGGCGTGTTCAGAAACGCCTCGACAATGCCGGTGGCCTCGTCCAGGGTGTGCTGACGGGCGCCGACCGCGACCACGTTCGCGTCGTTGTGCTGGCGGGCCAACTGGGCGGTCTCGACGTTCCAGGCCAGCGCGGCACGGACCCCGGCCACCTTGTTCGCGGCGATCTGCTCACCGTTGCCGGAGCCACCGATGACCACACCGAGGCCGGTCCCGTCGGCCACCACACGGTCGCCGGTGTGCAGGCAGAACGTCGGGTAGTCGTCGTCCGGGTCGTAGCTGTGCGGGCCGACGTCGACGACGTCGTACCCCTGCTTGGCCAGGTGGTTGGCCAGGTGCACCTTCAACTCGAAACCGGCGTGATCGGATCCCAGGTAGACGCGCATACCGGGCAGTCTCTCAGGCCGCGCTCTCCGACGTCGCGGGGGCGGCGTCGGAGAGCCGGGTTCGTCACACGGTCGGGTCGGCGGCCATTCAGCGGGGCAGTTCGGCGACCACCAGGCCGCCACGCGCCTTCGGGGTGAACCAGGTGCTCTTGCGGGGCATCTTCTCCCGGGCCAGGTTCACCGCGACGAAGTCCTCCACGGTCACCGGCGCGATCAGGATGGCCAGTTCGGCCCGCCCGGCGTCGACCTCACCGGTGAGCCAGCTCGCCGGGTAGTCCCCACCGACGTAGGTGATCCGCTTGTCGCCCGGGTCCAGGCCCAGCGCGTCACGCAGCAGCAGCCGCTCGACCAGGGCGTGGTCCAGGTTCTCCAGGCGGCCGGCGGCGCTGGCGGGCAGGCGCACCGCGTACCCCTGGCCGGCCAGCCGGAGGTGGACGGCGCCGCCGGTGGCCGGAACCTCGACCGGGCCGTCGATCGGCTCGACCTCGGCGCCCGCCGCGCGCAACCGGTCCAACAGCTCGTCCGGTGTGGTGGTCAGCTCGCTGACCAGCCGGTTGTACGGCTGGATGGCCACCGACGCGGGGGTGGTCACCACGGCCAGGAAGCGCGGCAGCCCACCGGTCTGGGCGGCCAGGCTGCGGTGGTTGCCGTCGGCGACGACCAGCTCACCGCCACCCGCGAGGGCGGTCAGCGCGTCCTGCTCCGGGCCGGGGCCGAGCAGCCAGATGGCGTGCGTGCGCCCCGCCTGGTCGGTGTCCGTCGCGGCGGGCGCCCCGCCCGCGTCGGTCGCCGCCGCGAGCGCGGCGTGCAGCTCGTCGCCGCACCCGGTCTGTAGCAGGAGTACGGGTGAGAGCAGGTGACCGAGCGCCTCGGCGAGCGCCACCCGCTCGCGCACCTTGGCGATGAACACGTCCTCGTTACGGATGACCAGGCCCGGCTCGTCGGCCCGGGTGGAGATCTGGTCGGTGTCCACCATCGCGAACAGCCCGTACGCCGGTGGCTCGCCCGGGGCGCTGATCCGGTAGAGCACCACCACCTGCTCGGCGGGGGTGTAGCTGCCGTCGGCCTTGGCCTCGGCGAGGCGGGCCACCGCGTCCGGCAGGGCGTCGAGGAAGGACTTCCCCGCGCTCTCCGGGGCCCGGTGCGGCATTTCGATGCCGAGGGCACTGTGCGGGTTCGCCTCGATGATCGCGGTGATCTCCGCGTCGTCCGCGAACTCGTCGTAGTTCTGCGCGCCGGTGCCGCCAGTGGTGATCCAGGCCCGGGTGATCGGGTGCACGACCGTCATGCCCGCTGACGCTACCGGCGACGGCGTCGCCGACGACGGGGACCCGCGCAGCGTCCACCAGATGAAAGCTCCGCGGCGGCGGCGCGGTGGTCAGCCGGCGCGGCCCGAGGTGCCCGGCGGTGCCGGCCGGCGACGGCGGGACCGCCGTTG
>NZ_JAEVHM010000011.1 GCF_016802865.1 Micromonospora parastrephiae | reverse complement strand
GTGGTGCACCAGGTCGCCGGTGGTCAGATCCTCGGTCTTCTCCACCACCCAACCGCGGTCCGACCGGGGGTTCTACTAGGACTAGTTCGCCTACCTGTTCTCCGATTGTGGTGCGCGCTTCGGTTGGCAGTCCGACGTCGGTGATCAGCACGTCGGCGGCCTCCAGCGGGGCGATGGTGGCGATGCCGATCGTCTCCCACTTGGTGTGGTCGGCCAGCACCACCAGCCGGCGGGCGGCGCCGATCAGGCACCGGTTGACCCCGGCCTCCAGCAGGTTCGGCGTGGTGAAGCCGGTGCGTGGGCTGAGCCCGTGCACGCCGAGGAACAGCAGGTCGACGTTGAGCGCGCTGATCGCCGCCTCGGCGACCGGCCCGGTCAGCGCGTCCGACGGGGTGCGGATGCCACCGGTCAACACGACCGTCTGGTCGGCGCGCGGATTCTGGTACAGCGCGTCGGCCACCGGGATCGAGTTGGTCACCACGGTCAGCCCCCGCACGTCGGACAGGAGCGTGGCCAGCGCGGCGGTGGTGGTGCCGGCGGACAACGCGATGGCCATCCCCGGCTCCACCATCCTCGCGGCCCGCTCGGCGATCGCCCGCTTCTCGGCCTGTTGGCGGACCGACTTGGCGGCGAAGCCGGGCTCCTCGGCCGAACCCGGCCCGGCGAGCGTCGCGCCGCCGTGCACCTTGTCGACCAGGCCGCGCTCGGCCAGCACCTCCAGGTCGCGCCGGATCGTCATGTCGGACACGCCGAACCGGCTGACCAGGTGACTCACCCGCACACCACCGCGCTGGCGGATCAGATCGAGGATGGCGGTCTGCCGCTGCTGGGCGAGCATCTGGGGAACCTCCTTCGCGCCGTGGCCGTCGCCTGGGTCAGACCGGGTCGTCGGCCCGGTCCTCACGGACGACCGCCACCTCACCGGCCGGCACCGTCAGCTCACCGGCACACCGCGCGCCGGTCAACAACTCCACGCCGGCCGCCGGGAGCCGGATCTCCGCCCCGGTGTGGTTGATGACGAACAGCCAGGTCCGCTCGCCGTCGCGTCGTCGTACCACCTCCACCCCGGACGGCGCCGGCGCCGCCGGGCGGACGGCGGCCTCGTCGACGAGCCGGGCGACCAGCCGGTCGGTGGCCGGCTCGTCCAGTCGGGTGCCGACGTACCAGGCGGCGCCCGCGCCGACCCGGTGCCGGGTCAGCGCCGGCACGCCGGGCAGAGGGCCATCGGTGTACGACGCCAGCACCTCGGCGCCGTCGGGGTGCAGCCATTCGGTCCACACGTCGGCGGTGCTGCCGTCGTCCAACCGGACCTGCTCGCCCTCGCGCAGTGGGAAGAACTCCTCGGTCCGTACGCCGAGCAGCTCGCGGAACGCCCCCGGGTAGCCGCCCAGCCGGATGTGGTCGTTCTCGTCGACGATGCCGCTGAAGTAGGTGACCGCGGCCGTGCCGCCGGCCTCGACGTACCGGTGCAGTGCGTGGACGTCGGCGTCGCGGACGAGGTAGAGGGTGGGCGCCAGGACCAGCCGGTAGCCGCTCAGGTCGGCCGACGGGTGGACGATGTCGGCGGTCACGCCGGCTCGCCACAGCGCGCCGTACAGGGCGTTGAGCCGGTCGGCGTAGGTGACGTCGGCGCTGGGGTGCGAATCCAGCTCCACCCCCCACCACGCCTCCCAGTCGAACAGGATCGCCACCTCCGCGTCGACCCGGCTGCCGCGGACCTCGGCCAACGCCTTCAGGTCCGCGCCGAGCTGGCAGACCTCGCGGAACACCTTGGTGTCCGGGCCGGCGTGCGGCACCAGCGCGGAGTGGAACTTCTCCGCTCCGGCCCGCGAGGCGCGCCACTGGAAGAACAGCACGCCGTCCGCGCCGCGGGCGACGTGCGCCAGGCTGTTGCGGCGCAGCTGCCCGGGAAGCTTGGCCACGTTGCGCGGCTGCCAGTTGACCGCGCTGGTGGAGTGTTCCATCAGCAGCCACGGATCGCCGCCGGCGACGCCCCGGGTGTGGTCCGCGGCGAGCGCCAACCCGAGGTGAGCCTGCGGGTCGGCGGCGGTCAGGTAGTGGTCGTTGGAGACGAGGTCCACGTCGGCGGCCCAGGAGTGGTAGTCCATGTGCTTGACGCCCGTGCCGACCATGAAGTTGGTGGTGACCGGCTGGCGGACCAGCGTCTTCAACACCTCCCGTTCGGCGCGCAGTTGGGCGCGCTGCTCGTCGGAGGAGAAGCGCAGGAAGTCCAACTGCTGCGTGGGGTTGGCGAAGGTCGGCGCGACGCGCGGCGGGTTGATCTCGGCCCAGTCGCCGTAGCGCTGGCTCCAGAAGGCGGTGCCCCAGGCGTCGTTGAGCCGGTCCAGGTCGCCGTAGCGCTCCCGCAGCCATCCCCGGAACGCTTTGGCGCTGACATCGCAGTAACAGTGCACGTTGTGGCAGCCCAGCTCGTTGGAGACGTGCCACATGACCACGGCGGGGTGTTCGGCGTACCGGCCGGCGACCGCGCGTACCAGCTCAAGTGACCGCTCGCGGAACACCGGGGAGCTGGGACAGTACGCCTGCCGGCCGCCCGGCCAGAGAATCGCGCCGTCGGCTCGGCGGGGCAGTGTCTCCGGGTGTGCGCGGGCCAGCCAGGGTGGCGGGCTGGCGGTGGCGGTGGCCAGGTCGACCTGGATGCCGCCGTCGTGCAGCAGGTCCAGGATCCGGTCCAGCCAGCCGAACTCGAACCGGCCCGGGGTGGGCTCCAGCAGCGCCCAGGAGAAGATGCCGACGGAGACCAGGTTGACCCCGGCCCGACGCATCAGGTCGATGTCCTCCGACCAGGTCTGCTCGGGCCACTGCTCGGGGTTGTAGTCGCCGCCGAAATAGATGCTGTCACCCTGCCATGGCCGCATGACAGCTGAGAGTGCACCGGGCGGTGCACGGAAGTCAACAGGTTCCAACATCGACTTCCTTTCCAACGTTTACTACGTAACGGCCGTGTCACGACTGGGTTATCAGAGGCGAACTGCCCTCTTGACAGCGGCCTGCGGACGGGTAGCTTGAGGCCCCAATGGCCGTTCGTGTTCACCAATGTGGATTCTCGGTGGATCCCGATGTGTAACACGACGCCGGACCCGACTTTCGCCACCCCCTGACGGCCCTTGGGCGTAGCACCTCTTCATTCGCAGGAGGCACAGATGTCCCGTCCCCGATCCCAAGCCGAGTACCTGGCTCGGCTCGTACCGCCCTCCGTCGCCGGCATCAACCGACGATCGCTGCTGGCCGGCGCCGCCGGCACGGGCGCGCTGCTCGGCACCGGCCTGCTCGCCGGCTGTGGTGACGACTCCGGCTCCGGGTCCGACTCGAAGAACGTGTCGGTCGGCTCGAACCAGTCCGACCCGAAGCCCAAGGACGTCACCGCGAAGGTCATGGACGGGTTCAAGACCTCGTCCGGCATCGAGACCGCGATCAACACGGTCGACCACAACACGTACCAGGAGAACATCAACAACTACCTGCAGGGCAAGCCGGACGACGTCTTCATGTGGTTCGCCGGCTACCGGATGCGCTTCTTCGCGGCCAAGGGCCTGGCCAGCGACATCAGTGACGTGTGGGGCAAGCTGTCCGGCTTCTCCGACGCCTTCAAGAAGGCGTCCACCGGCGACGACGGCAAGCAGTACTTCGTACCGTCGTCCTACTACCCCTGGGCGATGTTCTACCGCAAGTCGGTGTGGAAGCAGTACGGCTACCAGGTGCCCACGACCCTGGACCAGCTCACCGCGCTCAGCGCGCAGATGAAGAGGGACGGCCTCACCCCGATCGCCTTCGCCGACAAGGACGGCTGGCCGGCGATGGGCACCTTCGACATCCTCAACCTGCGGATCAACGGCTACCAGTTCCACATCGACCTGATGGCCGGCAAGGAGGCCTGGACCTCCGACAAGGTCAAGAAGGTCTTCGACACCTGGGCCGGCCTGCTCCCCCTGCACCAGCCGGACAGCCTCGGGCGCACCTGGCAGGAGGCCGCGCAGTCGTTGCAGCAGAAGAAGAGCGGCATGTATCTGCTCGGTCTCTTCGTCGGCCAGCAGTTCAGCAACGAGGAGCAGGACGACCTCGATTTCTTCACCTTCCCGGAGATCGACCCGTCGATCGGGGCGAAGGCGCTGGACGCGCCGATCGACGGATACATGATGGCCCGCAAGCCCAAGAACAAGGCCAACGCCGAGAAGCTGCTGGAGTACGTGGGCGGCAAGGCCGCCGCGGACATCACGATCAAGAACGACCCGGCCACCCTGGTCGCCAACACCGGCGCGGACGTCAGCGGCTACACCGCTCTGCAGAAGAAGGCGGCCGAGCTGGTCGGGTCGGCCACCGAGATCGCCCAGTTCCTCGACCGGGACACCCGGCCGGACTTCGCCTCCACGGTGATGATCCCGGCGATCCAGCAGTTCATCAAGAACCCCAAGGACATCGACGGGCTCACCTCGTCGATCGAGAGCCAGAAGAAGTCGATCTTCACCGACTGACGGCGGAAGGGGGAGGACATCGTGTCCGACCTGCCCCTGATCCAAGCGGATCGCGCCGTGCCGCCGCCGGCCGCGACCACCTCCACGGGTGGTCGTCGCCGGCGGCTACGGCTCCTGTCCCGCACCGACCGCGTGGTCATCACGCTGATGGTGCTCGTCCCGCTGCTGCTCGTCACCGGCTTCGTCTGGCTGCCCGCGGCGGCCACCGTGCTGCTCTCCGGCACCAACTGGGACGGCATCGGCCCCCTCAACGAGATCGAGTTCATCGGCGCGCGCAACTACAGCGACGTGGTGAACATCTACCCGCCGTTCGTGCCAGCGATCCAGCACAACCTGCTCTGGCTGGCGGCGCTGTTCGTGGTCGCCACCCCGTTCGGCATGTTCCTCGCCGTGCTGCTCGACAAGGAGCTGCGCGGCAGCCGCTTCTACCAGACCGCGCTCTACCTGCCGGTGGTGCTCTCGCTGGCACTCATCGGCTTCGTCTGGCAGCTGCTCTACTCCCGTGACCAGGGTCTGATCAACGCCGTCTTCGGCAGCAACATCGACTGGTACGGCGACTCGAGCGTCAACATCTGGGCGGTCATGATCGCGTCCGGGTGGCGGCACGTCGGCTACATCATGCTGCTCTACCTGGCCGGGCTGAAGGGCGTCGACCCGTCACTGCGGGAGGCCGCCGCGGTCGACGGCGCCTCGGAGAGCCGGACGTTCTTCCGGGTCGTCTTCCCGGTGCTGCGGCCCATCAACATCATCGTGCTGGTGGTGACGGTGATCGAGTCGCTGCGCGCGTTCGACCTGGTCTGGGTGGTCAACAAGGGCCGCAACGGGTTGGAGCTGATCTCCGCGCTGGTCACCCAGAACGTGGTGGGTGAGGCGAGCCGGATCGGCTTCGGCTCGGCACTCGCGACGATCATGCTGGTCGTCTCGCTGGTCTTCATCACCATCTACCTGGCGACCGTGCTGAGGGAGAACCGGCAATGAGCACCGCGACCGTGACCCGGCGTACCGAGGGTGGGGCCGAGGGCCCGACCCGCCGCAAGCTGACCCCGTTGCGGCTGCTGTTGCACGGCTTCCTCATCGCCGTCGCGCTGATCTGGCTCTTCCCGATCGCCTGGGCGGTGCTGACGTCGCTGCGCTCCTACGAGTACACGGCCGCCAACGGCTACGTCTCGCTCGGCGGCTGGACCCTCGACAACTACGTCACCGCCTGGCAGACCGCGGAGTTCGGCAAGCACTTCCTCAACTCGGTGTACATCACCGTGCCGGCGGTGCTGCTGACGCTCTTCCTCGCCTCCTGCGTGGCGTTCGTCATCGCCCGGTTCAGCTGGAAGCTCAACCTCGTCCTGCTCGGGATCTTCACCGCGGCCAACCTGCTGCCCCAGCAGGCACTGCTCATCCCGCTGTTCCGGATGTTCACCGAGGTGCCGCTGCCGGAGTTCATGAGCGACTCGGAACTGCTCTACGACAGCTACTGGGGCCTGATCCTGATCAACGTGGCCTTCCAGTGCGGCTTCTGCGTCTTCGTGCTCAGCAACTACATGAAGGCGCTGCCCCGCGACCTGTACGAGGCGGCGATGGTCGACGGGGCGAGCATCTGGCGGCAGTACTGGCAGGTCACCATGCCGCTGTGCCGGCCGGCCCTGGCCGCGCTGGCGACGCTGGAGGTGACCTGGATCTACAACGAGTTCTTCTGGGCCACCGTCCTCATGCGCACCGGCGACAAGTTCCCGGTGACCAGCTCGCTGAACAACCTGCGCGGCGAGTTCTTCACCGACAACAACCTGGTCTCGGCGGGCAGCGTGCTCGTCGCGATCCCCACCCTGGTGATCTTCTTTATGCTCCAGCGGCACTTCGTTCGGGGCCTGACCTTGGGAGCCTCAAAGGGATGACGATCCTGCACCTGCGCCGCGCGCGGACCAGCCTGGTGCTCGACGCGCGCGGCCCGGGGCTGCCCCGGGTCGTGCACTGGGGCGGCGACGTCGGCGACCTCGACGACGACGGCCTGCGCCAACTCGCCGGCGCGACCGTACCGCCGGTGGTGCCCAGCAGCTTCGACGAGCCGACCGTGCTGTCCCTGCTGCCGGAGCCGAGCGCCGGCTGGAGCGGCCGGCCAGCTCTGGCCGGGCACCGCGACGGGCGGGACTGGTCCACCGCGTTCCGGCTGGACGGTCTCGACGTCGACCAGCCCGTCGAGGGCCCGGCACGGGTGAGCGTGCGGGCGTCGGACCGGGCCGCCGGGCTGGCGCTGAACATCGAGATCGCGCTGGATCCGCACGGCCTGCTGACCATTCGCCACCGGCTGCGCAACGACGGCGACAGCGCGTACGAGCTGCGGGAGCTGACCCCGGTGCTGCCGGTGCCGGCGGTCGCCACCGAACTGCTCGACCTGACCGGACGTTGGTGTCGGGAACGCTCCCCGCAGCGGCACCCGTGGCAGCAGGGCGCCTGGGTCCGCGAGGGCCGGCACGGACGTACCGGGCACGACGCCACGCTGCTGCTGGTGGCCGGCACCGCCGGGTTCGGCTTCGGCCACGGTGAGGTCTGGGCGGTGCACACCGCGTGGAGCGGCGACCACGTCACATTCGCCGAGCGCCGCCCCACCGGCGAGTCGACCCTCGGCGGCGGCGAGTTGCTCGGCACCGGCGAGATCCGGCTCGACCCCGGCGAGTCGTACGACACTCCCCTGCTCTACGCGGTCTGGTCCGACGCGGGGCTGGACGGGCTCAGCGACGTACTCCACTCCCACCTGCGGGCCCGGCCCGGGCACCCGCGCTCCCCCCGCCCGGTGACCCTGAACGTCTGGGAGGCGGTCTACTTCGACCACGACCTGGACCGGCTGCGCGCCCTCGCCGACCGGGCGGCGCAGATCGGCGTGGAACGGTTCGTGCTCGACGACGGGTGGTTCCGCGGCCGGCGCGACGACACCGCCGGGCTCGGCGACTGGTACGTCGACGAGGGCGTTTGGCCCGACGGCCTGCAACCGCTCATCGACCACGTGACCGGTCGGGGCCTGGAGTTCGGCATCTGGGTGGAACCGGAGATGGTCAACCCCGACTCCGATCTGTTCCGCGCGCATGCCGACTGGCTGCTGGCCGTACCGGGGCGACTGCCGCCGGCCTGGCGCAACCAGCAGGTGCTCGACCTGGGCCGCCCCGAGGTGTACGACTACCTGCTGGGACGGCTCGACGCGCTGCTCACCGACCATCCCGGGATCAGCTACCTCAAGTGGGACCAGAACCGGGATCTCACCGAGGCCGGACACCTCGGGCGCCCCGGCGTGCACGCGCAGACCCTGGCGGTCTACCGGCTCCTCGACGAGTTGCGCCGACGCACCCGGGCGTGGAGATCGAGAGCTGCTCGTCCGGCGGCGCCCGGGTGGACCTGGCCATCCTGGCCCGCACCGACCGGGTCTGGGCCAGCGACTGCAACGACGCCCTGGAACGGCTCAGCATCCAGCGCTGGACCGGGCTGCTGCTGCCACCGGAACTGGTCGGCACACACATCGGTCCGGAGCGGTCGCACACCACCAACCGCGTACACGACCTGGGCTTCCGGGCGGCCACCGCGCTGTTCGGCCACCACGGCATCGAGTGGGACATCGCGTCCATCGGCGCCGCCGAGCAGACCGAGCTGGCCGCGTGGGTGGCGCTGCACAAACGGCTACGCCCGCTGCTGCACGCCGGGCGGGTGGTCCGGGTCGACCACCCGGACCCGGCCGTCTGGGCGCACGGCGTGGTCGACCACGACACCACCCGGGCGGTGTACGCGGTGGCGCGGTTGGCCACCTCGGTGGCGCAGGTTCCGGGCGCGGTACGGCTGCCCGGCCTCGACCCGGGCCGGCGTTACCGGGTACGACCGGTGGCGGACGTGCCGGCGCCGGCGACCATCGACCGATCCGCGCCGACCTGGCTGGCCGCCGGTGTCACGCTCACCGGGGCGGCGCTGGCCCGGGTGGGCGTGCAGGTGCCCGCGTTGCACCCGGAGCAGAGCCTGGTGCTGGAGGTCACCGCCGTCGACTGAAAAGATTCGGCAGAATCTGTGCTCGGGGTGTCGAGAACGGCGTCGCCTGCTTCTACCTCAGGGTGCGAGCACCGACGATGGTGCGCAGGCGTGAGGAGCGAATTATGAAGTACATGCTGCTGATGCAGTTCAGCGCCGCCGGGACCGACTTCCCGAGCATCGACACCTGGAGCCCGGAGGAGATCCGGGCGCACATCGCGTTCATGGGCGAGGTCAACGACAAGCTCACCGCCGCCGGCGAGTGGGTCGACGGGCAGGGTCTCGGCGGCCCGCAGCAGGCCCGGATCGTCCGTGCCGGTGAGGGCGGGGCGCCGGTGGTCACCGAGGGGCCGTTCGCGGAGACGAAGGAGTTCCTCGCCGGCTTCTGGATCGTCGACTGTGACAGCCCGCAGAGGGCGGTGGAGCTGGCCGCGTACATCTCCACCGCGCCCGGCCCCGGCGGCCGGCCGCTGAACATGCCGATCGAGGTGCACCCGGTGATGTCCGCCCCCGCACAGGAGTTGTGAGGACTGAGCACCGAGCCCCGCATCGAGGACCTGCTGCGCGACCTGGCGCCGCAGGTCCTCGGCGTGCTCGCCCGTCGTTTCGGTGACTTCGCCACCGCCGAGGACGCGGTGCAGGAGGCGCTGCTGGCCGCCGCCACCCAGTGGCCGGCCGAGGGGCTGCCGGCGAACCCGCGCGGCTGGCTGGTCCAGGTCGGTTACCGCCGGATGATCGAGCTGGTCCGCGCCGAGCAGGCCCGGCGTCGCCGGGAGGACCTGGTCGCCCGCCGCGACCCCGACGACCGGCAGCACGCCCCGGCCGCGGACGAGGAACTGACCGCCGAGCGGGACGACACCCTGGTCCTGCTCTTCCTCTGCTGCCACCCGGCACTCGCGTCGACGTCGGCCGTGGCGCTGACCCTGCGCGCCGTCGGCGGGCTGAGCACCGCCGAGATCGCCCGCGCGTTCCTGGTGCCGGAGGCGACCATGGCGCAGCGAATCAGCCGGGCCAAGCAGCGCATCCGCGCCTCCGGGCTGCCGTTCCGGATGCCCGACCCGCCGGAGCGGGCCGAGCGGCTGGCCGCCGTCCGGCAGGTGCTCTACCTGATCTTCACCGAGGGACACACCAGCACCACCGGTCCGGAGCTGCGCCGCATCGACCTCGCGGCCGAGGCGATCCGGTTGGCCCGTGCGCTGCACGCGCTGCTGCCCGACGACAGCGAAACCGCCGGCCTGCTGGCGCTGATGCTGCTCACCGAGGCGCGCGGCCCGGCGCGGACCGGACCCTCCGGCGAGCTGATCTCACTGGCCGACCAGGACCGCGGCCGCTGGGACGCCACCGCGATCGCCGAGGGCGTCGCACTGGTCACCCGGGCGCTGCCACGCGGACCGGTCGGCCCGTACCAGGTGCAGGCCGCCATCGCCGCCCTGCACGACGAGGCGCCGAGCACCCAGGCGACCGACTGGCCGCAGATCCTGGCTCTCTACGAGGTGCTGGAACGGCTCGCCGGCAGCCCGGTGGTGGCGCTCAACCGGGCCGTGGCGACCGCCATGGCGCACGGGCCGGCGGCCGGCCTCGCCGCCCTCGACGCGCTGGCCGACGATCCCCGGCTGGCCGGGCACCACCGGCTCCCCGCCGCCCGTGCGCACCTGCACGAGATGGCCGGCGACCGGGAGCGGGCGATCGACGACTACCGGGCCGCGGCGGCGCGCACGAGCAGCGTTCCCGAACAGCTCTACCTGACCATGCGGGCGGCCCGACTCGCCGCCGAGTCCGGCGGTCCTGCGGCCCGGTCCGGCGGCTCGGGTGGCTCGGGCTGCTCGGACGGCCCCGATCGCTCGGCTCCGGGCCGAGGAGGTGTCCGGACCGCCTCTGGAGCTGATGCCGTAGACGATTCATCCGGCGAGACGGATGCCGGACCCGCGCATCCGCATCCGAGTCGTCTGTGACATCAGCTCCAAAGGGGCCGGACGGCAGACGTCCGGGGGCGGCACGCACGTGCTGCTGGGGATCGCCATCGCCGCCGAGGTGCTGGCGACCAGCCTGATCTGGTCGGCGAACACTGACGACGGCGGGCGCTGGTGGCCGGGCGCGCGCCCGGCCACCAGCCCGTGGTTCAGCTCGCGGTGCAGGTCACCTCCGGCTTCGCGTTGCTGCCGGTCCAGCCGCCGATGAAACCGAAGCTGACGCTGGCACCAGCCGCGAGCCGGCCGTTGTGGTCCACGTTGCGCGCGGTCACCGCGGCTCCGCTGCTGGTCAGCGTCGTGTTCCAGGACTGGGTGACGCTCTGGCCGTTGGCGAAGGTCCACCGGGTGGTCCAGCCCGTGATCGCGCTGGCGCCGGCGGTCACCCGCACCTCGCCCTGGAAGCCGCCCTGCCACTGGTTGACCACCGAGTACGTCGCTGTGCAGCCACCGCCGGGCGGAGGCGTGGTCGGCGGGGGGCGTGGGTGGGCGGTGGGGGTGGTCGGCGGTGGGGTGCCACCGAAGACGCTGGCCTCCCGGGCGGTCTGCCGGATGCCGTTGGGGCCGTTGAAGAGCCGCTGACCCCAGGTGGTCAGGCTGGCCGGGTTGAAGGAGGTGGCCAGGTCGAGATACTCGACGCCACCGCCGTTGCCGCTCCACGACCAGCCCAGCCAGCCGATCCCGTTGGCCTGGCTGTAGGCGAGGATGGTGTCCTCGTCCGGGTCACCGTCGGAGTGGTTGAAACCGAACTCACCGACCACGATGGGCAGCCCGGCGGCACGGAACCGACCCAGGTAGTCGCTGATCTCCGCGGCGGTGTCGAACACCCCGTACATGTGGATGGAGAAGACCGTGTTGCGGGCCGGATCGGCGGCGAAGACCGAGGCGGCGTTGTCGCGCATCGTGAACGACCAGTCCTGCCCCCAGTTCGGCGCGTCCACCATGATCGTGTGGGTCAGGCCGGCGGTCCGCAGCCGCTTGACGGCGGTGGCGCTGTCGGTGGCCCAGGAGCCGTAGTTCTGGTTGCCGTACGGCTCGTTGCCGATGTTGACGATGACGTACTTCTCCTGGCCGGCGAGGACGTCGGCGAGACTGATCCAGTAGTCCACCGCTCGGGCGAGGGTGATCGCGCCGCTCTGTTCGCCGTACCCGGTGGTGTCGTGCACCTCGAGCACGCAGATCAACCGGTTGGCCTTGCACAGCGAGATGACGTTCGCGACGTCGGCGTTGGTGTTGCGGGTCCACCGGTCGCCGCTGGAGAGCACCACCCGCACGGTGTTCGCGCCGAGCGCCTTCACGTCAGCGAACGAGCTGGTCTGCTGCGGGTACCAGGTGTGCGCGTGGTTGACCCCGCGCATGATGAATTCGGTGCCGTTGGCGTCGTACAACTTGCCGTTGGCGACGGTGAAACCGGCTGCGGCGCGCGCCGGCTGGCCGAACGCCAGCACGGCGACGAGCAGCGCGAGCAGGGCCGCGGCGGTGGCGGAGAGTCGTGTCTTCATGGCCTTCCTCAGGGAGACCCCCGGTGCCCGACAGGGGTGGGACGTGACAGGGGAAGGCGGCTGAGCCCGGCAGCCGCCGCCCGGTTCCCGGCGGCGCAGACATCAGCGTAGGACGATGGATTGATCGGCGCAACCGGTTCAGTTCCCGCAGCCGGTCCGGACAGCCGCGATGGCCCAACCTGATCTTAACCGGTTAAGAGTGGCCATCCGCAGCTCGCCGTCGCTTGTCGAGCACGGTCGCCCACGAACCGGACGGGAGGGTTGACGGCTGCCGACCTGGGTATCCCGGGAACGATCCCGTCGGTGGAAGGGGAAACCAGGATGGTCAGCGTCGGCTACACCCTCATGTGCGAACAGGCCGGTCCCAAGCAGTTGGTCGACCACGCGGTCCGGGCCGAGGCGGCCGGCTTCGACCAGCTGGTGATGTCCGACCACTACTACCCCTGGCTCGACTCCCAGGGCCACTCCCCGTACGCCTGGTCGGTGCTCGGCGCGGTCGCCCACGCCACCTCCCGCGCGGAGCTGATGTCCTTCGTGACCTGCCCGATCCGCCGCTACCACCCGGCCGTGGTGGCGCAGAAGGCCAGCACGATCGGGGCGCTCTCGGACGGCCGGTTCACCCTCGGCCTCGGCGCGGGCGAGAACCTCAACGAGCACGTGGTCGGCGGTTGGCCGCACGTGCAGCAGCGCCACGAGATGTTCGAGGAGGCGTTGCAGATCATCCGGCCGCTGCTCAACGGCGAGACGCTGACCTTCTCCGGCAACCACTTCGACGTGCCCGACGCCTACGTGTGGGACCGCCCGGAGCGGCCGGTGCCGATGGCCGTCGCCGCGTCCGGTCGACAGTCCGCGACGCTGGCCGCCGAGTACGGCAACGGCATCATCTCCACCGAGCCCGACCGACGCATCATCGAGATGTACGACGACGCCGGCGGCGCCGGTCAACCCCGTTACGGCCAGGTGGCCATCTGCTACGGCCCGGACGAGGCGGAATGCCGCAAGATCGCGCACGACCAGTTCCGCTGGTTCGGGGCGGGCTGGAAGGTCAACGCCGACCTGCCGGGCCCGGAGTCCTTCGCCGCCGCCACCCAGTTCGTCCGGGAGGAGGACGTCGCCGAGGGCATCCCCTGCGGTCCGGACGTGGACGCGCACGTCGAGGCGTTCCGCAAGTTCGTCGACGCGGGTTTCACCCACGTGGCGATCGTCCAGGTCGGTGGCGAGACCCAGCCGATGTTCCTGGACTGGGCCCAGGAGCAGCTGCTGCCCCGGCTGCGGCAACTGTGAAGCCGACCGGAGCGGGCCGGTTCGGGCGGGCCGAGTTGCGCCTCGCCATGGCCGCACCCTGGCCGGCCGCCGGACTGGCCAGCGATTGGCGGCTCGTCGACGGCCTGCGCACCCACACCCGGCGCGGCGGGGACCCCGACACCGGGGCGCCACCCGTCGTGCTGGTGCACGGGCTGGCGGTCTCCCACCGCTACCTGACCCCGCTGGCCGCCTGGCTCGCCGCCACCCATCCGGTGTACGTGCCGGACCTGCCCGGCTTCGGGCTGTCCCAACATCCCCGGTCCGCGTACGACGTGCGCCGGCACGCCGACCACCTGGCCGCCTGGCTGGCCGCGTACCGGCTGCCGCCGGTGTGCCTGCTCGGGCACTCGTTCGGCGCGGAGGTGGCCGCCTCGCTCGCCGCGAACCACCCCGACGCGGTGCGCGCGCTGGTGCTGGCGGGGCCGACCAGCGACCCGGCCGCCCGGTCCCGCCGGGGCCAGTTCGGCCGGTGGCTGGTGGACACCCTGCGCGAGGCGCCACTACAGGCGCCGGTCCTGGCGCGGGACGTCTACAACGCGCGGCCCTGGCGGGTCCTCGCGACGCTGTCGCACTCGGTGCGCAACGCGATCGAGGCGGACCTGGTCCGGATCACCGCACCGACTCTGGTCCTCACCGGCGAACGCGACCCGGTCGCACCGTCGCGGTGGCGGGACCAGGTGGCACGCCTGGTGCCCGACGCCCACCTGGTGGTCGTCCCCGGGGCCGCCCACAACGTGGTCACGACCGCTCCGATGGAGGTCGCGACCGCGATGCGTCACCTCCTCGCCCCCGATCCCGCACTCATGGACAGGTGAACCTCATGCGCTTCGGCAACACGGAGATCCGCCCGCTCGGCGGTGGCCTCGGCTGCCTGCTGATGATTCTCTTCTCGATCGTCGCCTCGGTGGTGCTGACCGTCCTGCTCAACCTGGTGCTCTGAGCGGGGTCAGTCGGCCGACAGGTCCAGCTCGGCCAGCAGCGGATAGTGGTCGGAGGCCGTGTCCGCCGCACCGCCCCGGATCACCCGGCAGTCACGGACCCGCTGCGCCGACGCCGGGCTGCCGAGCAGGTAGTCCAGCCGCATTCCGGCGAACTCCTCCCCACCGAACCGGGTGGGCACGGTGAGGCCGTCGGCCTCCGGCGCCCCGGCGGCCGACGACGGCCACAGGTCGACCAGGCCGGCGGCCAGCAACCGGGCGACCGCGCGGGTGTCCACGTCGTCCCCGATCCGGCGCAGGTGCCGCCGCCGGTAGAGGGCAGGCATCCCGGCCAGCCGCTCGGTGTGGTCCACGGTCGGGTCGAGGGAGTTCAGGTCACCGGCGATCAGCGTCAGCGGCCCCGGGGCGCGTCGCGCGGCGGCGGCCAGCCACTCCGCCTCCATCCGCCGCCGGCCCCCGGAGTACGGGTAGAGGTGCGTGCTGAGCACGGTGAGCGGGCCGGCCGACGTGCCCACCACGACGCGGGCGGCGGCGTGGTGGAACGGCCGGCGCAGCGCCCCCGCGTCGACGATCCGCAGGGGCGGCCGGACCAGCACCGCCACCGGCTGCCCGAGGCAGGACCGGGCCAGGTGCGGCGTCATGCCCACCCGACCCGCCACGGCGGCCATCAGCCCGTTGCGGTCGAAGCCGCGCAGCTCCTGCAGCGCCAGCACGTCGGGGGCCTGCTCGGCGATGACCTGGACCACCCGATCCAGCCGGTCCGAGCCACCGCGGTCCCGACCGCCGGTGCGGATGTTCCAGGTCATCACCCGCAGCACGACGCGGCGCTCAGTCGGCCCGGCCGGCCCGCGCCAGCTCGTCGTCGAGGGTCCCCACGTCCTCCGACTCGATTGCCGGCTGGTTGCCTTCCTTCAGGTCCGCGTTCGGGCGGACGACCAGGTAGAGCAGCCCGATCCAGAGCGCCGAGAGCAGGATCGCGCCCATGAAGTCGGTCGGGTGGTGCATCCCCCGGTACATCCGCGACGTGGCCACACCGACCGGCATGATCACGGCCAGCGCCACGAAGATCCAACGCCACCACCGGTCGGTACGGGGGAACACGATGACGGTGATCGCCAGCCAGACGCAGATCGTCGCCGCGATGTGCCCGGACGGGAACGACGAGGTGGGCATCTGCCCGTCCAGGTTCTCCACCGGCGGTCGCGGCCGGTCGACCGCCCGCGCCGCGGCGAGGAAGAGGGACAGCTCGCCGACCATCGCCAACGCCACGAACAGCACCGGCCGCCAGCGCCGCCACACCGCCAACACCAGCGGGCAGAACACCAGCGAGATGAGCAGGATCGCGTGGGTGTCGCCGAACTTGCTCCACCACCAGCTCACGTCGGTCAGCACCTCGGTGTGCCGCTCGGCGAACCAGCGCGGCACCTGCGTGTCGAGGGTGTCGAAGAAGGTGCCCTTGGCGTGGTAGCTGACGTACATGCCGAAGCCGTACAGCGCCCCGAACACGAGCACCCAACCGACCAGCAGCTCCGCCACCGCCGAGCGGGGGTGCGCCAGCACACGCTCCTCGGCCGGCGCGGGGGCGATGTCGTGCCCGGCCTCCGGCTCCAGACCCTCGCTCAGCGGCGGCACCGACCGACCCCGCTCACGCCGCCACAGCCGGAAGGCGTACGCGGAGACGCCCAGCCAGGCGGCGCCGAGCAGCCAGCCGGCGAGCACGTCGGAGATGAAGTGCACGCCGAGCGCGATCCGGGTCAGACCGATCAGCGCCACCAGCACGCCGACGCCGACGATCGCCGGCTTGCGCCAGCGGGGCGCCATCGCCGGCAGGAACACCAGCAGCAGCGCCCCGTACGCGACGAACGAGCCGAGCGCGTGCCCGCTGGGGAAGCTGTTGCCGGGGGCGCTGGCGACCGGCACGTCCACGACCGGGCGGAGCCGGCCGACCAGCGTCTTGAGCGACGGGTCGAGGATCAGACCGCCGACCCCGGTGATGATCAGGTAGACGGCCAGTCGGGGCTGGCGCCGGATCAGCAGCCCGACCACGGCGATGGTGACCAACCAGATGAGGATCGGCCGGCCACCCAGGTCGGTCACCGCCTGGAGCACGGTGACAAGCGCGTGGTGCGGGGCTACGAGCCCGTTGAACCATTCGGCGACCGCGTGGTCGGCGTCCTGCAACGGGCTCCACCGCACCCGGACGAGCAGCAACAGCACCCCGAAGGCCACCCCGGCGCCGGTGACGGCCACCAGACCGGCGATGCTCCGTTCGGCGAAATGACCGATCGGCCGCCGCGCCACCTCTTTGACCGCGGTCACCCCGCACCTCCCTTGTCGCCTCTGGCGAGGCGCTTTACCCGATCCGCGTCGGGCGTACACGCCGGCGCCCCTACAGCGCGGTCATGTCCCCGGTGTCGAGCAGCTCCGCGCGGTCGGTGTCGGGCTCCCACAGGTCCGGTTGGGCGGGCTCCTCCACACCGATGCGCAGCGCCTCCAGTTGGGCGGCGAACGACAGCCCACCGAAGAGCGCCATCCCGGTCAGGTTGGCCCAGAGCAGCAGCGCCATCATGCCGGTCAACGCACCGTAGGTCTGCCCGAAGCCGTCGCTGAACCGCACGTACGCGGCCAGCAGCAGGCTCGCCAGCCACCACAGGGCGGTGGCGATCACGGCGCCGAAGAACAGCCAGGACAGGCCGGGCTGGCGGCGGCGGGGCGCGTGCCGGAACAGCACGGCCACCGCGAGCACGGTCAGCCCGAGGCTCAGCGGGAAGCGGACGGCGTCCCAGATGCCGTGGGCGACCTCGCCCCACTCGTAGTGCTCCCGCACCGAGTCGCCCATCGCGCCGCCGCCGACCAGGATGAGGAACCCGGCGAGCGCGGGAAGGCCGGCGGTCACCGCCAGCACCGCGGCGCGCAGGTATTTCCAGAGGGCGGGTCGGTCCCGTTCGACGCCGTAGATGCGGTTGGCGCCCCGCTCGATCTGGGCCATCGTCGTGGTCAGCGCGACGAGGCCGGTGAGCAGACCCAGGGTCAGCGCCAGTTCACCGGCGTCCTCGACACGTTCGCCCTCGCCGAGCAGTTCGCCGACCACCTGGGCGCTCTGCCCGGGGGTGAGCGCCAGCACGGTGTCGGCGACCACGCGGCCGCCCTCCTCCACGCCCAGCTCGCTGACCAGGCCGGTGAGGGCGATCAGGAACGGCACGACGGCCAGGCAGAGTTGCAGCGCGAAGGCCCGGGAGTGGCTGAACCCGTCGCCGTAGCGGAACCGGACGAAGGCGTCCCGCAGCAGGTGCCAGCCGCCCTTGCGGCGCAGTGTGTGCCAGGCGTCGTCGGCGGACAGCTCCGCGTCGGCCATCAGCCGGGTCTCCGGCACGATCCGGGTGCTACTCACGGCGCGCTTCCTCGATCAGCTGCTCGCCCCGCTCTCCGGCGCCTTGCGCGTCCGCGGCCAGGTCGGGGGCGTCCTGGGGTTGGGGGACGCAGAGCCAGAGCGCCTGGGGCCGGACGTCCGCCCGCAGCTGCCGGTCCGGGGAGATGAGGTCGCCGTCGAGCTCCCGGGGCTGGGACCGGTTGCTGGTGACCACCACGGTCCGGCCGCGGAACACCTCCATCCGGGGCACCTGGCCGCTGCGGCGGATCACCGCCCAGCCGAGCGCGAGCCAGTGCCGCAGGCTGCGCGGCGTGAGCACCGCGACGTCGAGCCAGCCGTCGTCCGGCTCGGCCTCGGTGAGCAGCCGTACCCCGCCCTGGAGCCGGCCCACGTTGGCGATCAGGACTGAGCGCGCCCGGCGGCGTACCGGTGGTCGGTCGTCGATGCGGATCTGCACCCGCATCGGCCGGTCGCGCAGGTGCCGGGCGGCGCCCACCACGTACGCCGGCCAGCCGATGCGGGCCTTGGTGGTCTCGTTGGTGGCAGCGAGCATCTGGGCGTCGAAGCCCATGCCGGCCATCACGGTGAAGTAGCGGTCCTCGACCGCGCCGACGTCGAGCAGCCGCCGGCCCCGCTCGACGGCGACCTGCAGGCCGGCGGCCAGGTCGGTGGAGAGGCCGAGGTTGGCGGCGAGCAGGTTGCCGGTGCCCTGCGGCAGCACGGCGAGGGCCACGTCGGTGCCGACCAGCGCGCTGACGCAGGACATCACGGTGCCGTCGCCACCGCAGGCGAAGACCAGGTCGACCCCGTCCTTGACGGCCCGCTCGGTCTGGCCGCGGCCCGGGTCGTCGACGGTCGTCTCGTACCACTGCGGCGCCGGCCAGCCGGCGGCGGCCAGGGCGTCGTCGACGGTGCGTCGCAGCTCGTCGAGATCGCCGACCTTCACCGGGTTGACCACCACGGCGGAGCGCAGACCGCCGTCGCCGCCCGAGGGCCGTCTGTCCTGTCCAGCATCCACGGCGCCAGTGTGCAGCACCCGGACGGCTTCAGCGAGCCCGTGAACGCGCGGCGTCGGAAGTGCCACAGAAAGGTTTCAACGCGTACGCGCCCGTCACGCGGCGGTCCGGAGCGCGCTCTCCACCCGTCGGCGCAGATCGTCGAGGTCGACGCCGGACTCGGTGAGCACCTGCGCGCCGAGCCCGTGGCCCTCGCGGAGCACGCCCAGCAGGATGTGCTCGGTGCCGATGTGCTTGTGGCGCAGGCGCAGCGCCTCCCGCAGTGACAGCTCCAGCACCTTCTTGGACCGGGGTGAGAGCGGCCCGCCGAGATACCGCTTGCGCCCCCAGCGGCGGCGCGGCGCGGGCACGGCCTCGCGCAGCGCGTCCGGGCCGAAGGACTGCTCGATGCGGGCCACGATCGCGGCCAGGTCGATGCCGATCTCCCGTAGGGCGGCCGCGTCCGCGTCGCCGAGGCCGGCGCCACCGCTGGCCGTGTGCCGGCGGACCCGCTCGCGCAGGTCGTCGGCGCGCACCCCGGCGTCGGTCAGCACGCGGCTGGCCAGGCCGGCCTCGTCGGCGAGCAGGGCGAGCAGCAGGTGCTCGGTGCCGACCGGGCGTTGCCCCTCGGCCCGCGCCTCCTCCAGCGCCCGCCGCACCACGTCACGTGCCCGGTCGGTGAACCGTTCGAACATCACGCCTCCCAGGATGAGTTGACCGCCGGTCGCCCGGCGTGCTTCTTGTGCACTGCCTGCCGGCTGACCTCGAGCGCGTCGGCGATCTCCTGCCAGGACCAGCCCTGTCGACGGGCGTTGTCCACCTGGACCACCTCAAGTCGCTCGAGCAGCCGGCGCAGCGCACGGACGGCGCGCAGCCCGACCCGGGGGTCGGTGCTGCCGGCTGCCGCCGCGAGTTCCGTCGCCTGACTCATGCCGTCAACATACGTTGACAACACCACCCTTGTCAACCCTAGTTGACGAGACGCCGGTTCGACCCGTCCCGAACCGGCCCGCCGGCGTGTTCATCCGACTACCCTCGGTCAGGACAGCGTGGTCGTGCCGGGCGCGACGCCCGGGAGGTGATGTCGGATGACCGCATCCGCGGATGCGGAGGTGCTCGTCGGCCTCGGCTCGGAGCGCGACCTCCCGGTGGTCCAGCAGGCGGCAGAGGAGGCCGTCTGGCACGGCCGGGCACTGCACCTGCTGCACACCTTCGACTGGCATGCCGCCTTCGCCGCGGACACCGTCGCCGCACCGCGCGACCGGGCCGAACAGCTGATCGCCAAGGCCGCGCAACTCGCCCACCGGACCGAGCCCGGGCTCACCGTCCGCAGCGAAATCGTCCAGAGCGCCATGCTGCAGACCCTCATCCGGCGTTCGGAGGCGGCCTTCCTGCTGGCGGTCGGCGACAGCGGCATGGCCGGCAGCGGCCAGTGCGTGCCGGCCGAGACGCCGGCGGTGCAGTTGGCGGCGCGGGCCGGCTGCCCGCTGCTGGTGGTCCGCCGCGAGCCACCGCCGCAGGGCCCCGTGCTGGTCGGCGTGGACGGCTCACCCAGTTCACACCTCGCTCTGCGGTGGGCCCTGGAGTGCGCGGCCCAGCGCGGCGCCCGACTGCTGGCGTTGCGGGTGGTGGAGTACGACGAGGACACCGACGCGGTCGCCGAGCAGCTCACCGAGGCGTTGGCCCGCCACGCCGGCGACCACACCGGGGTGCCCACCGAGTGCCGTGTCGAGCGCGGCGATCCGGGCCAGGTGCTCATCGACACGTCCCACTCGGCGCAGGTGGCGCTGGTCGCCGCCCGGGGCGACGAACCGGGCCGGGCCATGTTGGGCGCCGTCGCCCAGTCCCTGCTCTACCACTCCCCGGCCCCGGTGGTCGTCGTCCGCGGCCTGGCCGAGATGCCCCTCACCGGGCCCGACGCCCGCCCGGCGCGGGACCAACGGCCCTGATCCGGGGCGCCGCCAGCCGCGAGGCTGGACGCCGGACGCCCATTCCGACCCGCGAGAGGCAGCATCATGGACACCGCTCTCGACGTGCGCAGCGCCCTCACCGACGACGAGCTGCGCCGGCTGGACGCCTACTGGCGCGCCGCGAACTACCTCACCGTCGGGCAGATCTACCTGCTGGGCAACCCCCTGCTGCGCGAGCCGCTGACCCCGGACGACATCAAGCCGCGGCTGCTCGGCCACTGGGGCACCAGCCCGGGACTCAACCTGATCTACGTTCACCTCAACCGGGTGATCGTGGCGCGCGACCTGAACGCCATGCTGGTCACCGGTCCCGGCCACGGCGGCCCGGCCATCGTGGCGAACACCTGGCTGGAGGGCACCTGGTCGGAGCGCTACCACGACGTGGCGCGCGACGAGGCCGGGATGGCCCGGCTGTTCCGGCAGTTCTCGTTCCCCGGCGGCATCCCCAGCCACGTCGCGGCCGACGTGCCGGGCTCGATCCACGAGGGCGGTGAGCTGGGGTACGCGTTGAGCCACGCGTACGGCGCCGCGTTCGACAACCCGGACCTGGTGGTGGCCTGCGTGATCGGCGACGGCGAGGCGGAGACCGGCCCGCTGGCCGGCAGCTGGCTCTCCGACGTGTTCCTCAACCCGGCCCGCGACGGCGCGGTGCTGCCCATCCTGCACCTCAACGGCTACAAGATCGCAAACCCGACGGTGCTGGCCCGGCTCCCCGAGGCCGACCTGCTCGACCTCATGCGCGGATCCGGCTACCAGCCGTACGTGGTGGCCGGCGACGACCCGGCCCAGGTGCACCGCACGCTCGCCGCGACGATGGACCGGGCGCTGGACGAGATCGCGGCGATCCAGCGTCGGGCGCGCTCCGGCGCCGTCGTCGACCGTGCCCGCTGGCCAATGATTATCTTGCGGACGCCGAAGGGTTGGACCGGCCCCAGCGAGGTCGACGGCGCGCAGGTGGAGGGCACCTACCGCGCCCACCAGGTGCCGCTGTCGGGGGTGCGCACCAACCCGACGCACCTCGCCGAGCTGGAGCGGTGGCTGCGCAGCTACCGGCCGGAGGAGCTGTTCGACGCCACCGGCGCGCCGGTGGAAGAGCTGCGGACGCTGCCGCCGCGCGCCGACCGACGGATGAGCGCCAACCCGGTCACCAACGGCGGAGTGGTGCTACGGGACCTGGCCCTGCCCGATTTCCGCGACTACGGCGTGGACGTGCCCGAGCCGGGCCAGCCGATGGCCGGGGCGACCGGGGCGCTGGGCCCGTGGATCCGCGACGTCATCGCCGCCAACCCGCGGACGTTCCGGCTGTTCGGCCCCGACGAGGTCGCCTCCAACCGGTTGGGCGCCGCCTTCGAGGTGACCGACCGGGCCTGGGTGGCCGCCACGGTGCCCGGCGACGACCACCTCTCCCCCGACGGCCGGGTGATGGAGGTGCTCTCCGAGCATCTGTGCCAGGGGTGGCTGGAGGGCTACCTGCTGACCGGCCGGCACGGCGTGTTCACCAGTTACGAGGCGTTCATCCACATCGTCGACTCGATGCTCAACCAGCACGCCAAGTGGCTGAAGGTGACCCGGGCCATCCCGTGGCGGCAGCCGCTCGCCTCGCTGAACTACCTGCTGTCCAGCCACGTCTGGCGCCAGGACCACAACGGCTTCTCCCACCAGGACCCCGGCTTCATCGACCACGTCGTCAACAAGAAGGCCGAGGTGGTCCGCGTCTACCTGCCGCCGGACGCGAACACCCTGCTCGCCACGATGGACCACTGCCTGCGCAGCCGGCACTACATCAACGTGGTGGTGGCCGGTAAGCAGCCGGCGCCGAACTGGCTCACCATGACCGAGGCCATTCAGCACACCCGGCGCGGCCTCGGCATCTGGGAGTGGGCCAGCAGCGACGGTGGCAGCGAGCCGGATGTCGTGCTCGCCTGCAGCGGGGACGTGCCCACCCTGGAGACGCTGGCCGCCGCCGAGTTGCTGCGCCAGCACCTTCCGGAGATGAAGGTGCGACTGGTCAACGTGGTCGACCTGATGCGGCTCCAGCCGGACACCGAACACCCGCACGGCCTGACCGACAACGAGTTCGACACCATCTTCACCGAGGACCGGCCGATCATTTTCGCGTACCACGGCTACCCGTGGCTGATCCACCGCCTCACCTACCGCCGTACCAACCACGACAACCTGCACGTGCGCGGCTACAAGGAGGAGGGCACCACCACCACTCCGTTCGACATGGTGATGCTCAACGACCTGGACCGCTTCCACCTGGTCATCGACGTCATCGACCGGGTGCCCGGGCTCGCCGCCCGCGCGGCGCACCTGCGCCAGGACATGGTCGACGCGCGGCAGGCCGCCCGCGACTACACCCGCCGGTACGGCGAGGACGACCCCCAGGTCGCGGAGTGGCGCTGGGTCCGCGAGACCGACCCGACCAGCCCCTGAGGAGGACGACGTGCGTGACGCGGAGATCCTGGTCGGCTACGACGGCTCCACCGACGCCTCGGTGGCCCTGGACTGGGCGCTGGAGGAGGCTCGGCTCAGCGGCCAGCCGGTGCGACTGGCGTACGTCTTCGAGTGGCTGACCGTGGCCGGCTGGGTGGGCCCGGGCTTGGCGCCGGGCGTCTGGCCGGACGACACCGCCCGCCGGCAGGTCGAGGACCTGGTGCGCGGGGCCGCGGCGGACGCCTCGTCCGCGAACCCCGGGCTGACGGTCACCGGCGAGGTGTACGACGGGCCGCCGGCCCTGGTGTTGCAGGAGCGCTCGGCCGAGGCCGGGATGCTGGTGCTCGGCAGCCGGGGCCACGGCGGGTTCGGTGGCCTGCTGGCCGGGTCGACGGCGGTGGCGGTCGCCGCGCACGCGCACTGCCCGGTCGTGGTGGTCCGCGACGGTGCCGGCAGCGTTCCGGCCGAGGCGTCGGCCGGCCCGGTGGCGGTCGGCGTGGACGGGTCGGAGCCGGCGCTGGTGGCGCTCGGTTTCGCCGCGGAACGGGCCGCGCAACGGCGGGTGCCGCTGCGCGTCCTGCACGCCTGGACCCCGGGCCCCGGTGGGGCGGCCGGGGTGCCCGACGAGCGGGCCGCGGTCGAGGAGACGCTGGAGCCGTGGCGGCGCACGTTTCCCGAGCTGAGCATCACCGTCGACCTGGTTCCCGGCAGCCCGGCGGCGATGCTGATCGAGGCGAGCAGCGACGCGCGGCTGGTGGTGGTCGGCACCCGGGGCCGGGGTGGGCTGGCCGGGATGCTGCTCGGCTCGGTCAGCCAACAACTGATCCAGCACGCCCACTGCCCGGTCGCGGTGGTCCGGGAACGCTGACCGAGGCGGGCGGGACGACACCGTGGAGGCCCGCTCAGGCGGCGAGCAGCGCCGCCTCCCGCTCCGGGTCCAGCCCGATCGAGCTGCGATGCGGTAGCCCGGCACGGGACGGAACGGTGCCGACCTCGCCCAGCCACCGCCAGGTGTCGTCGACCGTCTCGACCACCGGCCGGCAGGTCAGTCCGGCGGCGAAGGCGCGGGTCACGTCCCGCTCCAGCAACCCCCGGTACGGGTGGCCGGTCGGCAGCCAGATCGGCAGGTCGCTCCAGGGCTCCACCCCGGCGGCGAGGATCGTCGCCGGGTCGGTCCAGCACAGCCGCGCGTCGGCACCGGTGGCAGCCTGGCACGCGCCGAGCAACTCGCCCATCGTGGTCTGGCCGGGCCGACCGATCGCGTTGAACGTGCCGCCCAGCCGGCGGGCACCCGCGTCCAGCATCCATCCCGCCAGATCACGTACGTCGATGTACTGCACCGGCAGGTCGGCCGGTGCGGGGGCGAGCACGTCGCCGCCCCGCTCGATCCGCCGCAGCCACCAGGGCAGCCGGCCGATGTCCTCCCCGGGGCCGAGGATCAGCCCGGCACGGGCGATCAGCGCCCGGCGGCCGAAGATCTCCCGCACGGCACGCTCGGCACCGGACTTGAGCTGCGGGTAGTCGCCGTCGACGGAGTCCGGGTCGGCGTCGACCACCGGGGAGTCCTCGTCCAGCCCGAGCGCGGCCGGATCGGCGTAGACCGACCCGCTGGACACGTACACGTAGTGGTCGACCGCGTCGACCAGGGCATGGGCAGCGTTCCGGGCCGCGCGCGGCGCGCCGTCCCAGGTGTCCACCACCATGTCCCACTCGCCGCCGGCCAGAGCCGCCAGACCGTCCGGCGCGGTGCGGTCACCCCGCAACCGGTGTACGCCGGGGGGCACCGCGCCGTGCAGCCCCCGGTTGAACACGGTCACCGACCAACCGCGGCGCACGGCCTCGGTGACCGTCGCCCCGCCCACGAAACCCGTACCGCCCAGCACCAGCAGTCTCATGCGCTCCACCCTGCCGGGGACGGGCCGGCGGACGGTACCCCCGTTCACCGGTAGCGGATCTGCCCGTGGCAGAACCCGGTACGTCGAACCGGAAACGGGAACAGCTCGTCACCGGATCTCCGGTAACGAGCCGTGTTCTCTGGTGGGCGATACTGGGTTTGAACCAGTGACCTCTTCCGTGTCAAGGAAGCGCGCTCCCACTGCGCCAATCGCCCGTGGTGACCGCCCGGGGCGGATCGCGAGCGGACGACGGGATTCGAACCCGCGACCCTCACCTTGGCAAGGTGATGCGCTACCAGCTGCGCTACGTCCGCACGTCCCCGGCAAGCGCCGGCGACGGGTGAAACTGTACCCGATGCCAAGATCCGCGGCCGCGGGACCCTGGACGGCGGCGATTGCGCTGCTCGGCGGCGGGGTACTGAAGGACCTCGACAGCGCACCACATCCCCTAAGGAGGCTGTCGTGGGTATCGGCGCCAGCATCTTCCTGATCGCGCTCGGCGCGATCCTCACCTTCGCGCTCGACGCGAGCGTCGGCGGCATCAACCTCGACGTGGTCGGCTGGATCCTGATGGGGGCCGGTGTGCTCGGCCTGATCATGACCACGCTGATCTGGGGTCGTCGCCGCCAGGTGGTCACCACCACCGAGCAGCCGGTCGAGTACCGCCGCGTCGAGGAGCGGCGGGACATCGCCCCGCCGCTGTGAAACGATCCTGCCCCGGGCCGGCGACCTCGATCGAGGACGCCGGCCCGTCTCGGCAGCGACCGCCGTCTCCAGCCGCCAGCGGCCGTTTCCGCTGGTGAAGCGCGCTGATGGCCCGCGTTAGGATCCTGATCATGGAGTCCCTCGACACGGTGCTGGCCGCGCACCGGGCGTACCTGCTCGGCTGGGACATTGGTGCGGCCGGAGGCCCCGACCTACCGACCTACCGCAGTGACGTGCCGCACGCGACCCTCAACGGTGTGCTGCGCGTGGCCGGGCGCACACCGCCCGAAGCGCTCGTCGCGGCCCGCCAGCGCCTGCACGGCGTACCCCGGATCTGGTGGGTTGGCCCGGACAGCGACGCCGGCACCGCCGACGGCCTGGTCTCCCTCGGCGCCGCCGAGGTCGCCCGCCTACCGATCATGACGGTGCCGGTCGGTGCGGCGGCCGATGCCCCGACGCCGGCCGGTCTGCACATCGCCGAGACCACCGACCTGGAGGCGTTCGTTGCGGCCTACGGCCGGGTGTCCGGAATTCCAGCCGACGGTGTGGCGGCGACGATCGAACGTGAGAAGGCGTTCACCGGCGACGGCACCGTGATCAGGCTGGCCGGCCGCCTCGACGACGGCCGGATCGTCGGAACGGCCGTCGTCTGGCTCAGCCACGGCCTGGCCACGCTCTACTTCGTGGGTACGCAGCCCGAGCATCGCCGGCAGGGCATCGCTGCGGCCATGACCAGGGCCGCGCTCGATCTGGCCGCCGAGCGGGGTGCCCACACGGCCGCGCTCACCTCGTCGCCCGTCGCCGAGCCGGTCTACCGCCGCCTCGGTTTCCAGCCCGTGGGCGAGTTCCGCCTGCTGACCTTCTGATCTCCGCCACCGCAGGCATCCCTGTCAGCTGAGCTGTTCGGCCAGCCCGACGATGATGCCCTCGGGGCCGCGGACGTAGCAGAGCCGGTAGCTGTCCTCGTACTGGGCCAGCTCGCCGACGAGTTGGGCGCCGTGGGCGCGCAGGCGGGCAACGACGTCCTCGATGTCGTCGACGGCGAACATGATCCGGCGGATGCCCAGGGTGTTCACCGGCGCGTCCTTCGGCTCGGCGCTGATCGCCTTCGGCGTGTGGAACATCGCCAGTTCGATCCGGCCGTGACCGTCCGGGGTCCGCAGCATCGCGACCTCCTGCCGGACGTCGTCGACACCGATGACACGTTCCGCCCAGCGTCCCTCGATCGGCTGCCTCCCCTCCAATGTCAGGCCGAGTTCGACGAAGAACGCGACAACAGCGTCGAGGTCGTCGACAACGATGAGGACGTTGTCCATCCGCTGAACCGCCATGCTGGATCTCCCTGATGTCGTACGCCCACGGTGGCCGTATCCGCTCCTGGGACGGAGCCGCCAGACCGTTCTCGACGTAAACAGCACACAGCAACGGGAACGCTCGTCACCGGACTTCCGGTAACGAGCCGTTTGACCTGTTCATCCAACTGGTGGGCGATACTGGGTTTGAACCAGTGACCTCTTCCGTGTCAAGGAAGCGCGCTCCCACTGCGCCAATCGCCCGTGCACAATGCCGAGGTGGGGACGGGATTTGAACCCGCGTACACGGCTTTGCAGGCCGTTGCCTCGCCTCTCGGCCACCCCACCGAGGTTGCCCCCGTCATGCGTGGCGGCAGCTCCGAGCGGACGACGGGATTCGAACCCGCGACCCTCACCTTGGCAAGGTGATGCGCTACCAGCTGCGCTACGTCCGCACGCCCCCGGCGTTCCCGGGTGACGGATGAGAACTTTAGCCGAGCCCGGGAACGACTGCCAACTCGGGGGTGCGTCTCGGCGCGTCCCGTCCCGTTCCGCTGAACCGCGGTACCGCCGGGAGGGGATCGCGACCACCGCCGGCAGGCTTCCTAGGGAGCTGGCCTGGTGTCTCAATTGACATGCGACCGTCACACTGCGGCATCGTGCGACCGGTCCCGCCGCCGCCGGGTCCGGTGGCCGCTGGCGGACGTCCCGGCACCCCGGTGGCGAGCTGCGGACCTCGGCAAACACCCCGAGAAGAACGACCGACGGTGCCTCCGGGAAGTGTCCGGCTTCCGACTGTCGCATCGCGGATCGAGCGGCGGCGGTAACTGTTCGTGTTCGGTTGGATGGGCTACGGTAACGGTCGTGACGAGACGTGCGGCCGAGATCCGCCTGGATGCCCTGCTGCGCACCGCCTGTGACGTGATCGTGGAGCGCGGTCTGGCCAACACCCGGACAGCGGACGTGGCACAGGCCGCCGGCGTGAGTCAGGCACTGGTCTTCTACCACTTCGCCACGAAGGAACGGCTGCTCGCGCAGGCGTTCGCGTACGCGGTCGAGCAGGACCTGGCCCGCCTGGACGCGGTGACCCGATCCCCGGCCCCGCCGCTGACCAAGCTCCGCCGGATCCTCAAGCTCTACACACCGGCCGGGCGGGCCACCTCCTGGTCGATGTGGATAGACGGCTGGTCCGAGTCGCTGCGCACCCCGGAGCTGGAGAAGGTCTCCCGCCGGCTCGACCTGCGGTGGCGGCAGGACCTGGCCGCGGTGATCTCCGCCGGGGTGGCCGACGGCACCTTCCAGTGCGCCGACCCGGACGGGGCGGCCTGGCGGATCAGCGCGGTGATGGACGGCCTGGCCGTACAGCTCGCCGTGCACGACCGGGTGATCTCCCGTCGACAGTTCGGCGAGTGGGTCCGACTGGTCACCAGCCGGGAGCTGGGCCTCGACCCGACCGAGCTGGACTGAGCCGAGGCCGCGGACGCCGGCCGTCCCGCGCAAAACCGCTCGGCCCCGCCCGCCGACCGGAACAATCGACGGTATGGATCTGCTGGAGGCGTACCGCCGGAGCCTGGCCGAGTTCGTCGACCGGGTGGACCAGGTCGCCCCCGGCCAGTGGGCCGACCCGACACCGTGCACCGACTGGGACGTGCGCACCCTGGTCAACCACGTGGTCAGCGAGGACCGGTGGAGCGTTCCCCTGCTCGCCGGCCGGACCATCGACGAGGTCGGCGGCCGGTTCGACGGCGACCTGCTCGGCGTCGACCCCGCGACGACGGCGCGGGAGGCGGCCGCCCAGGCCGAGATCGCCGCCACCCATCCCGGCGCGATCGACCGCACCGTGCACCTCTCCGCCGGCGAGACCCCCGCCGCCGAGTACCTTCAGCAGCTCCTCGCCGAACACCTGGTGCACGGCTGGGACGTGGCGGTGGCGATCGGGGCTGAGCCGCGGCTGGACCCGGACGCGGTGCGCGCGTGCGCCCGATGGTTCGCCACCCGGATCGACGACTACCGCAACGACAACCTGGTCCGGACCGGGGTGCGGGTGCCCGACGACGCCGACGAGCAGGACCATCTCCTGGCCGCGTTCGGCCGCGACCCCGACTGGACGCCGGGCGACTGACCGCACCGCGTTCTCAGCGCCGGGCCCGGACGCCGGCGACCGTACGGTCGCTGTTCCACCTGTGCCGCGTCGACCTTCTGGCGGCGGCCGGCAGCGGTGCGCCACCGGGCCAACACGTCCGGTGAGAGCCCAGTTATTTCGATCTTTTGGCGCGTCGAAGGCCTTGGGCCTTGCCGCGACCCCGGCCGGCTGATATCCACAGATGCGCATGCGTCACCGCGCTACGTCGGCCGGCGGCCGCCGGCCAATCCGCTCCCACGAGGAGGTCCCGTGCCACAACCGGAGTGGTCACCCCCGATGAGCCGGCGTCGACGCCGGCTCATCGCCATCCTGGCGACGACGGCCACGGTCGCCGCGTTGCTCCCCACCGGCGTGAGCACCGCGGCTCCCAGCGCAAACGCGCCGTCCGCCGAACGCCGGTCCGGACCGTTCGCCGAGGGGCACCAACCCGCCGACGTCGACAACCGCACCGGTACGGCGGCACCCGACGCCCGCCAGCGCGGCCTGGCCCGCGCCGCCGACCCCGACGTGCGGTGGAACCGGCTGGGCACCCCGCAGGCGCTCGGCCCCGGCCGCGCCCCCCTCGCGACCGGGCTACCCACCGACCCGGAGGCCGCCGCCCGCGCCTACCTGACCGCCAACCGCGACCTGTTCGCCATGGACGCCGCCACCGTCGCCGCCATGGAACGGGTGCTGGTACGCCCCATCGGCAGCGGCGCCGTCGTCACCCTCCGGCAACGCTTCGGCGACCTGCCGGCCGGACCGGACGGCCTGGTCACCGTCGCGGTCGCCGGCGGAACGGTGCTCTCGGTCAGCTCGTCGCTGGCCCGGAACACCGGCGCGCCAGCGCCGGCCACCCGCACCGCCGAGCAGGCGTACGCCGCCGCGCTGGCGGACGCCGGACTGAAGGCCGACGCGGTGGCCAGCCACACCGTGCGAGCCGTGGCGGTGCCCACCCCCCTGGACGGCCCCCGGGCCGCGTACGAGGTGACCCTCATCGCCGCCGACAGCGACCACCCCGCCGCGTTCACCACCTACGTGGACGGCATCACCGGGCAGGTGCTGGTCCGCGAGGACCTCGTCGACTACGACTCCGACAACCCGAGCTGGGCGGTCTTCCCGGCCACCCCGCCCCGCGACCTCGGCCCCGGGCAGGACCCCCGGGTGCGCTGGTGCGGCGACCCGGCACCCGGCTGTCAGGCCGCCTTCCGCGACCCGGCCACCGGCCAGCCGTGGGACGTCGACGCGGCCACCGGCACGCCCACCTTCACCTCGCGCGGCAACTCGGCCAACACGGTGCTCTCCTGGGGCGCCGCCACCCCGATCGTCCCGGCCACGCCCAGCCCGGAGCGCCGCTACGAGTACCCGTTCACCGACCAGTGGCACCAGGCGAAGTGCAACCCGGAGGTGTTCACGTCCGCACAGCGCAACGACGCGGACGCGTCCATCGCCAACCTCTTCGCCATGCACAACCGGATGCACGACTGGTCGTACCAGCTGGGCTTCACCGAGTCCGCGTGGAACCTCCAGGCGGTCAACCTCACCCCGGCGGGGCTGGGCGGTGACGCCGAGCAGGGCCGTGCTCAGCAGGGCGCACTGACCGGCAACCGGAACAACGCCAACCAGGGCACCGGGCGCGACGGGCAGCCGCCGACCACCAACATGTACCTGTGGCAGCCGCAGGCCGGCGGGCCCTACCCGCCGTGCGTGGACGGCGACTACGACATGACGGTGATCGGCCACGAGTACACCCACGCGATCACCAACCGGATGATCGCCGGCCCGGACAGCGGGATCGGCGGCCACCAGGGCGGGGCGATGGGTGAGTCGTGGGGCGACCTGCTCGCCGCCGAATACCTCTTCCAGAACGGGCTGCGCGCGCCCGGCGAGACACCGTTCGTCACCGGCGGGTACGTCACCGGCAACCTGGTCAGCGGTATCCGCAACTACGACCTCAGCCGCAGCCCGCTGAACTACTCCGACATCGGCTACAACACCGGCGGCCCCGCCGTGCACGCGGACGGGGAGATCTGGGGCGCCACCAACTTCCGGGTCCGTTCCGCACTGGTCAAGCGGTACGGCCTGGGCACCCCGCAGCGGCAGTTGGAGTGCGCACAGGGCAAGGTCGCCGCCGACAAGTGCCCGGGCAACCGGCGCTGGTCGCAGCTGGTGTTCGACTCGTTCCTGCTCCAGGCGGCCAGTCAGGTCAGCATGCTCGACATGCGGGACAACATGCTCACCGCCGACCTGCTCCGCTTCGGCGGCGCGAACCAGGACCTGATCTGGGCGGAGTTCGCCCGCTCGGGGATGGGCCGGGACGCCGTCACCAACGGTGCCGGTGACACCGACCCGACGCCGAGCTTCGCCTCACCGCGCGGCGGCAACGCGACCTTCACCCTGCGCCCGCGCGGCGACAGCGCCGACGCGCCGATCCGGGTGTACGTCGGGGCGTACGAGGCCCGGGCGACGCCGATCGCGGACACCGACCCGGCGACGCCGATCCCGGACACGGTGGAGCTGGTGGCCGGCACGTACGACCTGCTGGCGGTGGCACCCGGCTTCGGGCACCAGCGGCTCAGCGTGGTCGCCGACGCCGGCCGGACCGGATACGTGGACCTGCGGTTGAGACGCAACCTCGCGTCCACGACGTCCGGGGCCACGATCACCGGCGACGGGGTCAACCTGGACCGGATCGCGGACGACACCGAGGCGACGAACTGGGCCTCGCTGGACGGCGTCGCCGGCCGGCAGCTCACCGTGGCGCTGCCGGGCGACGCCGCACAGACGGTCAAGCGGCTCAACGTCAGCGCGATGCTGCGTCCCGCGATCGCCGGGGACGCCGACACCGGCAGTCAGAACGCGCTCAGTGCGCTGCGCTCGTTCGCGGTGTCCGCGTGCAACGCGACCACCACCGACTGCGCGGACCCGTCGCGCTGGCAGCGGATCTACACCAGCGCGGGCGACGCGTTCCCCGGCGGGGCGTACCGGACGTACAGCCGCGACATCAACGTGCGGACGTTCACGGTGCCCACCACCGTCGCCACCCACCTGCGGCTGGAGGTGCTGGCCAGCCAGTGCACCGGCGGCCCGCAGTACGCCGGTGAACAGGACGAGGACCCGGCCACGACGACGGACTGCGCGACCGCCAGCCCGGCCCGGAACCAGGTCAGGATCGCCGAGTTCCAGGCGTTCTCGAAGTGACACCGTGGGGCCGGCGGATGTCCGCCGGCCCCACGCACCTCGATCAGCGGTGCGCTCGGCGCCACGGGTCGGCGACGGCCGGGCGCTCCCAGCGCTGGTCCACCGGGGGATCGTCGCCCCCGTCGGTGTCCCCGGCCGCGGCCCGGGTCAGGTGCCGCAGCCGCAACAGCAGCCCCACCCCGAGGAAGAGCAGCAGCCCGCCGAGCAGGAAGGCGACCTGCACCACGCCGAACGCGCCGGACTGCGAGACCGGACGATTGGCCCCCGGCGGCGCGGCGTCGATCGGCTGGTCGGCGACCGGCTCCTCGGCGGGCGTGCTCTCGGCGTCGGCCGGGTCGCTGGGCGGGCGCCGGCGTCGCGCTCGGCGTCGGGGTGGCCCGCGCCCCCACCACCGAGCGGGTGGCGGTCTGTCGGGCCAGCAGGCGCAGGTTCGCGTCGTACGCCTCGGCGGCGAGGGTGACCCGCCCCTGGGTGACGTCCTCGGCGAAGGCCACCCGGTAGCGGGCCGTGACCGTGCGGCCGGGGCAGAGGGTGCCCGGGTCGAGCTGCCGGTCGGTCAGCCGGGCCACGCCACCCTCGGTCTGGATTTCCAGCGGGAAATCGCCGCTCTCCTCCACCCGGTCCATCTTGACCTGGTCGAGTCGGATGCCCTGCACACTGAGCACCATCGACCAGCGCACCTTCGCGCATCCGCCGCGCCGATCCGTCTGCGAGACCACCGCGGAGATGGTGCGCACCTGGTCGCCGGCGGTGAACCGGGCCGGCAGGCCGCTCATCTCGGTCGCGAAGGCCGCCTGCGCCGGTGCGGCCAGGGTCAGCACCGCCCCGGTCAGGCCGGCCAGCACCACCCCGACCCGCAGCGCATTCCGCCACACCGTCACCACCGCCGCCTCCGTTCGGTCGTCTCCACCTCGCAACGCTAGGAGCGGGGCGCTGCGCCGGACAGACGGGTGTGTTCGCACCGGGCGGCAAGCACGGGGTGGGTTTTCACCGACGGTGGTGAACCGGTCACCGCCGCCCCGCGACACGCCGGACGTCGGCTCGCTGGAACAATCGGGCAGGTGTCCGAGTTCTCCAGCACGTTCGTCCGGCTGCACGCCCGGCTGGCCCCGGTCCCGTTCGTTCCCGAGGTGCGTCTGCACCAGGCGGACGAGCCGATCGGGCTCTGGGAGCTGACCGAGGGCGAGTTCTCCAGCGACCGGCCGCCACCGTTCTGGGCGTTCGCCTGGGCCGGCGGCCAGGCCCTCGCCCGCTACGTGACCGACCACCCGCAGGTGGTCGCCGGTCGCCGGGTGCTCGACCTCGCCTCCGGCTCCGGCCTGGTGGCCATCGCCGCGGCCCGGGCCGGCGCGGCGTCCGTGCGGGCCGTCGAGGTGGACGAGCTGGCCGTGGCGGCGGTCGCGCTGAACGCCGAGGCCAACGGGGTACGCGTCGACGCCGAGTTCGGCGACATCCTCGACGGCGACGCAGGCGACGCCGAGGTGGTCCTCGCCGGGGACGTCTTCTACAGCGACGCGATGGCCCGTCGGGTGCTGCGGTTCCTGCTGCGCGCCGCCCGGGGCGGGGCGCCGGCGCTGGTCGGCGACCCCGGTCGGGCGTTCCTGCCCCGCGACCGCTTCGACGAGTTGGCCCACTACGACGTGCCGGTGCCGGAGGCGCTGGAGAGCGTCCGGGTGAAGCGCACCACCGTCTGGCAGCTGCGCGCCGGCCTGCCGGGAGCCGCCCGCTAGCGTGTCGACGTGCTGTTCCGGAGCTGGGGGTCCGCGGTCGAGGCACCCTGGCCGGACGTCGCCGAGGTGACCGACCACGTCGGCGTACGTCACCTGGTCGTCACCCGGCACGCGCAGGTCCGGCAGGTCCTCGCCGACCCGGTCAGCTACCGGCCGGACAACGCGCTCGACGCGATGACCCCGATGCCGGTGACGGCGCTGCGGATGCTGGCCGGGCACCGGTTCCGGCTGCCGCCGACCCTGGCGAACAACTCCGGCGCGAGCCATCCGCGGATCCGGGCGATCGTCGCGGACGCGTTGCACCCCACGCGGGTCGCGGCGCAGCGTCCCTGGCTCACCGCGCTGGTCCGGGACCGGGTCGCCCGACTCCGCGCCACGCTCGACGCCGGCCATTCCGTCGACCTGTACGCGGACCTCGCCGCCGACCTTCCGCTGCTGGTGCTGGCCCGGCTGGTGGAGCTGCCGGACGCGCCGGTCGGCGCCGTCAAGGAGTTCGCCCGGGCCGCGCTGGAGCTGTTCTGGGCGCCGCTGGACGCCGACCGGCAGGTGGCGCTCGCCGGCGAGGTGGGCCGGTTCCACCGCGTCCTGCGCGACTTCGCGGCCACCGGCGGTGGGCTGGCCGCCGACCTGCGCAACGCCGGACACCCGCCGGACGTGGTGGTCGGCGCGCTCTTCTTCCTGCTGGTCGCCGGGCAGGAGACCACTTCGCAGTTCCTCACCCTGCTGCTGCACCGGCTCGCCGGTGAACCGGCGGTGCGGGCCGGGCTGCGTACCGGCGAGGTCGCGGTCGGCGACGTGGTGGAGGAGGGTCTGAGACTGGAACCGCCGATCGTCACGTGGCGGCGGGTGGCGGCGGTGGACAGCACGCTGGGCGGAACGCCGGTGCCGGCGGGCACCGGTCTCGTGCTGTGGCTGGGCCGCGCCGGCCGGGATCCGGCGGTCGTCGAGTCGCCCGACGAGTTCCGTCCGGGCCAGCGCGGATCGCGCCGGCACCTGGCGTTCGGGGCGGGCGCGCACCGCTGCGTCGGTGACATGCTGGCCCGGATGGAGGCGGCCGTGGTGGTGGCCGAGGCCGCGCCGCTGCTGGACGGGGTACGGGTGATCCGTCCGCCCTGGTGTCCGGACAATCTCACCTTCCGAATGCCGGATGCCTTCGTGGTGCGGTCCGCCACCGGCCGCCCCGCTGGTCGAACCGGGTTCTGACCCGAGGCTGGGCAGCCCGGTCGAGGCTGCCCGAGGAGCGTCCTCGCGGGGCCGCGGCCCTGACCTCGACCCGCTATGTTTCCGGGCGTGTCATCAGCCCGCCCGCGTCACATCCCCGCAGTGGTAACGCTTCTGTCCCTGCTGGTGCTGAGTGCCTGCGCAGTCGACCGCGGCCACACGTTCCACGTCCGGCAGATCACCGCGGCCCAGCCGACCCCGACACCCTCGGCCTCGCCGTCCCCCACGGCGAAGCCCGCACCGGGGAGTCTGGCCTGGTACGTGTCCCAGGTACCGACGTTTCCGGAGGCGCCGCCACCGCAACCGGTGCCGCTGCCGGCGACCGGTCCGGCCCCGTTCTGGCACCGCCTGCCGACCGAGCAGAGGGTCGCCTTCATCACCATCGACGACGGTGGACTGGCCCGGCCGCCCGCGGTGATCGACTTCATCCGGGAGGCCCACATCCCGGTCACGATGTTCCTCAACTCACCGGCGGCGGCGGAGCACACGGACTACTTCCGGGGCATCGAGGCGGCCGGTGGGGTCGTCGAGAACCACACCATCACGCACACCTCGCTGTCCGGGCGGTCGTACGCCTTCCAGAAGCAGGAGATCTGCGGAGCCGCGGACCGGTTGGAGACGCTGTTCGGCAAGCGACCCACCCTGTTCCGCCCGCCGTTCGGCAACCGCGACACCAGCACCCTCCAGGCGGCGCACGACTGCGGCATGAAGGCGGTCTTCCACTGGTCCGAGACCGTCCACGAGGGAAAGGTGCGCTACCAGACCCCGGAGAAGGTCGTACGCCCCGGCGACGTGCTGCTCATGCACTTCCGGCCGGCGCTCATGGACGACCTCCTCGGAGCACTGAAGGCGATCCACCGGTCCGGGCTCACACCAGCGCTGCTGGAGGACTACGTGCGGTGACCGGTCGGCCGCCGACCTGACGAAAGTCAGGGCCGGGTGGTGCCGTTCGGGCGCGGCGAGACGGCGGCCGGCGCGCCTAACGTCACCACATGATCACACTACGTGGGTTGACGAAACGGTTCGGTGCGACCGTCGCGGTCGACGCGCTGACCATCGACGTCGCGCCCGGCCGGGTCACCGGTTTCCTCGGCCCCAACGGCGCCGGCAAGTCCACCACCATGCGGATGATCCTCGGACTGGACCGGCCCAGCGCCGGGCAGGCCCTCGTCGGCGGGCGTACGTACCGGGAGCTGCGCCGACCGCTGCGCGAGGTGGGTGCCCTGCTCGACGCCCGCGCCATCCACCCGGCCCGGTCCGGGCGGGCGCACCTGCTGGCCATGGCCCACAGCAACGGCATCCCGGCCGGCCGGGTCGACGAGGTGCTGGACACCGTCGGGCTGGACGGGCACGCCGCCGGGAAACCCGGCCGGACCCTCTCCCTCGGCATGGGCCAACGGCTCGGCATCGCCGGCGCACTGCTCGGCGACCCGCCGGTGCTGATGTTCGACGAGCCGGTGAACGGCCTCGACCCGGACGGGGTGCGCTGGGTACGCCAGCTCACGCGCTCCCTGGCCGACGAGGGACGTACCGTCTTCGTCTCCAGCCACCTGATGAGCGAGATGCAGCTCACCGCCGACCAGCTCGTGGTGATCGGCCGCGGACGGCTGCTCGCCGACGCGCCGATCGACGACGTGATCGCGGGGAGCGCGGTCGCGGTCCGCGTCCGCAGCCCGCACCCGGACGGGCTGGCCACCCTCGCCGCGCGGCTCACCGCCACCGGCGCCACCGTCGAGGCGGCCGGCCCGCACGAGCTGACCGTCACCGGCACCACCGCCGACCGTGTCGGTGACCTGGCGCACGAGCTGGGGGTACGACTGCACGAGCTGAGCCCGCACGGCGCGTCGCTGGAGCAGGCGTTCATGGAGCTGACCGCCGGCAGCGTCGAGTACGCGGGCGGACCGACCGGAGGTGGGACGCGATGAGCACGGACACCCGTCCTAACCTCCTGCGCGGCGCGGTGGCCGCCGAGTGGACCAAGCTGTCCTCGGTGCGCAGCACCTGGTGGACGGCGCTGTCCGGGGTGTTGTTGATGGCGGCGAGCGCCGGGCAGCTGGCCATCTACGCCGCCAACGCCAACACCAACGACGATCCCGCCGACGATCCGGGCGTCGTCGCCGCCGGCAGCGTGGTGATCGACGCGGTCGAGCTGACCCAGTACGCGGTGCTGGCGCTGGGCCTGCTGGCGATCACCGCCGAGTTCACCAGCGGCACCATTCGGACCACCCTGCAGTGCACCCCGTCGCGCGGGCGGGTGCTGCTGGCCAAGGCCATGGTCGCCGGCGCGGTCACCTTCGTGCTCGGGCTGCTGCTCGGCGGCGTCGGCGCCCTGGTCGCCCGGCCGGTCCTCGGCGAGTGGGGCAGGGCGCCCGCGGCCGACACGATCGGCGACATCGTGGCGGTGGCGACCTACCTGGCGCTGGTCGGTGTGCTCGCGTTGGGCCTCGGCGCGGCGCTGCGCAGCGCGGTACTCACGATCATCGTGCTGCTCGCCACCCTGATGATCGTTCCCCTGTCACTTCAGGAGCCGGACATCGCCGTGCTGAACCGGATCGCCGACGTGTTCCCCGGGGTGGCCGGCGGGCACTTCCTGGCCGGCGACACCGACCCGTACCCCGGTGCGGTCGGGCTGCTCCTGCTCGCCGGGTGGGCCGGCGCCGCGCTGCTGCTGGGCCGGGCCGCCCTGCGCCGACGCGACGCCTGAGCGCCGAGCGGGGGCCGGAAGGCTCCCGCTCAGCCGTCGACCAGCCCCGCCTCGTACGCGAGGATCGCCGCCTGCACCCGGTTACGCACGTCCAGGCGGGTGAAGATGCTGGTCAGGTAGCTCTTCACGGTGCCCTCCACCAGGTGCAGCCGACGGGCGATCTCCGCGTTGGACAGTCCCGCGCCGACCAGGGCCAGCACCTCCCGTTCCCGCTCGGTCAGTCCGGCCGTCCGGTCCCGCGCGGCCGGTCGACGGGCCAGCCGCCCCGCACCCAGCTCGATCACCCGCCGGGCCACCCGCGGCGACAGGTACGCCCCGCCGTCGGCGACCGCGTGCACCCCGGCGATCAGCTCACGCGGGTCGCCGGCCTTGAGCAGGAACCCGCTCGCGCCATGCCCCAACGCCCGGGCCACGTGGTCGTCCTCGCCGAACGTGGTCAGCATGACCGTCGCGGTGTCCGGCGCCACCCGGCGGATCTCGGCGGCGGCGGCCAGCCCGTCCAGCCTCGGCATCCGGATGTCCAGCAACGCCACCCGGGGCCGGTGCGCACGGACCAGTTCCACCGCAGCCCGCCCGTCGCCGGCTTCGGCGACCACCTCGATGCCCGGATCGGCGGCGAGGATCGCCCGGACGCCGGCCCGGATCATCGCCTCGTCGTCGGCCAGAACCACCCGGACGGGCAGGGCCGTGTCGGCGTTCACTGCGCGATCCGCTCCTTGCTGGCCAGCCGGCCGTCGGTGAAACAGAGCCGCCACGTCGGTTCGGCGAGCGGAAAGTTCCCGTCGGTGTAGTACTCGCAGCCCGGCTCCGACGTCCCGAGCGGCGGGGTGAGCTGCCGGCGGGGCAACCCGGGCAGGTCGGCGCGGGCGCTCCCGGGCCGCATCCGGTCGTACGCCGACTCGTCCAGCACCGTCCCGGCCGTGGCGAACGGGTAGTAGACCAGCGACAGGGCGAGCGCGAGACCGGCCGGGGCGGCGAGGGCGGTCACCAGGCTGCGCCGGACCCGGCGGCGGGCCTCGCGCAGCCGCCGCTCGGCGGCGGCCGGCGGCTCGATCCCACCGCCGTCGTCGCCCGTGCCGTCGGTGACGTCCCCCGGATCGGCGGGCACGGCCGACCATCCCCCGGCCGGCACGCCGGTGAACGGGTCGGCGGGCAGCGGCAGCCGGGCCCGCACCGCGTAACCACCGTCGGGGCACGGGCCGGTGTCCAGGACGCCGCCGGCCAGCCGTACCCGCTCGGCGAGGGCGAGCAGGCCGCTGCCCGAGGACGCCGGTGTGGGCGGCTGGCCAGCCGGCGCCGGCCCGTTGCGCACCCGCACCTCGATACCGTCTCCCGCCCCGTCTCCCGAGGGGGCGAGGGTGACGGTGACCGGGGCGCCCGGGGCGTACCGGGCCGCGTTGGTGAGCGCCTCCCGGACCACCCGGTGCGCGGCGGCACCGGTCATCCCGGGCAGTGCGACAGTGCCGGGCGCGACGTCCAACCGGACCGCCATCCCGGCCTCCCGCGCCCCGTCCACCAGGTCGGCGACGGTCTCCCCCACCGGCGCGACACCGGCCGGGCGGCCCTCCTCGCGCAGCACCCCGATGATGCCGTGCAGCCGTTCGGTGGCCGCCGCGACACTGGCCCGCAGCTCACCCACCGCCGCCCGGTGCGCCGACGGCAGGTCGTCGGCCAACTCGAGGGCGGCGGCCCGCAGCGCGATCAGACTGAGATCGTGGCCCAGCGAGTCGTGCATCTCCTCGGCGATGCGGGCCCGCTCACGCAACCGGATCCGTTCGGCGGCGCCCCGCCGCTCCCGTGTCAACGCCTCGACGTGGCGGCGGCCGGCGTCGGTCAACTCCTGCTGCTGCCGGCGGTACCGGCCCACCAGCCACGGGAACACGCCGGCGAACAGCAGCACCGAGGCCAGCAGGAACCAGGTGGCCGCCCCGGTGCCGAGCAGCCCCAGATTCAGCACGGTGCCGCCGACCGCGATCACACCGAACAGCACGGCAGCCGGTGCCGCGCCCGCGCTCCGACGCCCGGTCAGATAGCTGAACACCGGGATCGCGAAGACGAAGTTGCCGTCCACCAACGAACCGAGCAGCACCAGCAGCAGGCCGACCAGCGGCCGGCGCCGCCCCGACGCCACCGCCACCGCCAGCAGCGCCAGCGACCCGACCAGCAGCGCCGTATCGAAACGCGGGTGCGGCGGGCTCAACCTGGCGGCCGCGATCGGGGCGGCCACCACCGCCCAGAGCAGCACGTCCGGCAGCGGACGCAGCCACCGGTGCACCCTGTCCGGCGAACCGGGCCCCGAGCGGTCCAGAATCCTCACGGCGGCCAGGCTACCCACGCCCGACCTGGTCGGACACCGACGAAAGTCAGGTGTTCAGCCGCTCTCCTCGGCCCACGTCCGCCAGTCGTCGAGCACCCCGTGCAGAGCCGGGGTGAGCCAGCCCGGCGCCGACCGCCGGAACACGCCCGGGTCCATCGCGCCGGCGCCGTCGGGCACCGCGCCGAGCAGGTTCGGCACCAGGTCGGTGAGGTTCGTCCAGTGCACCAGTTCCGGCGTGGCCGGCCACGCGCCGATCACCACACCCGCCGGCACCGCCCGACGGTCCAGCGCCTCCAGGGTCAACGCGGTGTGGTTGAGGGTGCCCAGGCCGGCGCGGGCGACCACCACCGCGGGCGCGCCGAGCGACACCGCCAGGTCGGCCATCGTCCACGGCTCGCCCGACGGACGCAGCCCCATCGGCACCAGCAGCCCACCGGCGCCCTCGACCAGCACCAGGTCGTGCTTGTCGGTCTCGTCGCGGACGGCGTCCACCGCCGTGTACAACTCCAGCGGCGGAAGGTCGGCCACCCGGGCGGCGGCCAGCGGCGCCAACGGATCCGGGTAACTGGCCAGCGTGCGGCCGGTCAACGGGGCGGCCAGCCGGTTCACGGCGTCCACGTCGCCCGGCTCACCGCCGGCCGTACCGGTCTGGCCGGGTTTGACCACGGCCACCCGCAGACCGGCGGCCTGCGCGGCCGCCGCGATCGCCGCGGTCACCACGGTCTTGCCGACCTCGGTGTCGGTCCCGGTGACCAGCACCGGCCCCTGCCAGGCGCTCACGCGACCACCTCGGTATCCCTCGCCGGCACGGGCGCACACTCCACGACGACGTCCACTGCCCGCTCGAAGTCCGCCCGGGGCACCCCGGCGCTGACGGTCAGCCGCAGCCGGGAACGGCTGTCCGGCGTGGACGGCGGCCGGAAACAGCCCACCGCGACGCCCCGGTCCCGGCAGGCGGCGGCCCAGGCGGTCGCCGCCTCCGGCCCGGGTGCGGTCACCGAGATCACCGCCGCGTCCGGCGCGGACACGACCAACCCGGCCGCGCGCAGCCGACCGACCGCCAGCGCGACCCGCTCGGCCAGTTCGTCGCGCAGGCCGTCACCGGCCCGGCTCAGCCGCAGCGCGGCATGCACCCCGGCGGCCACCGCCGGCGGCAGCGCGGTGTCGAAGATGAACGTCCGGCCGGTCTCGACCAGATGCCGCACGAGCTCGGCCGGGCCCGCGACCACTCCCCCCGCGCCACCCAGCGCCTTGGACAGGGTGGCGGTGATCACCACGTCCGGCTCGCCGGCCAGGCCGGCGGCGGCGACCGCACCGGCGCCGGCCGGACCGGTCACGCCGAGCCCGTGCGCGTCGTCGACCAGCAGCAGGGCACCGTGACGGCGGGCCACCGCGTGCAGTCGGGTCAACGGGGCGAGGTCACCGTCGACCGAGAAGATCGACTCGGTCACCACCACAGCCGGACGGCCCGGGGCCGCCGCGAGCGCGGCCGCGACCGCCGCCACATCGGCATGCGCGGTGACCACGGTCTCCGCGCCGGAGATCCGGCAGCCGTCGATCAGGGACGCGTGGTTGTGCGCGTCGGAGACGAGCAGCGTGCGGGGCCGGACGAGGGCCCGCAGCGCGCCCAGGTTGGCCAGGTACCCGGAGGAGAAGACGAGCGACCCGTCGGTGCCCAGCCACCGCGCCAGCTCGTCCTCCAGCGCCTGGTGCGCGTCGGTCGAGCCGCGCACCAGCCGCGACCCGGTGGCGCCCAGCCCGTAGGCCGACAGGGCCGCCGCGGCGGCGGCGGTGACCTCCGGGTGGGTGGCCAGGCCGAGGTAGTCGTTGCCGGCCAGGTCGGTCATTCCGTCGTCGGCCGGACGCGGGTGCAGCCGCCGGGTCAGCCCGGCCTTCGCCCGCAACTCCGCGCGGCGGTCGAGCGCCGCCAGCCAGTCCGCCACCGTCACCCCTTCGCCGCTGTCCGTGCCGGTCACGCCGACCCGCCGGGGGAAATTACCACCCGCCGCCACCGGCCCGACGGATCCACTCGGTGCGAGGGCCCACCGACAGCGGGTCATTCCGGCTGATCGGGGGGCCTTGTAGGGTACGAGCCATGCCAGAGATCCTCGACCAGGCCCGGACCCAGGTCCTGGGTGACGGTGTCGGCCTTGACCAGGCCGGCGTCCTCGCCGTGCTCAACCTGCCCGACGAGCACCTGCCCGCCGCCCTTCAACTCGCCCACGACGTGCGGATGCGCTGGTGCGGCCCGGAGGTCGAGGTCGAGGGGATCGTCTCGCTGAAGACCGGCGGCTGCCCGGAGGATTGCCACTTCTGCTCCCAGTCCGGGCTGTTCACCTCTCCGGTGCGCTCGGTCTGGTTGGACATCCCGTCGCTGGTCGAGGCGGCGAAGCAGACCGCGAAGACCGGGGCGACCGAGTTCTGCATCGTGGCCGCGGTGCGCGGGCCGGACGCGCGGCTGATGAAGCAGATGCGCGAGGGCGTCGCCGCCATCAAGGCCGAGGTCGACATCCAGGTCGCCGCGTCGCTGGGCATGCTCTCCCAGGAGCAGGTCGACGACCTGGTCGACATGGGCGTGCACCGCTACAACCACAACCTGGAGACCTGCCGGTCGTACTTCCCCAACGTGGTCACCACGCACTCGTGGGAGGAGCGCTGGGAGACGCTGCGAATGGTCCGCGACTCCGGCATGGAGGTGTGCTGCGGCGGAATCCTCGGCCTCGGCGAGACCGTCGAGCAGCGGGCGGAGTTCGCCGCGCAGCTCGCCGAACTGAATCCGCACGAGGTGCCGCTGAACTTCCTCAACCCGCGCCCCGGCACGCCGCTGGGCGACCGGCCGGTGGTGGAGGGCAAGGACGCGCTGCGCGCCATCGCCGCGTTCCGGCTGGCCATGCCGCGCACCATCCTCCGGTACGCGGGCGGCCGGGAGATCACCCTCGGTGACCTGGGCACCCGCGACGGTCTGCTCGGCGGCATCAACGCGGTGATCGTCGGCAACTACCTCACCACGCTGGGTCGGCCGGCGACCGCCGATCTGGACCTGCTGGACGAGCTGAAGATGCCGGTCAAGGCCCTCTCCGCCACGCTGTGACGACCATGACGACGACTGAACTGTGGTGCGACCGGTGCGGTGAGCCGGCGACCGACGGCGCCCACCCGGGCTGCGCGTCGGCCCGCCAGTTGGAGCCGCCCCGGTACTGCCACCGGTGCCGCCGCCGGATGAAGGTGCAGGTGCTGCCGGTCGGCTGGTCGGCGGTCTGCGTCGAGCACGGCGAGATCGAGGGCTGAGCCGGTGCTGCGGGGACGGGCGGTGACACTGCGACCGGCGACGGTCGCGGACGTGCCGGCCCTCGCGGCGATCCGGGCGGACCCGGAGGTACGCCGCTGGTGGCGGGGCGGCGACGACCTGGCCGACTCGGTCCGTGCCGACCTCGGCGACGACGACCTGACCCTGTACGCCATCGAGCACGACGGCCGGATGGTGGGCGCGATCCAGTGGTACGCCGAATCCGATCCGGACTACCGGCACGCCAGCCTGGACATCTTCCTCGATCCGGCGGTACGCGGCGAGGGCCTGGGCGGAGACGCCATCCGCACCCTGGCCCGGCATCTCATCGACGAGTACGGCCACCACCGGTTCACCGTGGACCCGGCGGCGGCGAACAGCGCAGCCATCCGCGCGTACGCCAAGGCGGGTTTTCGTCCGGTGGGCGTCATGCGGCGCTACGAGCGCGGCGAGGACGGCCGCTGGCACGACGCCCTGCTGATGGACCTGCTCGCCGACGATCTCACGGAGTGAGCCGGCTGGCGACGGCCGTGCGCCTCAGCCGTCCCAGCACAGGTGCCCGTCCGGGAGTCGGCGGGCGCCCTCGGCGGGCTGGTGCGGACTGAGCCGCCCGCCCGGTAGGAGGTGCGCCACCGGCGTCTCGTGACCGAGCACCGCGACGTCGGCGATCAGCCGGCGGTGGCAGCGCCACCAGAGGCTCTCACTGCACATGACCGCGGTCGTCCGCCGGGCCGCTTCCGCCAGCACCTCGGCCAGCGCCACGTCGAAGTCCGGCGTGCGGGTGTACCTGGCGTACGCCCGGAACGCCGCGACCGTCCACCAGGTGTCCGGCTCCGGCTCCCCGGCGGGGATGTGCCGGCGTCCGCCGAGGCGCGGCTCCCAGCGGTAGTCGATCCCCCGCTCGGGCAGCCACCGCTCAAGCTCCTCCCGCCGGACGTCCGGGGTGGTACGGCTGGCCGGGTACCGCCGCACGTCCACCACCAGGGACACCCCGGCCTCGGTCAGCTGCTCTCCCAGCCGCACCCGGTCGGCTGTGCCGTGCCCGACGGTCAGCAACTCCCCCACGAGGCTGGCATGCCCAGAATCCCGGCGGCTTATCCCAGGCCCGGGTGGTGAGATTTTGGACAGTTGCCGTCCACGGGGGACGGCAACTGTCCACGGTCCCGGTCAGGCCAGCGTGCAGGCGGTGTTGTTGACGGTGAAGGCGGTGGGTTTCGGGTTGGCGCCGCTGTGGTTGCCGTTGAAGCCGAAGCTCACCGACGCGCCCGGCGCGAGTGTGCCGTTGTAGGACAGGTTCGTGGCGGTGACCGCCGCCCCGGTCTGGCTGACCGCCGCCGACCAGCCCTGACCGACGGTCTGCCCGCCGGGGAAGCTGAACCGCAGGGTCCAGCCGTTGATCGCGGTGGTGCCGGTGTTGGTGATCGTCACCGTGGCGGTGAAGCCGGCGCTCCAGTCGGTGCTGGCGTACCCCACCGAGCAGGTGCCGCCGACCGGCGGGGCCGTGGTGGTCACCGCGACCGGCGCGGACGCCGCTGAGGTGTTCCCGGCCGCGTCCACGGCCACCACGTAGAACTGGTACGCCGTGGACGCGGTCAGCCCGGTCACCGCCTGGGTGGTGCCGGTCGGCGAGCCCACCAGCGCGTCGGTGGCGCCGGCCTCCCGGTAGACCCGGTAGCCGGTGACGCCGACGTTGTCGGTGGACGGCGTCCAGGCCAGGGTGAGCCCGGTGGCGGTGACGCCGAGGCGACCGGCGTGCCGGGCGTGCTCGGCGCGGTGGTGTCAGCGGTGCCGGCCGGCGGCGTGGTGACGGTGAGCTTTGGCGAGGCGGCCGAGGTGTTGCCCGCGCCGTCGCGGGCCACGATCCTGTACTCGTACGTCCGCTCGGGCAGCAGCGTGCTGACGGTGATCGAGTTCTCGGTGACCCGGCTGATCGCCACCACGTCGTTGCCGACCATGAACTCGTGGACGTCGTAACCGGCGAGGCCGCTGCCGCCGCTGTCGGTGGACGGCGCCCAGGTCAGGGTGACAGTGCGGGGGCCGAGGGCGGATGCCACCGGGGTGCCCGGGACGGTCGGCGCGGTGCTGTCCGGGACGACCGGGCCCGGCTCGTCGCCCCAGACCCGGGTGCCGCCGGAGTAGAGCGGCACCTTCCGGTTCGGCCCGGCGGTGGCCTGGTACGACGGGTCGTTTGTCGGGTCCCAGGTGCCGCCCTCCGGCACGCCGATCTTGAACTGGACCTCCATCCGGTGCTGCGACTGGCCGGCCGGGGCGATGGTGTACCCGGTGCAGTCCACCTCGACGTACCAGATGTCGCCGCTGAACTGCTTGGCGGTGGTCGGGGACGGGCAGCCCTGGGTGTAGCCGGCGGTGACCTGCACCGGGCCGGTGCCGTCGGGCCGGAAGTAGTACCGGAACTTCCCGTCGGTGAGCGCCCGGGCCGGGAACGCCGACTTGTTGTACACCATCACCTTGAGCCCGGTGGCCCGCGGCTCGGCCTGGGTCACAGTGGTCTCCACGGTCAGCTCGTCGATGTCCGGCTTCTCGGCGACCGGGAAGTTCGCCAGCGGCGTGCCGCCGTACTCGGAGGTCAGCCGAACCAGCGCGGAGGTGAAGCCGGCGTTGTAGTCGGTGGCCACCTCGTTCATCACGTAGTCCGACCGGCTGTCGCTGTACGCGTCGTTGGCCGAGGACGGGCCGCCGACCAGCGCGCCGTAGAGGGTGTGCCGGGTCTCGACGGGCACGGTCTGGCTGTCCCACCAGGAGCCGTGCGCGGTGCGGTGGTGCGGGTTGCGCGGCGAGTTGGCGCCGAACCCGATGACGTAGCTGGAGTTGCGCGGGTTGTCGCCGAGCGCGTAGTTGATCTGCCGGACGGCGAAGTCGTGGTAGCGAGCCTTGCGGGTGGTGTCGGTGGTCTTGTCGCTGTAGACCAGCGCCGCGAAGGAGGTGTTGGCCGCGTAGCGCAGCGCGCCCCAGGAGTCGAGCACCGCCATCCCGCCCGGCGAGTACGGCACCCGCTGCCCGTTCACGCCGACGGTCCAGTAGTCCAGCCAACGGTTGCGTCGTCGACGTACTTCTGCTTGCCGGTCAGGTTGGCCAGCAGCACGTACGCGCCGAACTGCTTGTTGTCCCAGGCAATCGTCCACTTGTAGGAGCGAGTGGTGGACTGGTTTTCGGTGCCGAGCTTGTCGTACTCACTCTCGGCCTTGGCCAGGTAGCTGGCCTCGCCGGTGGCCCGGTGCAGCCAGATCGCGGCCCAGACCAGCTCGTCCTGCCAGCCGCTCCACGAGCGGTAGAAGCTCGTCGCGTCGGTGATGCACTCGTGGTAGGACTTCCGCACCGTGTCGGCGAACGTGTAGAGCTGCCGCGCGTGCCCGAGCAGCCGGTCGGCGTAGGCCGCGTCGGTGGGCCGGAACACCATCGATGAGGCGGCCATCGCGGCCGCCGTCTCCCCCGCCAGGTCCGCGCCGCCACAGCTCGCATCGATCTTGTACGCGGGCCGCGCCATCGGCATCACCTCGGCCGGGCCCCACCACTTGTGGTCGTCGTCGCCCTTGCCGACCTGTCCATAGAGAACGTTGGCCGACGGGTGCGCCTTGATGAAGTAGTCGTTGACGAAGCGCAGGTTGTTCAGCAGGTGCGGCAGTTGCCCGGAGGTGGCGTAGCCGCTGCGGTACTCCACCGCGCCCCAGGCGAGCATGGTGGCGCTGAACGCCATCGGGAAGCCGAACTTGACGTGGTCGCCCGCGTCGTACCAGCCGCCGGTGAGGTCCAGCCCCGCGTCGGCGCCGTCGGTGAGCGCGCTGTCCCCGCGCCACGAGACCCGGTTCCAGTCGGGCAGGCGACCGGACTGCTGCGCCTCGTAGAAGAGCAGCGACTTCTGCAACGCCTCGGCGTAGTTGAAGGTCGCCGGCGCGGCGGACGCGGTCCCGGCCACCGGGGCGGCGACCGCGAGGGACAGTCCGGTGAGCAGGGCGATGCCGGCGGTCAGCATTCGCCGCGGCCAGGGCTGGTCGGCGACCGGCGACCGGCCGGGTTGGCCGGGAACCGGCCGGGTGGGATGACGCATGGCGAGCTCCTGTCGGAGGCGCCGCCGGTGGTCGCACCGACGCGGGACGGCGTGGGAGCGGCGCGGCCACCGGCGACGGTGGGGTGGCGGTGTGACCAGGGGCAGGCATGGAAGCGCTCCCATGGATATTCGACAATGTAATGCGCCCGCAGTCGCTTGGGAAGCCCGCAACCCGAGCTACCTCACATCATCGACTCTCTTCGATTGCATCGACGGATGTCCGCAGCTCGGCTCCACACCACCGGACAGGCCGCCGGGCACAACGGAGCGAACAGCGTCCAACCAGATAAACGTACTGTTGCTGACCCGCTACTCCGCGCGAGACAGTACCGATCACCAGCGGTGCCATCGACGCCGCCGCTCCCCGGCCGACCCTGAGGAGAACGCGATGGCACTACGACTCGCCGAGGGCACCGCCTGGTCCGAGGTCCTCGCCCGCGCGGTGGCCGCCACACCGGAGGCGTTCGGCGCCGACGTGGACGGCGTCACCACCCTGCACAACCTGGTCGAAGGCGAATGGCTGGCCGTCGGCCGCCCCGCGCCGGTCCGCACCCCGGTGGACAACAGCGTCGTGATCAACCTGCCCCGGCTCGACGCCGACACCGCCCGCTCTGCCGTCACGCACGCCACCGCCGCGCACCGGGCCTGGGCGCGGACCCCGCTCGCCGAACGCAAGGCCCGGGTCGCCGACGCGCTGGACGCCCTCACCGCCCACCGTGACCTGCTCGCGCTACTGCTCGTCTGGGAGATCGGCAAGCCCTGGCGGCTGGCCTGCGCCGACGTGGACCGCGCGCTCGACGGTGTCCGCTGGTACGTCGGCGAGATCGACCGGATGCTCGCCGACGGCCGCGAGCCGCTGCCCGGCCCGGTCAGCAACATCGCCTCGTGGAACTACCCGATGAGCGTTCTGGTGCACGCCGAACTGGTTCAGCTGCTCGCCGGCAACGCGGTCATCGCCAAGACCCCCTCCCAGGGCGGCGCGGTCTGCCTGACCGTCGCGCACGCGCTGATGCGCCGCGCCGGCCTGCCCGCCACCCTCGTCTCCGGCGGCGGCGAGGAACTGTCCGAAGTGCTGGTCCGGGCACCCGAGATCGGCGCGGTGGCGTTCGTCGGCGGACGCTCCAACGGCGGCAAGGTGGCCGCCGCGCTGCTCGACAGCGACAAGCGGCACTTCATCGAGCAGGAGGGCCTCAACGCCTGGGGCATCTGGAACTTCTCCCAGTGGGACCTGCTCGCCACGCACCTCAGGAAGGGCTTCGAGTACGGCAAGCAGCGCTGCACCGCGTACCCCCGGTTCGTGGTGCAACGCGACCTGGTCGACGAGTTCCTCGACATGTACCTGCCCGTCGTACGCTCGGTCCGCTTCGGTCACCCGCTCGCCGTCGACGAGAACTGGACCGCCGGCGACCCACTGCCCGAACTGGACTTCGGGCCGCTGATCAGCGCCGCCAAGGCCGACGAGCTACGCCGCAAGGTCGACGAGGCGGTCCGTGGCGGCGCGGTGCCCCTGCACCGGGGCAAACTGACCGGGGCGCCGTTTCTGCCCGGCCAGGACACCTCGGCGTACGTGGCGCCGTCGGTGCTGCTCGCCCCGCCCGGCCGGTCCCGACTGATGCACGCCGAGCCGTTCGGGCCGGTCGACACGATCGTCGTGGTGGACACCACCGACGAGCTGCTGGCCGCGATGAACGCCTCCAACGGCGCGCTGGTCGCGTCCCTGGCCTGCGACGACGAGGAGCTGGCCGGCAAGCTCGCGACGGATCTGCAGGCGTTCAAGGTGGGTATCAACAAGCCACGCTCGCGGGGTGACCGCGACGAGCCGTTCGGCGGTCGGGGCGCCTCGTGGAAGGGCGCGTTCGTCGGCGGCGACCTGTTGGTGCAGGCCGTCACCGTCGGCGGCGACGGCCGGCTCTACGGCAACTTCCCCGACTACAACAGCTACCCCGCCACCTGACCGACATCCCGGGCCGGTCCCCGCCACCGCGACGGGGACGGCGGCGTACGGTCGATCAATGGCGATGATCGCGCAGCTCTCCCTGGGCGTGTCCGATGCGGAACGAGCGGGAGCCTTTTGGGCCGCCGCCCTCGGCTACCGCCGCCGGCCGCCCCGCTTCGACAACGACGAGTGGATCGTGCTGGAGCCGCCGCCCGGGGCACCGGGCACGGCGATCGCCATGGACCTCAGCGAGAGCCCGGTGCAGGAGTTCCCGCGGCTGCACCTGGACCTGGACGCCGGTGAGCGCCCGCTGGACGAGGAGATCGACCGTCTGCTGGCCCTCGGCGCCCAGCGGGTGCGGTGGCAGCACTATCCCACCGACCCGCATCCGACCGAGCCGCCGTACGTGGTGCTCGCCGACCCCGAGGGCAACCGGTTCTGCGTGTCGGGCCACCGCAAACCCTCCGCGAGCTGAGGGGTCCACGGACCGTTCTCGACCGAGCCCCGGTGGCCCTTCCTACGCGCCGGACGACAGGAAGGTGCTCGCCGCCTCGACCGGACGCGGAGCGACGAGCGGGAGGGTGAGAGTGAGCAGGGCACCATCGCGATCAGCCGAGCCGGGCCGGTCCAGCCGACGCACCGTACGCAGCATCGGGGTGTTCTCGGCCTGGACGTGCAGCAGCAGCGCCGCGTACCCGGCCTGGTCGGCGTGCCGGGCCAGCCGGCGCAGCAACGCCGAGCCGAGCCCACGTCGCTGCCAGTCGTCGCGCACGAGCAGCGCCACCTCGGCTTCGTCGCCCTCGCCGAGCAGGTTCGCCATCGCCACCACCGACTCCGCCGCACCGTCGCTGGTCGTGGCAACCATCGTCAACCCGCGGCTCGGCTCCAGCAGTCGACGCAGCCGGGCCGGCTGTGGCAACGCCGCCCCGCCCAGATACCGCCGGTGCCGGCTACGCGGGGAGCACCGCTCGTGCAGCTCCAGAACACTCGACAGGTCGTCCGCGCACGCCGGCCGCACGGCCACCTCGGCGCCCTCGGGCAGCACCAGGGTGACCTGTTCGGCGGCCCGGCGCGCCACGGTGGCGGCCAGCTCGACCAGAGCCTGCGCGCGGGCGTACTCCGCCGGGGTGAAGGCGGGCGCCGCCCGGCGCAGCGCGAACGAGCCGCCCGCCGGTCGGCCAGCGCCATGGTGGTGCCGGTGATGCCCCTCTCGACGCCGGTCGACGCCGGTCGCCAGCTGACCGAGTCGGCACCGAGCAGCGTACGCAGCGCCTCGCCCGTTGCGTCCGGGTCACGCACCAGCCGGTTGGCCAACCCGAGCACCCGGGTGGGCTGGTCGGCCAGGCCGCGCGCCTCGCTGCGCGCCACCCAGCAGTCCCGCCCGCGACCCCGCTCGACGGCCGCGATCAGGTCGGCCTCGTCGAGCGCGTCCGGCGCGTCGACCAGAAAGTCGTCCACCGCGCCCTGCTCGGTCGGCTGCACCTGCACGGTGAGGATGTTGACCCCGCGCAGCGCCAGGCTCGCCGTGAGGACCGACAGGTAACCGGGCCGGTCGTCCACCGTCGCTCGGATCCGCCACAACGTCATGGTTGGCTCACCGGGGGCGCGCCGACCAGGTCCAGTCGGTCACCGAGGATCACCGCGCTGGCCCGGACGAGCTGGCTGAGCCGGTCCACCTCGGTGCTGTGGAAACCGGCGGCACAGAGCGTCTCGCTGTGGTCGCGGGCCACCACCAGCACCAGGCCGGCCCGGCCGAACGGCGCTATCGCGTGGTGGGTGCCGTCGGTGGCGGTCGTCGCCCGGCCGCGCAGCGGGGTCACCTCCGGCAACCGCGGCGGTACGGGAGCGCGCCAGCTGGCGTGCCCGACGGTGGCTCCGCCACCCCCGGTCCGTGCCGCCCAGTCCACCGGAACCACCGCGGCGACGGCCCAGTCGGCCGCCAGCAGCCCGGGTACCGCGTCGACCAGGGTGGCCAGCCCGTCGGCCGGGTTCGCCGCGACCTGGGCCAGCAACTCCGCGTCCTGGCCGGTGGTGGTGGGCGCGCCGATCGCCCGCCACACGCCGTCCACCCGCACACCGGGGATCGCCGCGAGACCGGCCAGTAGCCGCTCGACCCGGGCGGCACCCGGCCAGACCACCGTGAAGTCGTCCACCGCACGCCCGCCGAGCCGCTCCAGGACCACCACCTGGACGATGTCCGCGCCGGACACGCCCAGCGTGCGGGCCACCTGGCCGAGGGTGCCCGGACGGTCCGGCAGGGTGACCCGAACTCGCAGCAACATGTCTGTCCCTCCGCTCGGCGGGCCGGCGACGGCCGGCAGGCTGGTCACAGCCTGGCCGTTGACCATTTCGTCCCTGTTGCGAAGGCATGTCCCGACGGGAAAATCTGACCTTGACAAGGTGAGCGGGCTGCCATCAACTAGTCGGATGACTGATCCGGCCGTCGACGCGCTCCGGCCCGGAGCAGCCCCGGCCGGACTGGACCTGGCCCGGCTCGCCGACCACCTGGCACGGCACCGACCCGAGCTGGCCGCCGGGCCGCTGCGGGCCGAGCTGATCGCCGGCGGCAAGTCCAACCTCACCTACCTGCTGCGTCTCGGCGACCGGGAGGTCGTACTGCGCCGGCCGCCGCTGGGGCACGTGCTGGCGACCGCGCACGACATGGCCCGCGAGTTCCGGGTCATCTCGGCCCTGGCGCCGACCGAGGTGCCGGTCCCGGACGCGCTGCTGCTCTGCACCGACCCGGAGGTGATCGGCGCCCCGTTCTACCTGATGGAACGCGTACCCGGAGAGGTGTTCCGCACCCGCGCGCAGACCGACCCGCTGGGCGACGAGCGTCGTCGGGCCCTCGCCACGGCGATGATGGACACCCTCGCCGCGCTGCACACCGTCGATCCGGCCGCGGTCGGGCTGAGCGACTTCGGCCGCCCCGAGGGCTACCTCGCCCGGCAGGTACGCCGCTGGGCCGGGCAGCTCGACCTCTCGCGCAGCCGCCCGCTGCCCGGCATCGACGAGCTGCGCGACGTGCTCGCCGCGACCGCGCCGGAGGGTGCGAACGCCGGCCGGATCGTGCACGGCGACTACCGGCTGGACAATCTCCTCGCCTCGGCCGACCCGGTGGCCGTGCACGCGGTGCTCGACTGGGAGATGGCCACCCTCGGCGATCCCCTCGCCGACCTGGGACTGCTCCTGACGTACTGGGACGTGCTCGGTGGCAGCGAGACGGCCGCCGGCAACCCGGTCGCCGACGGCCTCGGCCCACGGGCCGGCTTCCCCACCGGCGCCGAACTGATCGACAGGTACGCCGGGCGCAGCGACGTCGACGTCGGGCCGCTGCACTGGCACGTGGCGCTCGGCTGTTTCAAGCTCGCGGTCATCTGCGAGGGCATCCACTACCGCCACACCCTGGGGCAGACCCTCGGTGCGGGTTTCGACCGGATCGGCGACATGGTGGCACCGCTGGTCGCGCACGGGCTGACCGCCGCCAGGGAGCGGTGATGGACTTCTCGTACGACACCCGGACCGAGGAGCTGCGCGACGAGCTGACCCGGTTCCTGACCGAGCACGTCTACCCGGCCGAGCAGGTGCACGCCGAGCAGGTCGCCGCCGGCGACCCCTGGTCGCGTACCCCGGTGCTGGCCGAGCTGAAGGCCGAGGCCCGCAAGCGCGGCCTGTGGAACCTCTTCCTGCCCGACCCGCGTTACGGCGCCGGCCTGACCAACCTGCAGTACGCCCCCCTCGCGGAGCTGACCGGGCGCAGCCCGCACCTGGCGCCGGAGGCCGTCAACTGCGCGGCACCGGACACCGGCAACATGGAGTTGCTGGCCGAGTTCGGTTCGGACGCGCAGCGGGAACGCTGGCTCCTGCCGCTGCTGGAGGGCCAGATCCGCTCCGCGTTCTGCATGACCGAGCCGGACGTCGCGTCCTCCGACGCCACGAACATCGCCACCCGGATCACCCGCGACGGCGACGAGTACGTCATCAACGGACGCAAGTGGTGGTCGTCCGGGGCCATGGACCCGCGCTGCGAGATCTTCATCGTGATGGGCAAGACCGACCCGGACGCCGACCGGCACCGCCAGCAGAGCATGGTCCTGGTGCCCCGGGACACCCCCGGGGTGAACGTCCGTCGGGGCATGACCGTCTTCGGCTACACGGACGGGTCGCACGGCGGGCACGCCGAGATCGACTTCACCGACGTGCGGGTGCCGGCGGAGAACCTGATCGGCGCCGAGGGCGGCGGCTTCGCCATCGCCCAGGCCCGGCTGGGTCCGGGCCGGATCCACCACTGCATGCGATTGATCGGAATGGCTGAGCGGGCATTGGAGCTGCTCTGCAAGCGGGCGCTCGGGCGGGTCGCGTTCGGCCGGCCGCTCGCCGAGCAGGGCGTGGTCCGGGAGTGGATCGCCGAGTCCCGGGTGCGCATCGAGCAGGCCCGGCTGCTGGTGCTCAAGACGGCCTGGCTGATGGACACCGTCGGCAACAAGGGCGCGCACACCGAGATCCAGGCCATCAAGATCGGCACGCCGGCGATGGCGGAGTGGGTGATCGACAAGGCCATCCAGGGGTACGGCGGCGCCGGCGTCAGCCAGGACACCCCGCTGGCCGCCCTCTGGGCACAGACCCGCACCCTGCGCCTCGCCGACGGCCCCGACGAGGTCCACCGCAACTCCCTCGCCAAGCGAGAACTCCGCCGCTGGGCCTGACCCCGCCCGTCAGGCGGAGGCGCGGTAGACCAGCTGGGTGTCCAGCAGGAGGTGGGGGGCGGGGATGTCCTCGCCGCGGATGCGGGCCACCAGCAGGCGGGCCATCTGCCGGCCCATCTCCTCCACCGGCTGGAAGACCGTGGTCAACGGCGGGTCCGCCTGCCGGGCGACCGGCGCGTCGTCGAAGCCGATCACCGCGACGTCTTCGGGCACCCGCCGACCCGCCTCGCGCAGCGTACGCAGCGCGCCGAACGCCATCAGGTCGGACGCGACGAACACCGCGTCCAGGTCCGGGCAGGCGTCCAGGAGCCGGCGCATGGCGCTCGCGCCACTGCCCTCGCTGAAATCGCCGTACGCGATCAGGTCGGGGTTGACGCCGGCCCCGGTGGCCTTGACGGCCTCGGTGTAGCCGGCCAACCGCGCCAGGCCGACGCCCATGTCCTGGGTGCCGGCGATGGTGGCGATCCGGCGCCGCCCCTGCCCCGTCAGGTATTCCACGGCCTGCCGGGCCCCGCCAACGTTGTCCACGTCGACGAACCAGGCCGGCTGGGCGCCGGGTTGCAGCATCCGGGCCGGCCGGCCGCCGAGCACGGCGGGCAGACCGCGTTCCTCCAGCAGGGTGGGCAGCGGGTCGGAGTCGTGCAGCGACAGCAGCAGGACGCCGTCGACGTGCTGATTGGTGAGGTGGTGCTCGACCCGCTCCCGCTCCACCGGCGACTGGGCCATGGCCAGCCAGAGCTGCATCGGCGTCTCCAGCAGCCCGGAACTGATCCCCCGCACGATCGCGGCGAAGAACGGCTCGGTGAAGACCCGGTCGCCCGATTCGGACACCACCAGCGCGACGGAATCGGTCCGCTGGGTGACCAGCGCACGGGCGGCACGGTTCGGCACGTACCCCAGTTCGGCGATGGCCTGTTGGACCGCGGCCCGGGCCTCCGGGCTGACCTGGGGCGAGCCGTTGACGACGCGGGAGACCGTGCCCCGGCCCACGCCGGCGCGCGCCGCGACCGCGTCGAGGGTCGGGCGCCCGAGCGACCGGGTGCGCTGCGTTGTCATCGTCTGCTCCTCCGACGGCGGGCGGACCCGGTGCCACCGACGGGAGGTGGACACCAGGACCGCCCTGATGGCTGGCCCGAGCCTATTGTGCGGCCAGACCGTTGCGTCGGATCACCGAGGCGTACCACCTGGCGCTGGACTTGGGGATACGAACCTGGCTGTCGTAGTCGACATGGATCATGCCGAACCGCTTGGTGTAACCCCAGGCCCACTCGAAATTATCCATCAACGACCAGGCGAAGTAGCCCCGCAGGGGCACCCCCGCGTCGATAGCCTCGTGCGCGGCGCGCAGGTGGGCGTCGAAGAAGGCCAGCCGGTCGACGTCGTCGACCTGCCCGTCGACCACCGTGTCCACGAACGCGGAGCCGTTCTCGGTGACGTACAGCGGCAGGTCGGTGTAGTCGTCGTGCACCCGCCGCAGCGTCTCCGACAGGCCGGGAGCGTCGATCTCCCAGCCCATGTCGGTGACCGGGACGCCCCGGGTGACGAACCGGACGTCCTCGCTGCCCGGCCAGCACGACGGGGCCGGGTCGGCCTCGACGCCCTCGGCCGACGCGGCGACGACGTGCCGGCTGTAGTAGTTGACGCCGACCATGTCCAGCGGCGTGGCGATGGTCGCCAGGTCACCGTCGTGCACGTGGTCGAAGTCGGTGACCGTGCGCAGGTCGCTCACCAGGTCCTGCGGGTACGACCCCCGCAGCAGCGGGTCGAGGAAGAAGCGGTTGGCCAACCCGTCGATCCGCCGGGCCGCGTCCACGTCGGCGGGAGCGTCGGTGGCCGGGTCGACCGGGTAGAGGTTGACCGTCACACCCACCTCGGCGTCCGGCCGGATGGCCCGCAACGCCTGCACGGCCAGACCGTGGCCGAGCATCAGGTGGTGCCCGGCACGGACCGCGTCCGCGCCGTCGGTGCGGCCTGGCGCGTGCACGCCGGAGCCGTAGCCGAGGAACGCCGAACACCAGGGCTCGTTCAGCGTGGTCCAGTAGCGCACCCGGTCGCCGAGCGCGTCGGCGACCAGCGTCGTGTAGTCGGCGAAACGCGCCGCGGTGTCGCGGGCCGGCCAGCCGCCCGCGTCCTCCAGCGGCTGGGGCAGGTCCCAGTGGTAGAGGGTCAGCCACGGCTCGATGCCGTTAACCAACAGCTCGTCGACCAGCCGGCGGTAGAAGTCCAGGCCGCGCTGGTTGGCCGCACCAATGCCGCCGGGCTGCACCCGCGACCAGGAGACCGAGAAACGGTACGACTTGAGGCCCAGCTCGGCCATCAGCGCGACGTCGTCGCCGAGCCGGTGGTAGTGGTCGCAGGCCACGTCGCCGGTGTGCCCGGCGACGACCCGACCGTCGGTGTGGCTGAAGGTGTCCCAGATCGACGGGGTACGGCCGTCCTCGGCCGCCGCCCCCTCGATCTGGTACGCGGCGGTCGCGGCACCCCACAGGAAGCCGGGCGGAAAGGTCAACCCGGGCCGGTCGTCGAGGACACCGACGGCGGGCGGGCTGGCGGGGTTGCTCACGACTTGACGGCACCTTCCATGATCCCGCCAATGATCTGGCGGCCGAACAGAACGAATATGACAAAGAGGGGAAGGGTCGCGATCAACGTACCCGCGAAGATCTGGGAATTGTCCGCGAAATATGCGGTGTTCAGGCTGCGCAGCGAGATCTGCACGGTCGGGTTGGCCGGGTCGGCCAGCACTACGAAGGGCCAGAAGAACTGGTTCCACTGCTCCATGAAGGTGAGCAGACCGAGCACCGCCGCCGCGGGTCGCAGCGCCGGCACCACCACGTGCCAGTAGATGCGCCAGGTGGAGCAGCCGTCGACCCGGGCCGCCTCGATCAGTTCGTTGGGCACGGCCTGTTCGGCGTACTGGCGCATCATGAAGATGCCGAAACCGCCGATCAGGAACGGCACGGTCACCGACGGCATGGTGTTCAGCCATTCCAGCTTGGCCATCAGGATGTACAACGGCAGCACGCCGAGCTGGATGGGAACCATCATCGAGGCGAGTATGACGAGCAGCAGCGCGTTCTTGCCCCGGAACTTCAGCTTCGCGAACGCGAACCCGGCGAGCGAGCCGAAGAAGACGGTCGCCACCGTGATCGTGCCGGACACCAGGAACGAGTTCAGGAGACCCTTGACGATGTTCGCGTCGCCGTTGTCGAGCACCCGCTGGATGTTCTCACCCAGCTTGCCGCCGGGCAGGAACGGCGGTGGCCAGGAGTTGGCCGCGTCGCTCGTCCGCGAGGCGATGACGATCATCCAGTAGAACGGGAAGAGCGACAGGATCACGCCGAGGACGAGCCCGAACCAGGTCAGGGGGCTGGCCGTCCAGAGCTTCTCCGCCTGGTGGCGGATGCCGGTACGCCCGGCCGGCGGCAGCGCCGCCGGTGGTCGCAGAGTGGTCATGGTCATGGGTGCGCCACCCTCACTTGTCGGAGCTGATTCGGCGGGCCAGCAGGTAGTTGAGGAACGAGACGGACGCGATCAGCAGGAACAGCACCAGGGCGACGGCGCCCGCGTACCCCCACCGGAACCGCTGGTTCATCACGTCCAGCAGGTACATCGTGATCGTCTGGAACTGCCCCTCCGAGCCACCGGAGAGCGCGCCCGAGCCGCTGGTGAACATGAGCGGCTCGGTGAAGAGCTGCAAACCGCCGATGGTCGAGATGATCAGCGTGAAGATGATGGTGGGACGCAGCTGGGGAATGGTGATCGACCAGAACTGCCGGCGCCGGGAGGCGCCGTCGATGGCGGCGGCCTCGTACATGTCCTTGCTGATCGACTGCATCGCCGCGAGGTAGATCAGCGCGTTGTAGCCCACCCACCGCCAGTCGACCATCGTGGAGATGGCGAACCAGGAGGCGAACCGGTTGGCGCGCCAGTCGATGGGGCCGAGGCCGACCAGGTCGAGCAGCCAGTTCACCAGGCCGAACTCCCGGGCGTAGATCATCGAGAAGATGAGCGCCACCACGGCGGTCGAGGTGATGATCGGCATCGCGATGGCCAGTCGGAAGAACATCTGCCCGCGGATGCGCCGGTTCAGGGCGTTGGCCAGCAGCAGGGCGATGATCAGCTGCGGAACGGTGGACAGCACGAACATCCCGAAGGTGTTCAGCACCGCGTTCCAGAACTGCGGGTCGTTCGTGAGCAGCTCGACGAAGTTGTCCAGGCCGACGAAGCTGATCGTGGAGTTCAGCGGTGACCGGTCGGTCATCGCGATCCAGAACGTGTAGAAGATCGGGTAGATGCCGAAGATCGCGAAGAGCACGAAGAACGGCAGGACGAAGACGTACGGGGTCAGGCGCAGGTCCAGCCGGTTCAGCAGCCGGCCGCGTGCTGGGGAGTGCCGCGGAGAGGGACGCTGCCGGGGGGCCGGCGCGGCCGGCGGCGCGGGGGTCTTCAGTGAGCTCATGGGCGGTCCTTCACACTCGGCGGCGCCGTCGGGCGCCGCGGCAAGGCGTTCCGACGCGGGTTGACGGGTGGTGCCGGAGGAGTCCGGCACACCCGTGAGCGCGTCGACAGCCGGTTACTTGCCTGCTGCCTCGCCGTTCTTCACCGCGTCCTGCCAGGCCGCGTCGGCGGCCTTGCCCTGCTCGACGCTGCGCAGCGCGTTCTCGACCGCGTCGCGGACCGCCTGGTTCTTCGGCCCGAGGTAGACCGGCTTCAGCTCCTTGGCGCCGGCGGCGAAGATCTTGCCGATCGGTGCCCCGCTGAAGTAGTCGTTGGTCGCGGCGAGCACGGCCGGGTCCTCGAGGGCCTGCGGCGACGAGGGCAGGTTACCGACCTTCTTGAACGCCTCGGTCTGGCTCTTGGCGCTGGTCAGGAACTTGGCCAGCTCCGCGGCCTCCTTCTGGTGCTTGCTGGACTTCGGCACAGCCAGCCACGAACCGCCCCAGTTGCCGCCGTTGCCAGGCGCCTTGGCCACGTCCCACTTGCCGGTGGCCGCGTCACCGGCCTGCCCCTTGATGACACCGGTCATCCACGCCGGGCAGCCGATGGTGGCGAAGCTGCCGTTCTTGAAGCCGGCGTTCCACTCGTTGGAGAAGCTCTTGAGGTTGTTCGACAGACCGGCGGCGGTCATCTTGGTGGTCAGCTCGAATGCGGCCCGCACGTCCGGGTTCTCTCCGACGGTGAGCTTGTTGCTCTTGTCGAAGTAGGTGTAGCCGGTGCCCTCGCCGGCCTTCTGCATCAGCACGATGTTGTAGAAGTTCGTGGCCGAGTCGACGAACTTGTGCTTCTTGTCGGCGGCGACGAACTTCTGCCCCTGGGCGATGAACTCGTCCCAGGTCGGCCAGAGGGCGCCAACCTGCTCGCGGTCGGTCGGCAGGCCGGCGGCCTTGAACAGGTCGCTGCGGTAGCAGACGGCCATGCCGCCGACGTCGGTGCCGAGGCCGAGCACCTTGCCGTCCGGCGTGAGGCCACCCTCCCACTTCCAGGGCAGGAAGTTGCCCTTCAGGTCGTTGGCGCCGTGGTCGGCCAGGTTCACGAACTTGTCGGCCTGCGCGAAGAACTGCACGATGGTGCCCTCTTCGAGGGCGACGACGTCGCCGGCGCCGGCGCCCGCGGTGATCTGCTGCGTCAGCCGGGTGTTGTAGTCGCCCAGGCCCAGGCCCTTGCCGCGCTCCTGGATCTTGACGTTCGGGTGCTCCGACTCGTACTGCTTGTAGAGCTCCTCGTACCCGAAGCCCTGGTCGCCGAAGACGTCGACGACGAGGTTGACCTTTCCGCCGTCCGATCCGGACGACGAGTCGTCGCCGCAGGCGGTCGCCGAGGCGAGCACGGCGACGGACGCGAGCGCGATCGCCGCAAAGCGGCGACGTGAGGTGACGCTCATCCTGACCCCTCTCAAGTGGTGAGGCTTGGTGTCGTGTGTGGCGGGGGTTGCTGCAACGCCCTGCTGTCGCCGGGCCGATGGCCGTGGCATCGCGGGGGGGGAGCCGTGAGGAGATGTCCGCCACTCCCCCGGGAGCGCTCCCATGAGATTGCCGGCGCACCCCTGGGGTGTCAATAGACCACTGGGAGCGTTCCCAGATCGTTACCGCCCTGTTTCGGACCGACACTCGCGCCGATCAGGCGGCGCTGGGCCGACCGCGCCGGGGGTCAGCAGAAGCGGCGCAGCAGCGTGGTCGTGCGGTCGAGGTCGAAGCGGGACGGGTCGTAGGTGACCCCGGCCCAGTCGCGCAGCAGGGCGTATCGCGGGTCGGCAGGCGCGGCCGGATCGTCGAGCGCGACCAGCAGCGCGCGATAGCCCGACGGCCCGCCGATGCCCTCCGGCGGGCAGGCCCGCTCACCGTCCAGGCAGATCGGATACCGCTCGTCCGGGTCCGCGGTCAGCGCGTCCTCGACGACCAGGTCGTGCTCCCACCAGTCACCGAAGTCGTACGTGTAGGAGAACCGGCTGCCCTTGCCGAGCACCGCGTCCAGCCGCACGTCCAGCTCGTCGTCCAGCGCGAGCTCCCCGTCCGGGTCGGGCTCGCCGTACTGCACGGCGTCGATCTCGAACGAGTGCAGGTGGCAGTCCCGCCAGCCCATCGCGTGCTGCACGACCCGGTGCAGTCGGTCCAGCGTGTAGCCGGCCGGTACGAGTACCCGACGCCACACCGGCGGACGGACGCCGGCGAGGGACATCTTCAGCTGGAAGATCTGACGCGGCATGCTGTCCTGTCCTCCCGCGGCTTAGGCTGCCAGCATGATCTGCCGAGCATGCCGGGCCCGGCGGCACGGCGACTGCCCGGGCCGGAACTGGTGCGACTGCCAGCACCGTACCGCCCGGCCGACCCCTCCGGTCACCGGTCCGGCCACCGAATGACGGTCGGGATCCCGATTCGAAGGCTCTGGCCCGAGCCGTCGACCCAGCCTCTCGACGACGCCACGCTGACCCACCTCTACCGTCGCGCGGACCGGCCCCGGCTGCGAGTCAACTTCGTGGCCAGCCTGGACGGCGCGGTCACCGTGGACTCGTACTCCGCCGGGCTGTCGGGTGAGCCGGACAAGCGGGTCTTCGGCCTGCTGCGGATGCTCTGCGACGCCCTGGTGGTGGCCGCCGGCACGCTGCGCCACGAGGGTTACCGAGCGGTCCGGCTCGACGAACGCCGTCGCGCCTGGCGTCGTGCGCACGGACTGGCCGAGTACCCGACGCTGGTGGTCGTCTCCGGCTCACTCGACCTGGATCCGGCGCAGGCCGCCTTCGCCGACGCGCCGGTCCGGCCGATCGTGCTCACCCACGCCGACGCCGACCCGCCGCCCGGCCTGAGCGACGTCGCCGACCTGCTGCGCTGCGGCGGCGACCGGGTCGATCTGGCCGCCGGTCTCGCCGAGCTGCACCGCCGCGGGCTGACCCAACTGCTCTGCGAGGGCGGCCCCCACCTGCTCGGCGCGCTCACCGCCGCGGACCTGGTGGACGAGCTGTGCCTCACCGTCGCACCACTGCTCGCCGGGCCGGGCCCCGGGCGGATCACCGCCGGCGACTCCGCCCCGCCCCGACACCTGCCGCTGGGGCATGTGCTCGCCGCCGACGACGGCGTTCTCCTGCTCCGCCACGCCCGCCCGTGACGGGCCGTCGCCCTGTCACACACCAAGCGTCGTGAGTGTGACGGCGCATGGTGTCGTCCGCCGCGTCGCGTGGCGACCTGTCGTACTCCTCGGGCAGGATGCAGGGCATGCGCGCCGACCGTGATGCCCGACCGACCCGAGTCGCCCGATGACCGACGCCGGCCTCGACGGCCCCGGCGAGCCGGTCGGCCGGGTGCTGGGCACCGCCGACGCCACCCCGTTGCAGTTCTGGACGGCCGTGGCGCCGGGCAGTTACCTCCAGCTCGACGACGTGGTGGTGACCCGGCGGGAGCTGCCCGACCGCGAGCCGGTGACGATCGCCGGCGTGGTCACCCAGGTCCGGGCCCGGCACGAGGGCGCCCAGTTCGACTCGGACGTGTTCGCCATCGCCGACGGCACGCTGCCCGCGCAGGTGCAGGAGGCGGCCGAGGTGACGACGACCCGGGTCGATCCGGAGTTCTACGTGCCGCCGACCCCGGGCGCCGTGGTGCACCGGGCCGAGGGCGACGCCCGGGCGCGGGCGCTGCACTTCGACCGGATGGAGCGGCGCATCCCGATGGGCATGGGTCGTGACGGGGTGCCGGTCTACCTCAACGCCGACTTCCTCGACGGCAGCCGGGGCGCGCACGTCTCCATCTCCGGCATCTCCGGTGTGGCCACCAAGACCAGCTTCGCCACCTTCCTGCTCTACTCGGTGTTCCGCTCGGGGGTGCTGGGCGGCGACGCGGTCAACGCCAAGGCGCTGATCTTCAACGTCAAGGGTGAGGACCTGCTGTTCCTCGACCACCCCAACACCCGCCTCGACGAGCCGACCCGCGCGGCGTACGCGAAGCTCGGGTTGACCGCCGGCGCGTTCCCCGACGTGCGGGTGTACGCCCCGCCCCGGGTCGGTGACGCCGCCGGCACACCGGACGTGAGCAGCCGGCTCACCGGGGTGGACTCCTTCTACTGGACGTTGAGCGAGTTCTGCGCCGACCGGCTGCTGCCGTACGTCTTCGCCGACGCCGACGACGAGCGCCAGCAGTACACGATGGTCGTCCACTCGGTCACCGCGCACCTGGCCCGCTACGCCCAGCCGGCGGACGGCGGGGTGAGCATCGACGGGGTCCGGCTCGGCTCGTACGGCGACCTGGTCGACCACATCGTCGACCAGCTCAACGACGACGAGACGCGCTCCGACTGGGCGGGCAGCGCGGTCGGTCTGGGCACCGTCAACGCGTTCGCCCGCCGGTTGATCGGCAGCAAGAAGGACCTCGCCCGGCTGATCCGCGGCGACCTGGCCACCCGCCGCCCGCACTCGATCAACACGAGCGAGTCCGCGCAGGTGACCGTGGTCGATCTGCACAACCTGCCGGACCGCGCCCAGCGGTTCGTGGTCGGTGTGACGCTGAAGAGCGAGTTCGAGCGCAAGGAGAAGTCCGGCACCGCCAAGCCGCTGCTCTTCGTCGTTCTCGACGAGCTCAACAAGTACGCCCCCCGGGAGGGCTCCTCGCCGATCAAGGAGGTTCTGCTGGACATCGCCGAGCGTGGTCGGTCACTCGGGGTGATCCTGATCGGCGCCCAGCAGACGGCGAGCGAGGTGGAGCGGCGCATCGTCACCAACTCGGCGATCCGGGTGGTCGGCCGGCTCGACCCGGCCGAGGCCTCCCGACCGGAGTACGGCTTCCTCCCACCGGCGCAGCGGCAGCGGGCGTTGCTGGCCAAGCCGGGCACGATGTTCGTCAACCAGCCGGACATCCCGGTGCCGCTCTGCCTGGAGTTCCCGTTCCCGGCCTGGGCGACCCGGGTCTCCGAGGCGGGCCGGGCGCCTTCGGAGACGCTGCGTTCGATCACCCAGTCCGCCGACCCGTTCGCCGTGGTGGGCTCCGGCGGCGGCACCGACGACGACATCCCGTTCTAGCTAGGGGCCAGCGCAGCCATGAAGATCCTGCACACCTCCGACTGGCACGTGGGCAAGGTGCTCAAGGGGCAGTCCCGGGCCGAGGAACACAAGGCCGTGCTGGCCGGGGTGATCGACATCGCCCGTGCCGAGCAACCTGATCTGGTGATCGTCGCCGGCGACCTCTACGACACGGCCGCGCCCACCTCGGAGGCGACCCGGCTGGTCACCCGGGCGTTGACGGCGCTGCGCCGCACCGGCGCGGACGTGGTGGCGATCGGCGGCAACCACGACAACGGCCCGGCGCTGGACGCGCTGCGTCCGTGGGCCGACGCCGCCGGCATCACGCTGCGCGGCGGGGTGCGGGAAAACCCGGACGAGCACGTCATCGACGGCACCACGGCGGGCGGCGAGCGGTGGCGGTTGGCCGCGCTGCCCTTTCTGTCCCAGCGGTACGCGGTGCGCGCGCTGGAGATGTACGAGCTGACCGCCGCGGAGACCAACCAGACGTACGCCGACCACCTGGGCCGGGTGTTGGGGCGACTCACCGAGGGTTTCACCGAACCGGACCGGGTGCACCTGGTCACCGCGCACCTGACGGTGACCGGCGCGGCCACCGGCGGCGGTGAACGCGACGCGCACACGGTGCTCGGTTACGCCGTGCCGGCCACGGTCTTCCCGGCGACCGCGCACTACGTGGCGCTGGGCCACCTGCACCGGGCTCAGCGCGTCGAGGGTCCCTGCCCGGTGCGCTACAGCGGCAGCCCGTTGGCGGTCGACTTCGGCGAGCAGGAAAACGTCCCGTCGGTGACGATGGTCGAGGTGACGGCCAGCACCGCCGCGCGGGTGCGGGAGGTGCCGGTGACCGCGGCGAGCGCGCTGCGGACGGTGCGGGGCACCCTGGCCCAGCTCGCCGAGATCGAGGCGCCGGACGCCTGGCTGCGGGTGTACGTGCGGGAGCAGCCCCGCGCCGGCCTGCGCGAGGAGGTCCAGGAGCTGCTCCCCCGGGCGCTGGAGATCCGGATCGACCCGGAGCTGCTGGCCGCGTCGGGCAGCGGGGCGCGCATCGCGCAGCGGTCGGGCCGGTCGCCGCGGGAGTTGTTCGCCGACTACCTGGACAGCCGGGGCCACGCCGACGAGGGTGTCCGGGAACTCTTCGACGAGCTCTTCGAGGAGGTCGATCACTGATGCGCCCGATGCGGCTGGACATGGCGGGGTTCACGGTCTTCCGGGACGAGACCACCGTCGACTTCACCGACGCCGACTTCTTCGCCCTGATCGGCCCGACCGGTTCGGGCAAGTCCACCGTGTTGGACGCCATCTGTTTCGCCCTCTACGGCACCGTGCCCCGCTGGGGTGGCGCCCGGGGGTTGGCGAACGCGCTCGCGCCGTCGGCGGCCGAGGCCCGGGTGCGGCTGGTCTTCGAGTCCGGCGGCGCCCGGTACGTGGCGACCCGGGTGGTCCGCCGCGACGGTCGGGGCAACGTGAAGACCGCGAACGCCGGGTTGCAGCTGATGCCGGCCGGTTTCGACGTGACCAAACTGGACACCGGGTTGAGCCCGGACGATCTCGGTGAGGTGGTGGCCGGCACTCCCGCCGAGATGGAGCAGGCGGTGCTGGAGGCGGTGGGGCTGCCGTACGAGCAGTTCACCAGCTGTGTGGTGCTGCCGCAGGGGCAGTTCGCCGATTTCCTGCACGCCAAGCCGGCGACCCGGCAGCAGATCCTGGTCAACCTGCTCGGCCTGGGCGTCTACGAGGACGTGCAGAAGCGGGCGACGGCACGCGCGGCGCAGGCGGAGGCCCGCCTCGAAGCGGTCGACCAGGTGCTCGCCGGGCTGACCGGCGTGGACGACGAGGCGCTGGCCGACGCGGACGCCCGGGTCGACCGGATGGTCGAGCTGTCCGCCGCGGTGACCGCCGCGGTGCCGGAGTTGGCGGCGGCCCGGACCGCCGCGCGGGAGGCGGCGGCGGCGCTGACCGCCCTGGACGACGAGCTGACCGTGCTGTCCGGTGTGCGGGCGCCGGGCGGGGTGGCCGAGGTGGCGCTCGCGGTGACGGCGGCGCGGGCCGAGGCCGAGGCGGCGGCCACGGCCGTCTCGTTGGCCGAGGAGCGCGAGGAGAAGCTGCGCGGCGAGCTGTCCGGCGCGGGGAC
>NZ_JAEVHM010000109.1 GCF_016802865.1 Micromonospora parastrephiae | reverse complement strand
GCCGCGGCGTCCGCGATCCGTCGCAGCTCGGCGGCGGGCAGCACCTCCACCGGTTGGCTGCGCGCCGGCGGCAGCGGCCACCGCCACTGCGCGTCCCGACGCGTCGCAACGTCGTACCGCCGCGTTCCAGCTCGGCCAGCAGCTCCCCGGCGGCCACCGTGACGTCGTCGGCGGTGCCGTCGGCCGGGCCACCGGCCACCGTCCGCACCACCAGCACCTGCCACGGCAGCCGCGCCCAGAGCGCGACACGGCCGGACGCGCCGGCCGGCCGCAGCCGGACCGACGCGGTCGGGTCCAACCGGACCAGCCGGGCCAGGAACGCACCGGCGTCGACCGCCCCGGTGAGGCCGTGCGTCGACGGCGTCGCCCGGCCCGGTCCCGCACCCGGCCCGGTCACGCCACGCCGCCCTGCGGGGCGTAGGTGAGCAGAAACTCCCGCTCCTCGGCGGTGATCCGTCGGGGCACCTGACGGGTCAGGTCGAACGGCACCAGCACCGAACGGGCCCGACTGGCGAGCACGTCACCGTCGTACAGCTCGTAGGCGACGGTGAACCGGGAAGCCTTGATCTCCTCGACCCACAACTCGATCCGGACGGTGGGCGCGGCCTCCGCCGTGGCCCGACCCAGCGCGTAGTCGACCGGGCGCAGGTAGTCGACCTCGTGTCGGCGGATCACCACCCCGTCGGCGAACGAGCCGACCCCCCAGGCGCGACCACCGGCGAACATCAACGCCACCCGCGCCTCCTCGTACAGGGTGAGGAAGCGCGAGTTGTTGACGTGGCCGTACGCGTCCAGGTCGGACCAGCGCAGTGTGCAGTGGTAGACGAACCGGTCAGACACCGTGTCGGCCGGTCAGTCGCGGGTCAGCTTGCGGTAGGTCACCCGGTGCGGCCGGGCGGCTTCCGCGCCGAGGCGGTCGATCTTGTTCTTCTCGTACGCCTCGAAGTTGCCCTCGAACCAGAACCACTTGGCCGGGTCCTGGTCGTCGCCCTCCCACGCCAGGATGTGCGTGGCGACCCGGTCGAGGAACATCCGGTCGTGGGAGATGACCACGGCGCAGCCGGGGAACTCCAGCAGCGCGTTCTCCAGGCTGGAGAGCGTCTCCACGTCCAGGTCGTTGGTCGGCTCGTCGAGCAGGATGACGTTGCCACCGATCTTGAGGGTCAGCGCCAGGTTGAGCCGGTTGCGCTCGCCGCCGGAGAGCACCTTGGTCGGCTTCTGCTGGTCCGGCCCCTTGAAGCCGAACGCGGCGATGTACGCCCGCGACGGCATCTCGACCTTGCCCACCATCAGGTAGTCCAGCCCGTCGGAGACGACCTCCCAGACGGTCTTGTCGCCGTCGAGGCCCTGCCGGTTCTGGTCGACGTACGACAGCGAGACGGTCGGGCCGACCCGGACCTCGCCGCCGGTAGGCTCCTCCAAACCGACGATGGTCTTGAACAGCGTGGTCTTGCCGACGCCGTTCGGGCCGATGATGCCGACGATGCCGTTGCGGGGCAGCGAGAACGACAGGTTGTCGATCAGCAGCCGGTCGCCGAAGCCCTTGCTGAGGCTCTGCGCCTCGATCACCGTGCTGCCCAGTCGCGGGCCCGGCGGGATCTGGATCTCCTCGAAGTCCAGCTTGCGGGTCTTCTCCGCCTCGGTGGCCATCTCGTCGTACCGGTCCAGGCGGGCCTTGGATTTGGTCTGCCGGGCCTTGGCGTTGGAGCGGACCCACTCCAGCTCCTCGGTGAGGCGCTTCTTCATCTTCGCGTCGCGGCGGCCCTCGACGGCCAGGCGCGCGGCCTTCTTCTCCAGGTAGGTGGAGTAGTTGCCCTCGTAGCCGATGGCCCGGCCGCGGTCCAGCTCCAGGATCCAGCCGGCCACCTTGTCCAGGAAGTACCGGTCGTGGGTGATCGCCATGACGGTGCCGGCGTACTTGGCCAGGTGCTGCTCCAGCCAGGAGACGCTCTCCGCGTCCAGGTGGTTGGTGGGCTCGTCGAGCAGCAGCAGGTCGGGGGCCTCCAGCAGCAGCTTGCACAGGGCGACGCGGCGGCGCTCACCACCGGAGAGCTGTGTCACGTCGGCGTCCGGCGGCGGGCAGCGCAGCGCGTCCATGGCCAGTTCGAGCTTGGAGTCGATGTCCCACGCGTCGGCGTGGTCCAACTCCTCCTGGAGCCTGCCCATCTCCTCCATCAGCTCGTCGGAGTAGTCGGTCGCCATCTGCTCGGCGATCTTGTTGAACCGCTCCAGCTTGGCCTTGGTCTCGGCGACCGCCTCCTCGACGTTGCCGAGGACGGTCTTGGCGTCGTTGAGCGGGGGCTCCTGGGCGAGCATGCCGACGGTGTAGCCGGGCATCAGCCGGGCTTCGCCGTTGCTCGGCTTGTCCAGCCCTGCCATGATCTTGAGGAGGCTGGACTTACCGGCGCCGTTCGGACCGACCACACCGATCTTGGCCCCCGGCAGGAAGCTCAGCGTCACGTTGTCGAGCACGACCTTGTCGCCGTGCGCCTTGCGCGCCTTTTCCAGGACGTAGATGTACTGGGCCACGGTGCGGGCTACCTCCGTCGGTTTGCTGTCGCCTGATCGGCGGCGCGGCGCGGGCTACGAGGACCGCCCGCTGCCGCCGGCCGGGAGCCGGCCGCGCGCACGCCATCGTCAATCCTGACAGGTACGACGCGCTTCGCCCACATCACCCCGCCCCAGGGGTACGCCGGCGAGCCGCGGTGCCGATCATTAACCTGTGACCGCACGCGGTTGTCGACAAGATCACCTCCAGGATTTGGCGTGCCCGAGCCGGGTAGGAGACTCCGGCACGGGGGCCCAGACACCGCAGCTACGCTCAGTACTCTCATCGCGGTGGACCCGTCAGTACCCGGAGGTGGCCGATCGTGACCGTCCGTAGCTCCTTTGTCGTAGTGGCGAACCGTCTACCGGTCGACGAGGTGAGCACACCGGAGGGACGGCAGTGGCGACGCAGCCCCGGAGGGCTGGTCACCGCGCTGCACCCCGTGCTCGCCGAACATCAGGGCACCTGGGTCGGCTGGGCCGGCGGCACCGGCGCCGCGCCCGAGCCGTTCGACCTGGAGGGCATTCGGCTGCACCCGGTGCCGCTGAGCGCCGAGGAGCTGGAGCGCTACTATGAGGGCCAGTCCAACGCGACGATCTGGCCGCTCTACCACGACGCCGTGGAGACGCCGGCCTACAAGCGCCGCTGGCGGGAGGCGTACCGACTGGTCAACGCCCGGTTCGCGGAGGCCGCGGCGGATGTGGCGGCCGAGGGCGCGACGGTCTGGGTGCAGGACTACCAGCTCCAGCTGGTCCCGGCGATGCTGCGGGAGCTGCGACCGGACCTGCGCATCGGTTTCTTCCTGCACATCCCGTTCCCGCCGATCGAGCTGTTCATGCAGATGCCGTTCCGCACCGAGATCCTGCGCGGCCTGCTCGGTGCCGACCTGGTCGGCTTCCAGCAGCGTCTGGCCGCGCAGAACTTCGTCCGGCTGGCCCGGCACCTGCTCGGGCTGCGCTACGAGGGCCAGATGATCCAGGTCGACGGACGGCAGGTGAAGGCGGGCGCCTTCCCCATCTCGATCGACACGCAGGAGATGGAGCGGATGGCCGCCGATCCGGCCGTCCAGGCCCGTGCCAAGCAGATCCGCGCCGAGCTGGGCGACCCGAAGACGATCATCCTGGGCGTGGACCGGCTGGACTACACCAAGGGCATCGAGTTGCGGCTCAAGGCCTTCCGCGAACTCCTGGCTGACGGAAAGTTGACAGTCCCGGACGCGGTTATGGTGCAGGTCGCCACACCGAGCCGCGAGCGCGTCGAGCACTACCAGGCACTACGGGTCAAGGTAGAGCGCGAGGTTGGTCGGATTAATGGCGAATTCGGCAGGGTCGGCGTGCCGGCGGTGCATTACCTGCATCAGTCGTACAGTCGCAGTGAACTGGCCGCGATGTACGTTGCTGCGGACGTGATGATGGTGACCCCGCTGCGAGACGGAATGAACCTGGTAGCCAAGGAGTACGTCGCATCGCGCGCCGACCAGGGCGGTGCGCTCGTGCTCAGTGAATTCGCTGGCGCCGCAACGGAGCTGCGCCAGGCCTTTTTGTGTAACCCGCACGACCCGGACGCGGTCAAGGACGCCCTGCTCCGGGCCGTGCACGTGGAGAAAACCGAGGCACGCCGCCGGATGCGGACAATGCAACGTCACCTGCGAACCCACGACGTGGGGCACTGGGCCAAGTCTTTCCTCTCCGAACTGGGAGTTTCCGAGGCGGAGGCCGCGTGAACACGTCCGTCAACGACGGAGCGGCGATCGCCACCGGGGTGATGGACCCCGAACTGCGGTCCGCCATCGGGCGGATCGCCCGGGTTCCCCAGCTCCTGATCGCCTGCGACTACGACGGCACACTCGCGCCGATCGTGGAGGACCCGAGCACAGCCGTACCCCTGCCCGAGTCGGTGGCCGCGATCCGCGCCCTCGCCGCGCTGCCCCAGACCACCGTGGCGGTGGTCTCCGGCCGGGCGCTGCGCGACCTAGCCGCGCTCTCCCGCCTGCCCAGCGAGGTGCACCTCGTCGGCAGCCACGGCTCCGAGTTCGACATCGGCTTCGTCGAGCGGCTCTCCCCCGAGCTGGTCGCGGTGCGTACCCAGGTGCGCAACGCGCTGCGCGAGATCGCCGCCGAGCACCCCGGGATCCGGCTGGAGCGCAAGCCGGCCAGCGTCGCCGTGCACACCCGGGGGGTCGACCCGCAGATCGCCGCCGCCGCCATCGAGGCGGTCCGCAACGGCCCGGCCACCTTCGACGGTGTGACGGTCACCCAGGGCAAAGAGGTCATCGAGCTCTCCGTGGTGGCAACCCACAAGGGCACCGCGGTCGACCAGCTACGGACCCAGCTCGCGGCCAGCGCGGTGCTGTTCATCGGCGACGACGTCACCGACGAGAACGCGTTCGGCAACCTGCACGGGCCGGACCTCGGCATCAAGATCGGCCCGGGCGAGACCAAGGCCGGCTACCGGGTGGCCGAGCCGATCGAGGCGGCCCGCGCGCTCGGGCTGCTGCTGGAGACCCGCCGGCACTGGCTGTTCGGCGAGCGGGCGGTGCCCATCGAACGGCACTCCATGCTCGCCAACGGCCGTACGGTCGCCCTGCTCACCCCCGAGGCCAAGGTCAGCTGGCTCTGCCACCCCAAGCCCGACTCGGCGGCGATCTTCGCCGACCTGGTCGGCGGCAGCCCGGCCGGTCACTTCAGCGTCGCCCCGGAACGCGGTGGCATCCCGCTGGGCCAGCGCTACCGCTCCGGCACGATGACCGTCGAGACCCGGTGGTCCGGGCTCACCGTCACCGACTGGCTGGACAAGCCGGCCCGGGAAACCACTCCGGACGACAGCCCCGCGGTCATCACCGGCGACTCCACCCTGATCCGGGTGCTCACCGGCAGCGGCAAGGCGCGGGTGGAGTTCGCGCCGAGGCCCGAGTTCGGTCAGGTCGCCGTGCAGTTGCAGCCGCTCGGCGACGGCCTGCTGGTGCTCGGCTCCAACGAGCCGGTCGCCCTCTACTCCCCCGGGGTCGAATGGCAGGTCAACAACGACGGCGGGTACGAGAACGCCAAGGCGATCGTCGACCTGTCGGCCGCCGGTGGGCAGGTCGTGCTGGAGCTGCGCTTCGGCACGCACAGCCTGGAGCACCACCGGGTGCCGATCCACGAGCGGCAGGCCGCGGCCGAGCAGCCGTGGAAGGACTGGGTGGCCTCGCTGCGGCTGCCCACCACCGCCCGTGACCTGGTCGCCCGCAGCGCGCTCACCCTGCGCGGTCTCTGCCACGAGGCCACCGGCTCGATCCTGGCCGCAGCCACCACCTCGCTCCCCGAGGAGCTGGGCGGCGTGCGCAACTGGGACTACCGGTACTGCTGGCTGCGCGACGCGGCGCTGACCGCCCGCGCGCTGGTCGACCTCGGCTCCATCGAGGAGGCCGAGGCGTTCCTGCGCTGGGTGGACGGCTGCATCGAGCGCACCGGCGGCCACCCGGAGCGTCTGCACCCGCTGTACACCATCGACGGCTACGAGCTGGGCGCCGAGGCGGTCATCGACACGCTGCCCGGGTACGCCGGCTCCCGGCCGGTGCGGGTCGGCAACCTGGCCAACCACCAGCTCCAGCTGGACGTCTTCGGCCCCATCGCCGACCTGATCGCGGCCGTCGCCGACGCTCGCGGCTCGGTCCGCGACGACGAGTGGCGGGTGCTGGAGAACATGGTCGAGGCGGTCCGCCGCCGCTGGCACGAGCCCGACCACGGCATCTGGGAGGCGCGGCTGCCACCCCGGCACCACGTCTTCTCGAAGGTGATGTGCTGGATGACCGTCGACCGGGCGCTGCACGTGATGCGCCAGCACGGTGGCGAGGACCGGCCCGAGTGGAAGGACCTGCGCGACCGGATCGGCGCCAACGTGCTGGAGCACGGCTGGCACGACGAGGTCGAGGCGTACAGCGTCGCGTACGGCGACGAGGACATGGACGCGTCGTCGCTCTGGATCGGCCTCTCCGGGCTGCTCCCCGGGGACGACCCGCGCTTCCTGTCCACCGTTCTCCGGATCGAGGCGGACCTGCGCAGCGGCCCGGTCGTCTACCGCTACCACTGGGACGACGGGCTGCCCGGCCGTGAGGGCGGCTTCCACATCTGCACGGCGTGGCTGATCGAGGCGTACCTGCGCACCGGCCGCCGCACCGACGCCGAGGAGCTGTTCGCGCAGATGGTGCTCACCGCCGGCCCGACCGGGCTGCTCCCCGAGCAGTACGACCCGCTCGCCGAGCGCGGACTGGGCAACCACCCGCAGGCGTACAGCCACCTCGGGCTGATCCGCTGTGCCCTGCTGCTGGACAACATGCTGAAGCAGTAGTCGACCGACAGTAAGGCGGGGCCGGAGCGTGCGCGCTCCGGCCCCGTCGTCTGTCCTCAGGCGATCCGACCCGCCTGACCCGCCGGCGCGATCGGGCTGCCGAGGATGCCTTGCGGGAGTAGCGCCGAAGCCCCGCCCACCCGTTCACTCGTGCGTCGAACGTTCTACTTCAAAGCCTGCGTCCGCATCTGGACTGGTGCGGTGACCTGCGCGGCGCCGGAATCCCGAATCAGCTGATCCTGCTCCACAGAGACCCGGCGCCGGGCGATCCGGCGCCGGGCCTCGCATGTGCCGGAGTTGCGACCTCATCCGCTCGCAGGTAGCACCGGAGCCCGCTCGCTTCCTCAGGCGTCGAGCGCGCCCACCACGTCGCCCACCACGACGACCGCGGGCGGACGGATGTCGGCGGCGACCAGATCGGCGGCCACCGCGCCGAGAGTGGACCGCAGCATCCGCTGGGCGCCTGTCGTGGCCTCCTGGACGACGGCGGCCGGCGTCTGCGGCGAACGGCCGTGCGCGATCAGGGTGGCCGTGATGGCGGCGAGGTTCTTCAGCCCCATGAGGATCACCAGGGTGCCGCGCAGGCCCGCGAGGGCCTCCCAGCTCACCAGCGAGGCCGGCGAGTCGGGTGCCAGGTGCCCGGAGACCACGGTGAACTCGTGCGCCACCCCCCGGTGGGTGACCGGGATACCGGCCGCGGCCGGAGCGGCGATCGAGCTGGTCACCCCCGGCACGACGGTCACCGGTACGCCGGCCTGCGCGCACGCCAGCAGTTCCTCCCCGCCCCGCCCGAAGACGTACGGGTCGCCACCCTTGAGCCGGACCACGAAGGCGCCGGCCCGGGCACGGTCGACCAGGATCTCGTTGATCTCCTCCTGCGCCCGCGACGGGCCGTAGGGGATCTTCGAGGCGTCCACCAGCTCGACGTCGGGGCGCAGCTCGTCCAGGAGCAGCCCGGGGACCAGGCGGTCGGCGACCACCACGTCGGCCTCGGTGAGCAGCCGCCAGCCCCGCACCGTGATCAGCTCAGGGTCACCCGGCCCCGCCCCGACGAGCGCCACCCGCCCTGCGGCGGTGTCGAGGGCAGGGCCGTCCACCAGGGGGCCCTCCCGCGCGGCGAGGAGGTCGCGGATCGCGTCGCGGATCGTCATGGCGCGCCTTGGGTCACCACCGCCGAGCACCGCCACGGTGACCGGGCCGTGCCGGGTGACGGCCGGAGTCCAGGCGGTGGCGGCGGTCCGGTCGTCGGCCCGCACGCAGAAGATCCGCCGTTCGGCGGCGGCGGCGCTCACCGACTCCGCGGCGGCCGGATCGTCGATCGCCACCTGGACCAGCCACGCCCCGTCCAGATCCTCGGGTGTGAACCGGCGGGGCGCCCACCGCAACCGGGCGGCGTTCACGTGGGCGCGCAGCGCCGGGGTCAGCTCCGGCGCCACCAGCAGGACGTCCGCGCCGGCGTCCAGCAACGCCGGCACCCGCCGGGTGGCGACCGCGCCACCGCCCACCACGACCACCCGTCTCCCGTCCAGCCGCAGGCCCAGGGGGTACGGACTGCTGCTCACACCGCACCGCCGAGCCGGACGGCCCGCTCGCCGCGCGCGGTCACTTCTCGGCCACGCCGGCGGAGTCGAAGGTGGCCACCTCGTGCAGCACCCGGACGGCACCGGTGACCACGGGCAGCGCCAGCAGCGCGCCGGTGCCCTCGCCGAGGCGCAGCCCCAGGTCGATGAGCGGGTCGAGGCCGAGGTGACGCAGCGCCACCGTGGCGCCCGGCTCGGCCGAACGGTGGCCGCCCACCATGGCGCCGACCGCGTCCGGGGCGAACGCCGCGGCGGCGAGCGCGGCGGAGACCGCGATCACGCCGTCGAGCAGCACCGGCGTACGGCGGGCCGCGGCACCCAGGATCAGCCCGGCCAGCGCCGCGTGCTCCAGGCCACCGACGGCGGCCAGGACGCCCAGCGGGTCCGCCGGGTCGGGTACGTGCCGGGCCAGCGCGGCCCGCACCACCGCCACCTTGTGCGCGTACGTCGGGTTGTCGACGCCGGTGCCTCGGCCGGTGGCGTCGAGCGGGTCGGCGCCGGTGAACGCGGCGATCAACGCGGCGGCGGGGGTGGTGTTGCCGATACCCATGTCCCCGGTGAGCAGGATGCCGGCGCCGGCGTCGATCAGCTCGTCGGCGATCCGGATGCCGGTCTGTACGGCCGCCAGCGCCTCGTCGCGGGTGAGCGCGGCGGTCACGGCGAGGTCCCGGGTGCCCCGGCGGACGACGCGGCGACCAGCCGGGGCGCGGACGGGTCGAGGACCGCCCGGCCGGCCGCCTCGGCGGAGGGCGGGACGGGCAGGGGGTTGGCCACGCCGACGTCGACGACGGTGACCGAGGCGCCGGCCTGCCGGGCGAACGCGTTGACGACCGCCCCGCCGGCCAGGAAGTTGCCGATCATCTGCCCGGTGACCTCCTGCGGCCACGGGGACACCCCCTGGGCGTGCACCCCGTGGTCACCCGCGAAGATCGCCACCGCGGCCGGCTCGGGCAGCGGTGGCGGGCAGGCCCCGGCCAGCCCGGCGAGGCGTACCGACAGCTCCTCCAGCGCGCCCAGCGAGCCGGCCGGCTTGGTCAGCCGGCCGTGTAGTTCCCGGGCGGCGGCCATGGCCGACTCGTCCAGCGGTCGGATCGCCGCGATCGTGGTCTCCAACATCATGCCTCCATGGTCTCGCGCAGCACCTCGATGAATGCGTCGGTGGTGTTTCGGTCGCGTACCGCCACCCGCAGCCAGTCCGGGCCGAGGCCGGGGAACGTGTCGCCCCGGCGCACCGCCCAGCCCCGGTCGCGTAGGGCGGCCCGGACCCGGCTCGCGCCCGCCAGGTGCAGCAGGACGAACGCGCTGGCCGGGCGGCCGACGACGCGTACACCGGGCAGGTCGGCCAGGCGGGCGACCAGGTGGTCGCGGTCGGCGGCGAGGTCGGCGGCGATCGCGCGTTCGGCCTGGACCGCGACGGGGGTGGCGCAGGCCGACGCGGCGGCCAGCGCCGGGGTGAAACGGCCCACAGCGGCTGGACGGCGGCCAGCCGGGTCAGCAGTTCCGGTGCGCCGAGCAGGTAGCCGATCCGCAGGCCGGCCAGGCCCCAGGTCTTGGTGAGGCTGCGCAGCACCAGCAGCCCGGGCAGGTCGCGCCGCTCGGCAAGCGACTCCGGCTCGCCGGCGTGCCCGGGGGCGGTGGTGGTGTCGGCGAACGCCTCGTCGACCACCAGCACCCGGCCGGGGCGGGCGAGCGCGGCCACGGTCCGTGCCGGGTGCAGCACGGAGGTGGGGTTCGTCGGGTTGCCGATCATCACGAGGTCGGCGTCTGCGGGCACCCGTCCCGGGTCGAGGCGGAAGTCCTCGGCGGGATCGAGCAGCACCCGCTCGACCGGGTGGCCGGCGGCCCGCAGCGCCGCCTCCGGCTCGGTGAACTGAGGGTGCACCACGACCGGACGGCGGACGCCCCGCAGCGCCTGGGCGATCAGCACGAAGCCCTCGGCGGCGCCGGCGGTGAGCAGCACCTCGTCCGGGTGACGCCGGTGCCGGGCGGCGACCGCGGTCCGGGCCTGCGCCGGGTCCGGGTACCGGGCCAGGTCGGTGAGGGTGCCGGTGATCGGGCCGGCCAGCCAGTCCGGCAGTGGCGCCTGGCGCACGTTGACGGCGAGGTCGATCAGGCCGGCGGTCGCCTCCGCGTCACCGTGGTGCGCGAGGTCCGGCTCGGCCCCGGCGGGCGGGACCGCCGCGCTCGGCTGATCAGACATGTCCGCGATCCTGCCGGGAAGGCGGCCGGTGGGACAGCCGATCTCGACGTAAGCCGCGTCACCACTCGCCGCTTTAAGAGTTCTTCTCATGTACGAATCGGAAATGTCATAACTTGACCCTGTGAGCAACCGACCCCTTGCTGCCGCTGGTCGACTCGTCCCTCTCCTCCGCGCCGGGCTGATCGCCGGCATCGTGATCGCCGCCGCCGCGTACCCGCTGGTCGCCGTCACCGGCCTCGGCGCGAAGGCCACCGCGCACGCCGTGGAGCAGAAGACCAAGCTGCTGACCACCGCCCTGCCCGCCGAGACGTCGTACCTCTACGCCCCCGACGGCAAGACCGTGCTGACGATGTTCTACGAGGAGTACCGGCAGTACACGAAGCTGTCGGACATGTCGCCGAACATCCAGCAGGCGATCGTCGCCGCCGAGGACTCCCGCTTCTACCAGCACCACGGGGTCGACCCCAAGGGCGTGGCGCGGGCCTTCGTGGCGAACGCCCACTCCAGCGGCGTCTCGCAGGGCGCCTCCACACTCACGATGCAGTACGTCCGGATGGCCCTGCGGGACAGCGCGACCACGCCGAAGGAGGTCCAGGAAGCCACCCAGCAGACCAGCCTGCGCAAGGTCAAGGAGATGCGGATGGCCCTGGACCTGGAGAAGGAGCTGAGCAAGGAAGACATCATGGAGCGGTACCTGAACTCGGCGTACTTCGGTCACCGGGCGTACGGCATCTACGCCGCCAGCGAGATCTTCTTCTCCAAGACCCCGAAGGACCTCACCCCGGTCGAGGCGGCCACCCTCGCCGGGCTGGTCAAGTCGCCGTCCGAGTACGACCCGGCCGACTCCGACCAGAAGGAGGCCACCGGACGGCGCAACTACGTCCTGGACCGGATGAGCCAGCTCGGCTACATGTCCCCCGACTCCGCCGCCGCCGCCAAGTCCGAGCCGATCCGGCTGAAGCTGACCAACCCGCCGAACGACTGCGCCGCGATCCCGCAGAAGTACAACAGCTGGGGCTTCGCCTGCGACTACCTGAAGAACTGGTGGAGCGCCCAGCCCGCGTTCGGCGCGAACCGTCTGGAACGGATCGACAAACTGCGCCGCGGCGGCTACCGGATCGTGCTCAGCATCGACCCGAAGATCCAGGACGCGGCCGAGAAGAACGTCGGCACCAAGGAGAACACCGGCAGCCCGTTCGCCAACGGCATCGTGGTCGCCGAACCGGGCACCGGGCGGGTAAAGGCCATGGCGGTCAACCGCACCTACTCGCTGGACCTGGCGGAGAACCCGCAGAGCTCCAACCCCGAGGCCGGACCGAACGTGAAGGCCAACTACCCGAACACGGTGGCCCCGCTGCTCGGCGGCGGCGACCTCCCCGGCTACCAGGCCGGATCGACGTTCAAGATGTTCCCGATGCTGGCCGCGCTGGACGCCGGGATGACACTCTCCACGTCGTTCAACGCCCCCTACCGCTACAAGTCGGCCGTGTACGACGGCTGGGCGCCCTCCAACGCCAGCGCCGCGATGACCGGCCAGCAGACCATGTGGTCCGGCTTCGGCAAATCGGTCAACACGTACTTCGTCTGGCTGGAGGAGAAGGTCGGCGCGGACCGGGCCGTCCGCCTGGCCGAACAGCTGGGGCTGCGGTGGCGCACCGACGTCGACCGGGAACAGGCGTCCCCGACCAACGCGAAGAAGTGGGGCGCGTTCACCCTGGGCGTGTCCGACGCCACCCCGTTGGAGATGGCGAACGCGTACGCCGCGATCGCCGCCGACGGCCGCTACTGCGAGGCGATCCCGGTGCAGGCGATCATGAACCGGGACGGCACACCGGCCACGTACGCCACACCCGGTGGTCTCCATCGTGAGGTGGCCAAGCCCCGCTGCCGCCAGGTGGTCAGCGCGGACGCCGCCCGGGCGCCACCGACGCGGCCCGCTGCCCGACCGGGGACACCCCGGCGCGCGGCGGCTGCGGAGGCTGGTCCACCGCCGACAGCGTCCGGGGAACGGTCGGCCGCCCGGTCGCCGGCAAGACGGGCACCACCGACAGCACCCGCTCCGCCTGGTTCGTCGGCTACACCCCGGAACTGGCGGCGGCGAGCTTCATCTCCGACCCGGACAACCCGTTCAACGCCGTCGGTGACGGGCAGTCCCAGATCCCGATCAAGGCGGTCTCGGAGACCCTGCGCGACGGACTGAAGGGACAACCGACCCGCCAGTTCACACCGCCCTCGGACGCCATCGTCGGCTGAGACCGACGCGGGTCAGCGCAGGTCGGCGGCGACGAACGACCAGAGCTCCAGGTCCACCCGGCCGCCGCGGACGAAACCGGCGTTGCGCAGCAGGCCCTCGTAGCTGAACCCGGCCTTCTCGGCGACCCGGCGTGAGGCCAGGTTGCCGGGGGCCACCCGCAGCTCCACCCGCTGGAAGCCGTGCTCCAGGATCAACGCGATGGCCACCGCGTCCACCGCCTCGGCGGCCAGTCCGAAACCCCGCGCGTGCGGCGCCATCGCGTAGGAGACCTCGGTGGTACGGGCACCCCAGTCGGTGCGCCTCGTCCACAGCGAGCCCACCACCTGGTCGTCCTCACGGCGCAGCACCGCGTAGTGGTCACCGTCGCCGCTGTCGCGCCGCTGCCGGGCCAGATCCGTGCACCAGGCGTGCCCGTCGATCGGGCCGGAGTCGTCGGCCAGCGGCAGCCACCGCCGGGTCAGCTTGTCGGCGAAGATCTCCCCGGCCGCCGCCGCGTCCGCGGCGGTGACCCGCCGCACCTCCGTACGCGGAGTGGAGACGGTCAACTCCGGGAAGCGGCGCACCGCCACCTGACCGATCACGCCGGCACCCCACCGGGCTGCGCGGGCACCACCTCGTCCGCCGGGTCGGCCGCCGCGGCGGCGACCAACCGGGCGGCGGTCGCCGGGTGACCGGCCCAGTGCAGGGTGAGCTGCGAGGCGTGCACGTTGCGCCAGACGAAACCCTCCGGCGTACCACCGTCCCAGCTCCAGGCCGGACGCTGGCCGGCGCGCGGCGTCAGCACCGCCCGGTGCTCCTTGTGGCCGACCAGCACCGTGCCGGCCGCGGCGACCACGCTGTCCGTCTGGGCCGTCGCCTCCCGGTAGCCCACCACCAGGCCGTCCCGGCTGGCACCGACCGCGTCGAGCACACCGCACATCGGCAGCCCGTCCAACTCCCGGGCCAACCACAGCAGGCCGGCGCCCTCGGCGACCACCGGCCGCCCGGTACGCGCCAACTCGGCCACCGCGATGCAGAGCCGCCGGTTGGCCGACAACTGCTCGGCGTACGCCTCGGGCAGCGCGCCGCCGACGACCAGCGCGCGGGTGCCTGCCGGCAGCGCCTCGTCGCGCAGCGGATCGACCGTGACCACCTCGGCGCCGGCGGCCCGCAGCAGCTCGGCGGTCTCCGGATGGCTGAACTGCGCCCGGCCCACCGGCGAGCGCCACCAGCGGCCGGTCCGCCGGAACGGCCAGCGCGCCGAGCGCCTCCTGCGGCGACCAGGCCGGCGCCGGCAGCGGTGGGGCGGAGCGGGCCAACCCGAGCAGCCGTTCCAGGTCGACGGTGGCGGCGACGGCCTCACCCAGCCGACGGACGGCGCGGACGGTGTCGGCGGAGCCGTCGACCACCGGTGCCACGCCGTGCCGCCGAGACGGGAGCACCGCCGGCAGGTCCTGGCGGCGCAGCGCGCCGTAGACGGGCACGCCCACGTCGTCGAGCGCCTCGCGCAGCATTCCCTCGTGCCGGGACGACGCCACCCGGTTCAGGATCACCCCGCCGAGCCAGAGCTGTTCGTCGTACGAGCGGAAGCCGTGCACCAGGGCGGCCACCGACTGGCCCATCGCGGCGACGTCGACCACCAGCACCACCGGGCTGCGCAGCGCGGCGGCCGCGGCAGCCGTGGACTCCTGCTCGGGCCGGCCGCCGACCGAGTCGTACAGCCCCATGCTGCCCTGCACCACGGCGAGCCCGGCACCCGCGGCGCCGTGCGCGACCAGCGGGGCGAGACGGTCGACACCGACCAGACGGGGATCGATCACGCGGCCGGGCCGACCGGCGGCGAGGCCGAGGTAGGCGGCGTCGACGTGGTCCGGGCCGAGCTTGAACCCGGCGACGTCGACACCCCGCTCGGCCAGGGCGGCGAGCAGCCCGATCGCCAGCGCGTTCTTGCCGTGCCCGGAGGACGGCGCGCTGAGCACCAGGCGCGGCACCACGGTCATCATCGACTCCTCGCGGGCGGCGGCGGGTACGCGACGGCCGACCGGGGTCGATCCGTCGGCGTGACGATACCCGCCCGCCTCCACACGCGAGCACCGCCAACCGGGGCCGCGCGCACCGTCCCGGCCCGGTCGCGGTGAGTGGCCCCGGTCATACGAGTAGCCTCGGTGCCGTGTACCGGTTCCTGCTGAGCCCACGCTGGCTGGGCGCCCTCGCGTTGACCCTGGTCGCCGCCGCCGTGATGGTGTGGCTCGGCAACTGGCAGCTGGACCGCTACCGGGGGCGCACCGAGGTCAACGAGCGGATCGACGCGGGCGAGCGCATGGCCCCGGTGCCGTTGGCCGAGGCGTTGGGCGCACCCACCGGCGGCGCGGGCAAGGCCGGCCCGGCGCCCGCCAAGGAGAAGATCTGGACCCGGATCACGGTCACCGGCCGGTACGACCCGACGAACACGGTGCTGGTGCGCGGCCGGACGGTGGACAGCCGGGTGGGCTTCGAGGTGCTCACCCCGCTGGTGCTCACCGACGGCACGGCGCTGCTGGTGGACCGGGGCTGGATTCCGCCGGCGCCGGGTGGCGCGACCGCCCAGCCGCCGGTGCCCGCCGCGCCCACCGGCGACGTGACGGTGGTGGGTCGGGTGCACGAGACCGAGAGCGGCGCCGGCGCGGTCAGCCGGCGCGACGGCCGGCTGGAGACCCGACGGATCGCCGTGCCCCGGCTCGCCGGCGAACTGCCCTACCCGGTGTACGGCGCGTACCTGCTGCTCGACGAACAGACACCGGCCGCCGACCCGGTGTTCAAGGCGGTGACGGTCGGGCACGCCAACAACTGGCAGAACTTCGGTTATGTCGTGCAGTGGTGGCTCTTCGCCGTGATGGCCCTGTTCGGTTACGGCTGGGTGGCACGCCGGGAGGCCCGGCGCGCCGCCGGCATCGACACCGAGCGCAAGCCGCTGGACCGGGCGGCCGAGCCGGCGCCGAGCGCGTCCGCCTGACCCGCCCGACCCCGGCCGGTCAGCCGGTGGGGCGGCCGGCGTGGATGGCGCGGACCGCGTCGACGGTGTCCGCCTCGGCGGCGGACTTGTCGTCGCGGTAACGCACCACCCGGGCGAACCGCAGCGCCATTCCGCCCGGATAGCGCGAACTCGTCTGCACCCCGTCGAAGGCGATCTCCACCACCTGCTCGGGCCGGACCCGGACCACCCAGTCGCCGCGGTCCACGGCGAGGTCGAGGAAACGCTCGGTCTGCCAGCGCAGCAGCTCGTCGGTGAGCCCCTTGAACGTCTTGCCGAGCATCACGAAGTCGCCGGTGCGCGGGTCGCGGGCCCCCAGGTGGAGGTTGGACAGCCAGCCCCTGCGCCGGCCGCTGCCCCACTCGACGGCGAGCACCACCAGGTCGAGGGTGTGCCGGGGCTTGACCTTGACCCAGGCCGCGCCGCGCCGGCCCGCGTCGTAGGGGGCGTCCGGCGCCTTGACCACCACGCCCTCCTGGCCGGCGTCGAGCGCGGCGGCGAACGCGGCGCCGGCCTGCTCCGGACCGTCGACCTCCATCCGCCCGACCAGCAGTGACGCGTCCACCGCGCCGGCGAGCGCGGCCCACCGCTCCCGGCCGGGCAGGTCGATCAGATCCTGACCGTCGAGGTGCAGCAGGTCGAAGAAGTACGGCGTGAGCACCGTCGCGCCGGTGGTGGCGGCGGCAGCGAGCACCGCCGGGGCGACCGGGGTACGCCCGGTGGTGCTGGGCGTGGTGCGGCGGGCGGCCCGACTGGAGGTCTGCTGGAACGGCAACGGGCGGCCGGTCTCGTCCAGGCCGATCGCCTCCCCGTCGAGCACCAGCTCCCGGCCGGGCATGGCGCGGACCGCGGCGACGACCTCGGGCACCCGGGTGGTGATCTCGTCGAGACTGCGCGTGAACACGGCGATGTCGGAGCCGGAGCGGTGCACCTGGATGCGGATGCCGTCGAGCTTCACGTCGACGACGGCCGGCGTGCCGGTCGCCGCGAGCGCCTCGTCGACCGAGGGGGCGCTCCGCGCGAGCATCGGCGCCAGTGGCCGGCCGACCCGCAGGCCGAACCCGGCCAGCTCGGCGGCACCACCGGAGAGCGCGGCCACCGCCACCGCGCGCAGGTCACCGGCGAGCAGCAGGGCCCGACGCACCGTCGCCACCGGCACGTCGGCGGCTCGGCCCACCGCGTCGGCGAGCAGCCCGGCCTGGGCGCCCTGGCGCAGCTCGCCGCTGAACAGCGCGGTGAGCAGACGCTGCTCGTCGGCGGTCGCCGCCGCGTAGAGGGCCCCGAGCAGCCCTCGCCGCCGGGCCTGCGAACCCGCGCCCCGCACCGCGGCGATCTGCTCGATGGCCGCGTCGACGGCGGCCACCGTCAACGTCGCCTCGGCAGCCGGCGGCGGCAGGTCACGCAGGCTCGCGTAGCCCACCCCGGTCTGCCGTTGGCGCAGCTCACCCGCGAGATAGCCGGCGCCGGGCTCCACCTCGGCCGGGTCGAGCCGGCGCAGCGCGTCGGCCAGCAACTCCACCTTGGCCCGGCGGCCACTGGTGGCGGTGACGGCGGCGGAGGTGGCTGCCAGGTCGAGGAACCGCACGAGATTCATCCTGCCAGTCACCGCCGACACCGCCCGGGCATTGCCGTGCCCGGGCGGTGTCGGCGCGGTGCCGCCGCCCCCGAGGGCGGCGGGATCAGGCGGAGACGGGCTCCTCGATGCGCAGCCCCCGGGCGCGGACCTCGCCGGCGACCCGGGCGAGCACCGAGTCGAGGGCGACCAGGGCGGCGGAGAGATCACCGAGCTGTTCGTTGAGCGTGTCCTCGGACCACGCGGAGACGTCGACGTCCCCCAGCGCGCTGACGGCGGCCCCCAACCGGGCCATCACCTCGTTCGTACTCATGTTCGAAAGGCTATAACAACCCGGCCCGCGACACGCCGTAAACTCCCAGATCAGGCCAGAAGTTGCCGTTCCGACACCTACCTCCGTGCCGCGGCCACGTTGCCGAGCAGCAGCGCCTCGGCGAGGCAGACCCGGGCGAACTCCCCCAGGTGCAGGCTCTCGTTCGGGCCGTGCGCGCGGGCGTGCGGATCCTCCACACCGGTCACCAGGATCGCCGCCTCCGGGAACATCTCCTGGAACGTCGCGATGAACGGGATCGAGCCGCCGACACCGATGTCCACCGGGTCGGTGCCGTCCCACGCGGCCCGGAACGCCGAGCGGGCGGCGTCGAACATCGGCCCGGACGCGTCGATCACGCACGGGTCGCCGTCGTGCTCGAAGGTGACCGTCACCTGGGCGCCCCACGGCGCGTGCTTCTCCAGGTGCGCGCGCACCGCCGCGTACGCCCGCTTGGGGTCGTCGCCCGGGGCGAGGCGGATGCTGAGCTTCGCCTTCGCGGCCGGCACCAGGGCGTTCGGCGCCTCCCCCGTCGACGGCGCGTCGATGCCGAGCACCGCCAGCGCCGGCTTGGTCCAGAGCCGGTCGGTGATCCGGCCGGTGCCGATGAACCGCACGCCATCGGCCAGCCCGGCCTCGGCCCGGAACCGGTCCTCGGGGTAGTCGACGACGGCACCCTCGCGACCGATCAACCCGTCCACCGCCACGTCGCCGGCGTCGTCGTGCAGGGTGGCGAGGAGCCGGACCAGCGTGGTGAGCGCGTCCGGGACGGCACCGCCGAACATGCCGCTGTGCACCGCGTGGTCCAGCGTGCGCACCTCGACGAAACAGTTGACGATGCCGCGCAGCGAGGTCGTCAACGCCGGTACGCCGATGTCCCAGTTGCTGGAGTCGGCGATCACGATGACGTCCGAGGCGATCTCGTCGCGGTGCTCGGCGAGCAGCCGCTCCAGCGAGTCGGAGCCGTACTCCTCCTCGCCCTCGACGAAGAGCACCACGCCGACCGGCAGCGCGTCCCCGTACGCGCGCAGCGCCGCGATGTGCGCCATGATGCCGGCCTTGTCGTCGGCCGCGCCCCGGGCGTAGAGCCGACCGTCGCGCTCCACCGGCTCGAACGGGTCGGACTCCCACAGCGACCGGTCGCCGACCGGCTGCACGTCGTGGTGGGCGTAGAGCAGCACGGTGGGCGCACCGGGCGGAGCCGCCCGACGGCCGATCACCGCGGGCTGCCCGCCGGAGCGCACGATCTCGACGTCCAGGCCGCAGCCGCGCAGCAGCTCGGCGACCGCCTCGGCGGAGCGTTCCACGTGCGAGTGGTCGAAACCCTCGAAGGCGATGCCGGGGATGCGGACGAGGCGTTCCAGGTCGGCCCGTACCCCGGGCATCTCCCGCTCGACGGCGGCCCGCACCTCGGACTCGGACAGGATCGGTGAGGTCATGACCGGAATCGTATGCCGGCCTTACCCGACGGTGTCGGCGGAGCCCGTACCGGCACCGCTGCCCGCCGGGCCGGAACCCGCCCGCGCGCCCGGTGCCG
>NZ_JAEVHM010000108.1 GCF_016802865.1 Micromonospora parastrephiae | reverse complement strand
CGGTGGCGCTGGTCGACCCGGCCGCGGCCGACGCGGTGCCCGCCGAGCGTCGCCCCTGGCTGGCGGTCGACGCCGTGGCCCGGTCGCTGGGCGCGCTGCCCACGTTGCCGGCCGGGCTCGACGGGGAGCGGGTGATGGATGAGATCCAGACCCACCCGGGCGCACAGTACGTGGTGACGTCAGGCGAAGATGTCGTCGGCATTCTGCACATCGGGGACCTGGCACAGCTCCTCGAACCCAACCGGAAGATGACATCGTGACCGCAACGTCCCCCACCGTCCCGGCCGACGCCGCCAGCCCGGCGCTGACACCCGTGCATCGTGGGCCCTTCCGGCCCGGCGACCGGGTGCAGCTGACCGACCCGAAGGGGCGGATGCACACGGTGACGCTGGAGCCCGGCAAGGAGTTCCACACCCACCGGGGCATCCTGGCGCACGACGCGCTGATCGGGCTGCCCGACGGCAGTGTGGTGACCACCTCCGGCGGCGGCACCGCGTTCCTGGCGCTGCGGCCGCTGCTGTCGGACTACGTGCTCTCCATGCCGCGCGGCGCGCAGGTCATCTACCCGAAGGACTCGGCGCAGATCGTCGCGATGGGCGACATCTTCCCCGGCGCGAAGGTCCTGGAGGCCGGCGCCGGCTCCGGCGCGCTCAGCTGCTCGCTGCTGCGGGCCGTCGGCACCGAGGGGGAACTGCACTCGTTCGAGCTGCGCGACGACTTCGCGCAGATCGCCAAGCGCAACGTGGAGGCGTTCTTCAACGGCCCGCACCCGGCCTGGAACCTGCACGTCGGTGACGTGGCGCAGTGCCAGGAGACCGGTTTCGACCGGATCATCCTGGACATGCTGACTCCCTGGGAGACCCTCGACATGGTCGAGCGGGCGTTGGTGCCCGGCGGCGTGTTCATCGGCTACGTGGCCACCACGCCCCAGCTGTCGGAGCTGGTCGAGGCGCTGCGCGAGCGCGGCGGCTGGACCGAGCCGCGCGCCTGGGAGTCGCTGGTGCGCGACTGGCACGCCGAGGGCCTCGCCGTCCGCCCGGACCACCGGATGATCGCGCACACCGCGTTCCTGGTCTCCGCGCGCAAGCTCGCCCCCGGCGTCACCGCGCCGCCCCGGCGGCGCAAGCCCAGCAAGGGCACCGAGGCGTACGTGCAGCGTCGGCAGGACCTGCGCGACGCGGAGGCGGCCCGACAGGCGGCCGCCGCGCAGGCGGCAGGTGTGCAGCCCGACGCGACGGGGGAGATGGACAGGCCGTGACGATCGAGCTGGGCGCCGGCCTCACCGGGCGGGGGGAGGCGGCCGCATGAGCCGACCCGGCTACGGCGGGGGCGACCTGCCCGCGGTCTTTCCCGACTGGTCGCCCTACCAGGACCTGGAATCGGCGGCGCGGGCCTACCTGCGCGACCCGGACGTCGCCCTGGAGGCGCTCGGCGGGGTGCTGCGGGGCGCTTCGGTGCTCGGCTTCACCCTGGAGCGCTTCGTCAACGAGGTCAACGGGGTGTGGCAGGAGGTCGTGGTCTGCGACGGCAGCCGGCTGATCCTCTGGCACGGCGAGGACGTGCCGCCGGGGGAGGGGCCGCCGGGTTCGATGACCTCGTCGCTGCGGGTGGTGCCGGTTTCCACCGTCACCGAGGTCGGCTGCCGGCGTCGGCTCAACCGCTCCGAGAGCGGAGAGATCCGGGTCGACAGCATCGACGTCTACCTGCTGCTCTCCTCGCTCGACGAGCGCCGCCGAGCGAGGAGATGGCCGGCACGCCGCGGCATGACGCGCTGCGCTTCGGCAAGACGCTGGACGACGGCGGCGCCGGGCAGATCGCCCGGCTGGAGGAGTTCGCCCGGCTCGTCGCCTCGGTGGTCGGCCGCCCGATGCTCTGAGGCGTACCCCCGGGGACCCGGCCGGGCCGCGTGGCCCGGCCGGCGGGTCGCTCAGTCCTCGGCGTCCGGGCCGGCGACCTCGACGCCGTCGCCGCGCACCACGTGGATGCAGTCGCCCGGGCACTCCTTCGCGGAGTCGATCACTTCGAGTCGCAGGTGCTCGGGCACGTCGACGCGGCTGCCCGGCGCCATCCGCAACTCACCGTCGGCACCCTTGACGTACGCCAGACCGTCGATGTCGAACTCGAACACCTCCGGCGCGTACTGCACGCAGAGCCCATCGCCCGTGCAGAGATCCTGGTCCACCCAGACCTGCAACTGGTCGGTCGCGACCTCGGCCACCGGTGCACCCCCCATGTTCTCCCGTACCAGCCTCCGACGGTACCCGAACGCCAGTACCGGCCCGCCGGGCCACCCTTGGCGATCAAGGTTCGGTGACGAGGGTGTTGCGTGGGACCGAATCGGCCTCATAGCGGCTAGTGTTAGGGCAGAACGTTCAAGCCCCCCGGGGAGGTGGGACGTGGCAGCACGCAGCGACGACGCGGACTCGCGCGCCGCACGGTGGGAGAAGGAAGCCCACGATCTCTCCACGCAGGTCGCGTTTCTCCAAGAGGAACTCGCCCTGGTGCGGCGTAAGTTGACCGAAAGCCCCCGACACGTCCGGCAGCTCGAAGAGCGGCTGGCGGCCACCCAGGCACAGTTGGCGCGGCTGACCGAAAACAACGACCGGCTGGTGAGCACCCTCAAGGAGGCTCGCACGCAGATCGTGACGCTCAAGGAGGAGATCGACCGCCTCGCGCAACCGCCGAGTGGCTACGGCGTCTTCCTGGCCAAGCACGACGACGGCACCGTGGACGTCTTCACCGGCGGCCGCAAGCTGCGGGTCGCCGTCTCGCCCTCGCTGGACGTGGCGGAGCTGCGCCGCGGCCAGGAGGTCCTGCTCAACGACGCGCTGAACATCGTCGACGCGTTCGGTTACGAGCGGGTCGGCGAGGTGGTGATGCTCAAGGAGATCCTGGAGGGGCCGGGCGGCGGGCCGGGTGACCGGGCGCTGGTGGTCTCCCACTCCGACGAGGAGCGCATCGTGCACCTCGCCGAGACGCTCATCGGCTCGACGATCCGGGCCGGCGACTCGCTCATGATCGAGCCCCGTTCGGCGTACGCGTACGAGCGGATCCCGAAGAGCGAGGTCGAGGAGCTGGTCCTGGAGGAGGTGCCCGACGTCGACTACTCCGACATCGGTGGCCTCCAGTCGCAGATCGAGCAGATCCGCGACGCGGTGGAGCTGCCGTTCCTGCACGCGGACCTGTTCCGTGAGCACCAGCTCCGCCCGCCCAAGGGCATCCTGCTCTACGGCCCGCCCGGGTGCGGCAAGACGCTGATCGCCAAGGCGGTGGCCAACTCGCTGGCCAAGAAGATCGCCGAGCGGCAGGGCAAGGAGAAGCACACCAGCTTCTTCCTCAACATCAAGGGCCCCGAGCTGCTCAACAAGTACGTCGGCGAGACCGAGCGGCACATCCGGTTGATCTTCCAGCGAGCCCGGGAGAAGGCCGGCGAGGGCACCCCGGTGATCGTGTTCTTCGACGAGATGGACTCGATCTTCCGCACCCGCGGCTCCGGTGTCTCCTCCGACGTGGAGAACACCATCGTTCCCCAGCTGCTCAGTGAGATCGACGGCGTGGAGGGGCTGGAGAACGTCATCGTCATCGGCGCCTCCAACCGGGAAGACATGATCGACCCGGCGATCCTGCGCCCCGGTCGGCTCGACGTGAAGATCAAGATCGAGCGGCCGGACGCCGAGGCGGCCAAGGACATCTTCTCCAAGTACATCCTCTCCGGGCTGCCCCTACACCCGGACGACCTGGCCGAACACGGCGCCGACGCCCAGGCCACCGTCGCCGCCATGATCGACGCCGTGGTGCTGCGGATGTACTCGGAGACGGAGGAGAACCGCTTCCTCGAGGTCACCTACGCCAACGGTGACAAGGAAGTCCTCTACTTCAAGGATTTCAACTCCGGCGCGATGATCCAGAACATCGTCGACCGGAGCAAGAAGATGGCCATCAAGGAGTTCCTCACCTCCGGCCGCAAGGGGCTGCGCCTGCAGCACCTGCTCGACGCGTGCGTCGACGAGTTCCGCGAGAACGAGGACCTGCCCAACACCACCAACCCCGACGACTGGGCCCGGATCTCCGGCAAGAAGGGCGAGCGGATCGTCTACATCCGCACGCTCGTCTCCGGCGGCAAGGGCACCGAGGCCGGCCGGTCCATCGAGACCGCCAGCAACACCGGCCAGTACCTCTGATCACCCAGCGGCGCACCGGACCAGGTCCGGTGCCGCCGCTGCGTGTACCCCCGGCACCCACCCCACCTTGCCGAACCGGCGGGCCAACGGCCGCATCCGTTCCGGCTAGACTGCGGCGACTTCGCTGACCGACCGAACGAGGACTCCCGTGCGTGCCGACGCCACCATGGAAATGCCAGCAGTGCCAGGTGGCACCGACAACCGGAAGTCGGCGGGAACGCCGACCGCGCCGCCGGCCGCCCGGCGCCCCGGAATCGGCCCACTGCTCGCCATCCTGCTCGGCTGCTGGCTCGTTCCGTTCGCCGCGAACGCCGTACACGCCGCGTGGCTGCTGCCCCCGGTGGTCCTGCTCGGCACCGCCAGCCTGCTGCGCTCCGGCCGCACCCTGCTCGACCGGGTGATGCTCGCCCTCGCCCTGCTCGCCGGCCTCACCTGCGCCGCCGGGCTGCTCTTCACCGTCTGGCCCTGGGGCCTGCACCCGGTGCCCGTCACCGGCCTGGCGCTGACCGTGCTGACCCTGGCCGCCGTGCTGTCCCGGCGCGCGCCCCGCCTACCCCGCCCCGGCTGGTCCGATTTCGCCTCGCTCGCCGCGGCGGCCCTCGCCGCCGGCTACCTCGCCACCCCCTACCTGCGGGCCGACACCTTCGGTCAGCGACTCAACCTCGCCATGGTCGGCGAGGACAACGGCCGTCACCCTGCGCTCTTCGACGTGATCGGCCGCCTCGGCGGGTACCTCTTCCTCGACGCCGACAGCGCCCGCGAGCACATCTTCTCCGGCCTCGTCCACTACCCGCAGGGCTGGCACCTCACCACCGCGCTGCTCGACGGCTTCCTGCGCAGCGCCGGCGACCCACCGACCGGGGCGCGACTCATGGACCACTACGTGCTCTGGTGCCTCGCCACCTTCGCCGTGCTGCTCCTCGCGGTGACCTGGGCGGCCCAGCACGTCGCCGGCCCCCTGCACCCGCTGCGTCGCCTGGTCCTCATCATCGCCGCCACCGCCCTGGCGCTCGGCACCGAACTGCCCCGCCTGCTCGTCGCCGGCTACCCCAGCGAGACGTTCGGTCTCAGCCTGTCGGCGATCCTCATCGCCCTCGTCGTCCGCCCCCTGAACCGGCTGCGCGAACAACTCATCCTGGTCGGGGCGGTGCTGATCGGCATCGGCTTCAGCTACTACCTCTTCCTCTTCCCGACCGGGGCCATGGTGCTCTGCTGGCTCATCGCCGACCGGCGCCGGCTACGCGCCCGCCCCGGCACCGTCGCCGCCGTCGCCGTGCCCACCGCAGCGCTGGCTCCGCTGATCCCCCTGCTCGGCCTGCTCGTCGCCGGCCAGAGCGAGGCGCTCGCCGCCCCCGGCGGCACACCCCCGGTCGAGACCTACAACACCATGCTCGGGCTCGGCGCGGTCGTCGTCGCCGGCACCCTCGTACGCGCCAACCTCGCCGAGTCCACCTGGCGGCGCTACCTCGTCACCCTCGCCGTCGGCCTGCTCTTCTCGGCCAGCATGGCCGCCGTGAACCTCGCCAACGGCACCCAACCCGCGTACTACTTCGGCAAGACCGCCCACCTGGTCATCGTCGTCCTCATCATCGGCGCCGCCGCGCTCGCCCGCCTGCTGCCCGTGCCCGCCCAGGGCAGCGAGTCGGAGCCCCGGCGACGCCCCATCACCGGCGCCCTTCCCGCCGTCGCCACCGCCGCCCTGGTGACGCTCGCGGTGCTCGCCGGCACCGGCCTGGTCGGCTGGACCGGCGGCTTCTTCCACCGCACCCGCGGCAACGGCACCTGGGCGACGGACTGGGCCGACCGCGACGTACGGGCCATCACCCGCTCCGCGTCGGTCACCGCCACCGCCTACCGCAACTACCCGGCGATCCCCGGCACCGTCACCCTCGTCGTGGACAAGCAGGGCCTCCAGGGCTACCGAGAGTCGATCTTCCTCTCCGCCCTGCAGGGCACCAGCGGCCAGACCGAACCCGGCATCTACTTCCGGATCTACGACGAACCCGCCCGGACCGCGGAGATCCTGCGTCGCGTTCCCCGCCCGCTGCGCCTCATCGTCGCCGCCCCGGCGGCCCAGCAGGCCATCGACGGTGCGCTCAAGGCAGAGCCGGCCCTCCGGGACGGCCTGACCCTGGTGCCGCTCAAACCAGCCACCCCGCGCTGACGCGCCGCGCCGAGCGGCAGGGCCGCGCGGTGGGCCACCGCGCAGACTAGTCTCGATGGTGTGAGCGGCGGGCACGCCGGCTCCGTGGGGCGAGCGAAGCGAGTGGTCGCATGACGGTACGTCGGATCATGGGCACCGAGGTCGAGTACGGCATCTCCGTTCCCGGCCAGGCCGGAGCCAACCCGATGGTCACCTCGTCGCAGGTGGTCAACGCCTACGGGGCCCGCCCCGAACTCAACCGGGGTGGGCGGGCCCGCTGGGACTACGAGGAAGAGTCGCCGCTGCGTGACGCGCGGGGCTTCACCTACTCCGGTGCGGCCTACGACCCCGCGGAGGCGTTGGCCGACGAGGACCTCGGCCTGGCCAACGTGATACTCACCAACGGTGCGCGCCTCTACGTCGACCATGCCCACCCCGAATACTCGACCCCCGAGGTCACCACCCCCCGGGACGTGGTGCGTTGGGACAAGGCCGGCGAGCGGGTGATGGCCGAGGCGTCCCGCCGCGCCGCCACCATTCCGGGCAGCCACCCGATCCACCTGTACAAGAACAACACCGACAACAAGGGCGCCAGCTACGGCGCCCACGAGAACTACCTGATGCGCCGGCAGACCCCGTTCGCCGACATCGTGGCGTACCTGACGCCGTTCTTCGTCACCCGCCAGATCGTCTGCGGCGCCGGTCGCGTCGGCATCGGCCAGGACGGCGGGCAGAGCGGTTTCCAGATCTCCCAGCGCGCCGACTTCTTCGAGGTCGAGGTGGGTCTGGAGACCACCCTCAAGCGGCCCATCATCAACACCCGGGACGAGCCGCACGCCGACGCCGACAAGTACCGCCGGCTGCACGTCATCATCGGCGACGCCAACCTCTCGGAGATCTCCACCTACCTCAAGGTGGGCACCACTTCGCTGATCCTCACCATGATCGAGGAGAAGGCGCTCAGCGCCGACCTCGGCATCGCCGATCCGGTCAGCGAGCTGCGCGCGGTCAGCCACGACCCGACCCTGGCACACCTCATGCGGCTGCGTGACGGCCGCCGGCTCACCGCCCTCGACCTGCAATGGGCGTACCTGGAGCGGGTCCGGTCCTTTGTCGACGACCGGTACGGCACCGACGCCGACGAGCAGACCGTCGACGTGCTCGACCGCTGGGAGAGCGTACTGGACCGGCTCGGCCGCGATCCGATGCTCTGCGCCGACGAACTGGACTGGGTGGCCAAGCTGCGGCTGCTGGAGGGCTACCGGGAGCGGGAGAAGCTCGGCTGGGGCTCGCACAAGCTGCAGCTGGTCGACCTGCAGTACTCCGACGTCCGACCGGAGAAGGGCCTCTACCACCGGCTGGTCACCCGGGGGGCGATGAAGACGTTGCTCACCGACGACGAGTCCCGCAGCGCAATGACCGAGCCCCCGGAGGACACCCGGGCCTACTTCCGGGGCCGCTGCCTCGCCCAGTACGCCTCCGAGGTGGTCGCCGCGAGCTGGGACTCGGTGATCTTCGACGTGGGCCGGGAGTCGCTGGTCCGGGTGCCGATGATGGAACCGGAGCGGGGCACCCGCGCGCACGTCGGTGCCCTGTTCGACCGCTGCGCCAGCGCCAAGGACCTCCTGGAGACGCTGACCGGGGGCTGAGTGTGGGTCCGAACGCCCGTCGTGTGCCGCTAGCCGGCGCGCGGCGGGCTTTTCGTCGCCCGCGCGAGGTAAGTTCATCGCAGACGATCGTGGAGGAGGCAGCAGTGGCCACTCAAGACAGCGGCGGCCAGTCGCAGTCCGGCAAGTCCCGCCAGGGTGAGGAAATCGAGGACGTCACCACCGAGGTCAACCCCGAGGTGGCTGAGCGGCACGCCGAGATCACCGAGGACGTCGACGACCTGCTCGACGAGATCGACTCCGTCCTCGAAGAAAACGCAGAGGAATTCGTGAGGGGTTACGTACAAAAAGGAGGTCAGTGAACATATAGGGTAATTCGGACATGGCTCGGATCAACGATGACCGCGACGGGCTCCGCCGCTGCCGAGATTGCAGCGAATGGAAGCCGCTTGATCAGTTCTGTGTCCGTTCCAAGCGTCCCGATGGGCGGGGCAGCTACTGCAAGCCCTGCTTCAACGAGCGGTCCAAGGCAAGCTACGCGCGTCGGGTGACGGCAAAGTTCGACCGTGAGGTGCGCCCAAGCCGAGTCGTGCCGGAGGGGCACAGGTTCTGTCCGGCATGCGATGCGGTCAAGCCGTTCGATGCCTTCCCCCGTAACCGTGCGGACACCTCCGGATACGCCACCTATTGCAAACCCTGCCACAACACCAGGACCAGAGATGCGAAGGACCGGCTGTACGGGGGCAACCGCGAGTACCACCTGCGCAGGCGCTACGGCATCGGGGAGAAGGAGTTTCAGGAGCTCCTGGCCGAGCAGGGCGGGGTCTGCGCGATCTGCGGCGGCGCGGACCCTCAACATCTGGACCACGATCATCGCACCGGATGGGTGCGCGGGATACTCTGCTTCAACTGCAACGGTGGTCTTGGCCAGTTCCGTGACAGTCCCACGAGGCTGGCCAGGGCGATCACGTACCTGAGAGGAACCACGTGGCAGCGGGCTTTGATCCATCCGGGCGTCTACCAGATGTCTTCACCAACGCGGGGACGTCCTCGTTCACGACGTTCCTGAGCCGGGTGGCCCCCGAGATGCTGCCCGGTCGGCGACCGCTGCCGCCGGGCATGGCCGCCGACCTGGCGCCGCACGCGACCACCATCGTGGCCATCGCGGCCGCCGACGGTGTGGTGATGGCGGGCGACCGACGGGCCACCATGGGCAACCTGATCGCCCAGCGCGACATCGAGAAGGTGCACCCGGCCGACGCGTACTCGCTGGTCGGCATCGCGGGTACCGCGGGCATCGGGATCGAGCTGATGCGGCTGTTCCAGGTGGAGCTGGAGCACTACGAGAAGATCGAGGGCGCGATGCTCTCGCTGGACGGCAAGGCCAACCGGTTGGCCTCGATGATCCGGGGCAACCTGGGCGCGGCGATGCAGGGGCTGGCCGTGGTGCCGCTCTTCGCCGGCTTCGACCTGGCCGCCGCCGACCCCTCCAAGGCTGGTCGGATCTTCAGCTTCGACGTGACGGGTGGCCCGTACGAGGAGACCGGCTACGACGCGATCGGGTCCGGGTCGCTGTTCGCCAAGTCCGCGCTGAAGAAGCGGTTCCGGGCCGGGCTGTCCGTCGCGGACGCGACCCGGCTCGCGGTCGAGGCGCTCTACGACGCGGCCGACGACGACACCGCGACCGGCGGACCGGATCTGACCCGGCGGATCTACCCCGTGGTGATGACCGCGACCGCCGAGGGCACCTACCGGCTCACCGACGCCGAGACGGCGACGATCGCCGAGGGCGTTGTCGCCGGCCGGATGGAGAACCCGGGCGGTTGAGCCCTGCCCACCCCCACCAGCCAGCAGTCGTCAGCACAGCGCCGTTAGGAGAACCGCCGCCGTGGCCATGCAGTTCTACGCCTCGCCCGAACAGATCATGCGCGACCGTTCCGAGCTGGCCCGTAAGGGCATCGCTCGAGGACGCAGCGCGGTGGTCCTGAGCTACTCCGGCGGGGTGCTCTTCGTCGCGGAGAACCTCTCCAGTGCCCTGCACAAGGTCAGCGAGATCTACGACCGGATCGGCTTCGCCGCCGTCGGCCGGTACAACGAGTTCGAGAACCTGCGTCGTGCGGGTGTACGAATGGCCGACCTGAACGGGCTCAGCTACGACCGTCGGGACGTGACCGGTCGGGCCCTGGCCAACGCGTTCGCGCAGACCCTGGGTGCGATCTTCACCGAGCAGTCGAAGCCGTTCGAGGTGGAGATCTGCGTGGCGGAGGTCGGGCCCACGCCCGCCGACGACGAGTTGTACCGGCTCACCTACGACGGTTCGGTCAACGACGAGCCGGGGCGGATGGCGATGGGCGGGCAGGCCGAGGCGATCACCGGCGTGCTGAAGTCCAACCACCGGCCGGACATGTCCCTCGCCGAGGCGGTGAAGGTGGCGGTGCAGGCGCTGAGCACCGTCGGCGGGGAGGGCGGTGCCGCCCGGACGATCGCCGCGAACCAGCTCGAGGTGGCGGTGCTGGACCGTCAGCGGGTCGGTCGGACGTTCCGGCGGATCACCGGGGCCGCGCTGACCGCGTTGCTGGACGGGGAGTCCGCGCCGCCGACGAGCGACCGACCGGACACGCCGAGCGTGCCGACCGGGGAGGCGGGCAAGCCGACCAGTTCCGCGGGCTCCGCCGACCTGGAGGATCGGCCGGGTCAGCCCGACAGCTGACCGTGTGACGAGAAAGCGCCGGGGCCCGCGTGAGCGAGCCCCGGCGCTTCTGTCTGTCCGGCTGGGTCAGCGGCGTTGGAGCAGCGGCCGGGCGAGGGCCCAGTAGCCGGCCGCGACGGCGTTGAACACGCCCATGCCGGGAGGCGAGTCGACGTTCGACGGGGCGACGCGGGCGGTCATCAGCTCGGCGATCACCCCGTCGGGCACGGTGCGTTCGCGTTGGAGTTGACGGCGGCGGGCGCCCACCCAGGCACGGTTGCGCCACAGCCAGCCCCAACCGCGGGTCTTCTGCCTGGTCCAGCCGCCGGCGAGCGCGGCGGCGAGCATGGCGGCCTCGGTGAGCAGCAGCATCGGGGCGAGCACCACCAGCGTCCGGGTCTGGTACGCGGTGAGCAGCGTGACCAGCCGGTTGCGTTCCACCAGGTAGAGCTTGAGGTCGTTGCGGGAGAACTCGTAGTGGTGGCGTACGACAGCGTCGGGAACGTACTCCAGGCGGAGGCCGCGTTGCCAGAGCCGCAGGCTGAGTTCGGTGTCCTCGTGGTAGGCGAAGTACTCGGCGGCGAAGCCGTCGAGTTCCTGCCAACGTTCCCGGCTGATCACGAAGCAGCAGCCGCTGAGGGACGGCACGGTGCTGCGTACGGCGTGCGCGGTGGCGGGTTCGCCGTTGCCGCCGGCCCAGGACAGCCCGGTGAAGTGCAGCGGGTTGCCGGAGGTGTTGATCAGCTCGGGGTTGTCGGCGAGCCGGATGGACGCCATGGCCGCGCCGACGCCCGGTTCGGCGGCCACCGCCACGGTCTTGGCGAGGGCGTCGGGGTCGACGACGGCGTCGGAGTTGACGAAGACGAGCCAGTCGCCGGTGGCTTCGGCGGCGCCGACCCGGCAACCGCCGGAGTAGCCGGTGTTCTGTTCGGGTCGGACCACCCGGACCTGGGGGAAGCCCTTGACGACGTCGATGCCGTCGCCGGTGCAGCCGTTGTCGACGACGACCAGGTCGATGTCGACGTCGGTGCTGGCCAGCACTGCCCGGGCGGCGTCGACCAGGTACGGCTCGGTGCCGTAGGCGAGCATCACCGCGGTCACCTGTGGGCGGGTCATCGGATGCCTCCGGATACGGCAGGGGCGACGGCGTCGTCGAGGGGCCGGGTGGGGGTGGTGGGTCGGCGGAAGCCGCCGCGTAGCAGCACCGCCATGGTGGCGGCCACGACGACGGAGCCGATGGTGTACGCCAGTTCGACCCGCAGGGTGACCGGCGCCGGGACCAGCGTCACGGCGATCAGGGCGGCGACGCCGACGGCCCAGGCGACGGCCTGCGCACGGTGCCGGTCGAGGGCGAGCAGTGCCTGGCCGAGCACCATGGCCCAGAGGTAGGCGAGGGTGGCGGCGGCCAGCCAGGCGAAGTCGCCGTGGCCGAGGACGTCGGGTGCGTCGAAGAGGGTGCGGACCAGCCATGGGCCGATCAGCACGGCGCCGAGCGCCCCGGTGAGGCCGAGGGCGGTGACGATGCCGAGCGCGCGACGCAGCAGGCTGTTGAAGCCGGCGTGGTCGCCGGTGGTGGCGGTGGTCGCCAGGCCCGGTAGCAGCGACGCCTGCATCGAGCCGAAGACGAACAGCGGGATGCGGACCAGCACGAGGGCGGAGAGCAGCGCGCCGGCGGCGACGACATCGTCGGGGGCGAGCAGCTTGACGTTGATGACGCCGACGTTGACCACGACCTGGGAGAGCAGGCTGGAGACGATGAGCAGGCTGAGACCGCGCAGCAGGGCGGTCCAGGCCACCGGGGGGCCGCCGCCGACGGTGCGCAGCACCGGGCTGAGGGTGACCAGGACGCTGACCAGTGGGGCGGCGACCAGCACGAGGCCGTACCAGACGGGGGAGGTGACCCCGGTCAGGCCGAGCAGGGCGACGAGGATGATCCGCAGGCCGCCGTCGATGCCGAGTTGGGTGCCGTACCAGGGGAAGAGCTGCAGGCCGGAGAGGACGCCGCGGGTGGCGTAGGCGACGGCCATCGCGGCGAGCGCGCCGACCAGCACGGTGACCATGGTGCCGTCGCCGTCGAAGAGTTTGTCGGCGATGAGCTGACGGCCGGCGGTGACGGTCAGCACCAGTACGGCGAGCAGCACGGCGGCCACGGTGACGCCGCGGGCCAGCACCGGCCCCGGGGGGAGCCCCTGGCTGTGTCGGGCGGCGACGACCCGGGCGACCTCCTGCTCGACGGGCATGAACACGCCGATGCCGAGGGTGAACACGATCGCCCAGAGCACCGACAGCGAGTTGTAGTCGGCTTCGGTGAGGCTGTGGCCGGCGACCGCGAGGTGGACGTAGGAGGCGAGGCCGAGGAGGCCCAGCCCGGCACCAACAGCGATGGTGCCGGGCGGGATCAGGCGCAGCAGGCGACGGATCACCGGCGGATGAGGGCCAGCGTGAGCACCGCGAACGCGCGACCGAGGTAGATCATCGCCTTGGCGGGGGAGTGGCTGGGGGTGCCGGCCATCCGCTTGCGCATGGCGACCGGCACCTGCCGGATGCGGAAGCCGCGTCGGGCGGTGTGCACCAGGGTCTCCACCGTGTCGCCGAGGTACTCGGCCGGGTACCAGCCGGCGAACATCTCGATGACGCGCCGGTTGGCGGCCCGGAAGCCGGAGGTGGTGTCGGTGAGCTTGGTGCGGGCGACCCGGGACAGCACGGCGGAGAGCATGACCATGGCCCAGCGGCGGGGGCCGCGGACGTTGTAGTCACCCTCGCCGGCGAAGCGGGCGCCGATGACCAGGTCGTTGTCCTCGAGCAGGTCCACGAGCTTCGGCACGTAGCGCGGGTCGTGCTGGCCGTCGGCGTCGATCTGGATGGCGACGTCGTAGTCGTTGTCGCGGGCGTAGCGGTAGCCGAGGCGCATGGCCCCGCCGACACCGAGGTTGTACGGCAGTTTCGCGACCCGGGCGCCGGCGGCGGCGGCGACGGCGGCGGTGCGGTCGGTGGAGCCGTCGTCGACGACGAGCACGTCGACGCCGGGCAGCTCGCCGCGGACCTCCCCGACGACGTCGGCGATGGAGCCCGACTCGTTGAGGGCCGGGATGATGATCAAGGTGCGCTTGCCGTTAACCATCGGTGGACACCAGTTCGTCTCGGGCCGCCCGGTCCGCGTCGATCTGCGCGCGGAGCAGGGCGAAGTCTTCGGCCAGGGTGCGGGTCTCTTCTTCCAGGGCGCTCACCTCCCAGCTGAGGTGTACGCACACCAGCAGCAGGAAGACGATGCCGAGGAAGAGCACCAGGCTGACACCGGAGGCGACGCCGAGGAGTTCAGCGACGTTGTCGAGCAGCCGGGGGAACAGGGACAGCGGGATCACGATGATCAGCACGGCGAGCCAGAGCATGCCGTACTTCTCGCGCAGCTGACGACGGCGCAGCAGCTCGACGATGGTGCCGAGCAGCAGCAGGCCGGTCAGGCCGGTGACGAGGGTGAGCTTCATGCGACCTTCCACGGGGCGGGTGGAGCGGGGGAGTGGAACGCGTCAACCAGGGTGGAGTGCCAATCCGGAAGCGGCGGCAGACCCGCGGCCGCCCAGCGGCTGTGCCCTAGCACACTGTACGCCGGACGGGGGGCGGGACGAGGATACCGGTCGCTGGTGGTGGGTCGGATCCGGTCCGGGTCCAGACCGGCCAGCGTGAACGCGGCGCGGGCAAGCCCGTACCAGGTGGTCTCGCCGGCGCAGGTGCCGTGGTAGACGCCGGGAGCCGCCCGACCCTCCAGGGCGGCGTCGGCGAGCGCGACCAGCCGCTCGGCGAGTCGGTACGACCAGGTGGGTTGCCCGTGCTGGTCGTCGACCACGTCGAGGTGCTCGCGCTGGCTGGCGAGCCGCAGCATGGTGGCCACGAAGTTCGGGCCGTGAGCGCCGTACAGCCAGGCGGTGCGGACCACGTACCCGGTTTCCGGCAGCAGGCGGGCGACGGCCTGCTCGCCGACCAACTTGCCGCGGCCGTACGCGTTGACCGGCGCGGTGGGTGCGTCCTCCGGGTAGGGGGAGTCCGCGTCGCCGGCGAGGACGTAGTCGGTGGAGACCTGGATCAACCGGGTGCCGCCGGTGGCGCACGCCGCGGCGAGGTTCGCCACGCCGTGGCCGTTGACGGCGGTGGCCGCGGCCTCGTCGGTCTCGGCGCCGTCGACGTTGGTCCACGCCGCTGCGTTGATCACGACGTCGTGCCCGGCGACCGCGGCGCGGACCGCGGTGGGGTCGGTGACGTCCAGGTCGGCGCGGGCGGCAGCGGTGACCTTCAGGTCGGGCCGGGTCGCCAGCACGGTGACCAGGTCCCGGCCGAGCATCCCGCCGGCGCCGGTGACGAGTAGTCGGGTCATGCGGTGGGGGCCGACTTCAGCGGCTCCCACCAGGCCCGGTTCTCCTGGTACCAGCGCACGGTGTCGGCGAGGCCCTCGTCGAGGGTGATGCTGGGGTTGTAGCCCAGCTCCTCGCTGATCTTGGTGATGTCGAGGGAGTAGCGGCGGTCGTGGCCCTTGCGGTCGGCGACCGGCACGACCCGGTCCCAGTCGGCGCCGCAGGCGTCGAGGAGCCGGCCGGTGAGCTCCTTGTTGGTCAGCTCGGTGCCGCCGCCGATGTTGTAGACCTCGCCGGCGCGGCCCTTCTGCTGGACCAGGGCGATGCCGCGGCAGTGGTCGTGCACGTGCAGCCAGTCGCGGATGTTGCCGCCGTCGCCGTAGAGCGGAACGGTCCCGCCGTCGAGCAGGTTGGTCACGAACAGCGGGATGACCTTCTCGGGGAACTGGTACGGGCCGTAGTTGTTGGAGCAGCGGGTGACGACCACGTCCATGCCGTGGGTGCGGTGGTAGGCCAGGGCGAGCAGGTCGGAGCCGGCCTTGGACGCCGAGTACGGCGAGTTCGGGGCCAGCGGCCAGGTCTCGGTCCAGGAGCCCTCGTCGATGGAGCCGTAGACCTCGTCGGTCGAGACGTGCACGAACCGGCCGGTGCGGTGGCGCAGCGCGGCGTCGAGCAGGGTCTGGGTGCCCAGCACGTTGGTGGTGACGAACGGCGCGGCGCCGGCGATCGACCGGTCGACGTGTGACTCGGCGGCGAAGTGCACGATCACGTCGTGGTCCGCGACGACCTCGTCGACCACGACCGGGTCGCAGATGTCGCCCTGCACGAACCGTAGTCGCGGGTCGTCGCGTACCGGGTCGAGGTTGGCCAGGTTGCCCGAGTAGGTCAGCTTGTCGAGCACGGTCACGACCGCCGGCTCGAGCGGCGGCACGCCCTCGGCGCTGCCCAGGGGCTTGCCCAAGAGCAGACGAACGTACTCCGACCCGATGAATCCGGCTCCGCCGGTGACGAGGATCCTCACGGGTCCGGAAGTGTACGCGAAGTTCGACGCGCGGCGTGGGACGCGACCCCCACGCACATTCCGTAGCCGTGCCGGTAGGCTTCCCCGGTGCGTGGAATCCTACTTGCCGGCGGCACCGGATCCCGGCTCTGGCCGATCACCCGGGCGGTCTCGAAGCAGCTGATGCCGGTCTTCGACAAGCCGATGGTCTACTACCCGCTCTCCACCCTGGTGATGTCCGGGGTACGGGAGATCCTGGTGATCACGACCCCGGAGGACCAGGACCAGTTCCGTCGGCTGCTCGGCGACGGCAGCCAGTTCGGGCTGCGGCTGGAGTACGTCAGCCAGGAGCGCCCGGAGGGCATCGCACAGGCGTTCATCCTCGGCGCGGACTTCATCGGCGACGAGTCGGTGGCGCTGATCCTCGGCGACAACATCTTCCACGGCGTGGGTCTGGGTCGGCAGCTCGCCGACCACGGTGACCCGGTCGGCGGCCGGGTCTTCGCCTACCAGGTGGCCAACCCGCAGGAGTACGGCGTGGTCGACTTCGACGCCGACGGCCGGGTGCTCTCGATCGAGGAGAAGCCGGCCCGGCCGAAGTCCCGTTACGCGGTGCCCGGCCTGTACTTCTACGACAACCGGGTGGTCGACATCGCCCGCAAGCTCACCCCGAGCGCCCGCGGCGAGCTGGAGATCACGGCGGTCAATGAGGTGTACCGGGAGACCGGGGAGCTGTCGGTGACCGTGCTGGACCGGGGCACGGCCTGGCTCGACACCGGCACGTTCACCTCGATGATGCAGGCCGCGGAGTTCGTCCGGGTGGTCGAGGAGCGGCAGGGCCTCAAGATCGGTTGTGTCGAGGAGGTGGCCTGGCGGGCCGGCCTGATCGACGACGATCACCTGCGCGCGCTGGCCGCGCCGCTGACCAAGAGCGGGTACGGCGACTACCTGCTCGGCCTGCTGGCCGAGCGCGACAGCAGCCACGGGGCGTCCTGGTGAAGATCCGGCAGCTGAGCATCGAGGGCGCCTGGGAGATCACCCCGCAGCAGCACGGCGACCCGCGCGGCATGTTCATGGAGTGGTACCGCTTCGACCGGCTCGCCGAGGCGGTCGGGCATCCGCTGCGGCTGGCACAGGCCAACCTGTCGGTCTCCGCGCGCGGCGTGGTGCGCGGCGTCCACTTCGCCGACGTGCCCCCCGGGCAGGCCAAGTACGTCACGTGTGTGCGGGGCGCGGTGCTCGACGTGATCGTGGACCTGCGGGTGGGCTCGCCGACGTTCGGCCGGTGGGAGGGTGTCCGGCTCGACGACACCGATCGCCGGGCGGTCTACCTCAGCGAGGGCCTGGGGCACGGCTTCTGCGCGCTGACCGACGACGCGACGCTCAGCTACCTCTGCTCGGCCACCTACAACCCGACGGGTGAGCACGCCGTGCACCCGCTGGACGAGGAACTGGGCATCGAGTGGCCCGCCGACGTCCCGTTGCTGTCCGCGCGCGACGACGCGGCGCCGACGCTGGCGCAGGCCCGCGAGCGGGGCCTGTTGCCGGAGTACGACGCCTGCCGGCGGTTCGTGGCGAGCATCGGGCCGGACGGAATGTCGCACTCAGCCGGTATGTGACCGCGCTCGGGGCACGACCTGTGGTGTGACAGTGACGAACGGGGCCTCCGGGCGGCTAATGTCACACCATGGAGCGGCGAATCTTCGGCCTCGAGACCGAGTACGGCGTCACCTGCACCTATCGCGGGCAGCGGCGGCTGTCCCCGGACGAGGTCGCGCGGTATCTGTTCCGTCGCGTGGTCTCCTGGGGCCGGTCGAGCAACGTGTTCCTGCGCAATGGGGCCCGGCTCTACCTGGACGTCGGGTCGCATCCGGAGTACGCCACTCCGGAGTGCGACTCGGTGACCGACCTGGTCGCCCACGACCGGGCCGGCGAGCGGATCCTGGAGGGTCTGCTCGTCGACGCGGAGAAGCGGCTGCACGACGAGGGCATCGCGGGTGAAATCTACCTGTTCAAGAACAACACCGACTCGGCCGGCAACTCGTACGGCTGCCACGAGAACTACCTGGTCTCCCGGCACGGCGAGTTCGGCCGGCTCGCCGACGTGCTCATCCCGTTCCTGGTCACCCGGCAGTTGATCTGCGGGGCTGGCAAGGTCCTGCAGACCCCGCGCGGCGCGGTCTACTGCCTGTCGCAGCGGGCCGAGCACATCTGGGAGGGAGTCTCCTCGGCGACCACCCGCAGCCGTCCGATCATCAACACCCGCGACGAGCCGCACGCCGACGCCGAGCGTTACCGGCGGCTGCACGTGATCGTCGGGGATTCCAACATGAACGAGGTCACCACGCTGCTGAAGGTCGGCACCGCCGACATCGTGCTGCGGATGATCGAGGCCGGGGTGGTGATGCGCGACCTGTCCCTGGAGAACCCGATCCGGGCCATCCGGGAGGTGTCGCACGACATCACCGGCCGCCGCAAGGTCCGCTTGGCCTCCGGCAAGGAGGTCAGCGCCCTGGACATCCAGCAGGAATACCTGGCCAAGGCCACCGAGTTCGTCGAGCGACGCGGTGGCGACCAGGCCGCGAAACGCGTCGTCGAGCTGTGGGGCCGGGTGCTGCACGCGGTGGAGACGGGCGACCTGGAGCCGGTCTCCCGGGAGATCGACTGGGTCAGCAAGCTGCGGCTGATCGAGCGTTACCAGCGCAAGCACGACCTGCCGCTGTCGCACCCCCGGGTGGCGCAGATGGACCTGGCCTACCACGACGTGCGCCGCGGTCGCGGCCTCTACGGGCTGCTGGAGCGCCGCGGCGAGGTCGACCGGGTGGCCACCGACCCGGAGATCTTCGAGGCCAAGGAGACCCCGCCGCAGACCACCCGGGCCCGGCTGCGTGGCGAGTTCATCCGGCACGCCCAGGAGAAGCGGCGGGACTTCACCGTCGACTGGGTGCACCTGAAGCTCAACGACCAGGCGCAGCGCACCGTGCTCTGCAAGGATCCGTTCCGGGCGTACGACGAGCGGGTGGAGCGGTTGATCGCCAGCATGTGACGTGTTGTGCCGGCCCCGGCGGTGGTGTCCGTCGCCGGGGCTGGTCGGCCCGGTAGTCTGGGCGCGCCATGACGACTTCTGGACCTTCCGACCGCCCCGGGGGCGGCACCGAGCGGCAGAACTGGGTCGAACGTCGGCGGGAAAAGATCCGCGCCGAGATCGACCGGAACCGCCGCGGCGAGTACACCGTGCCGACGTGGGTGCTGGCCCTGGCGTTGGTCGTCATCGTCGGCGGCTGGCTCGCCCTGATCTTCCTCGCCTGATCCAACCCCACCCCCACCCCTGCCCCCGCTGTCAGAGCGTTGATCATGAAGTTATTGCCATGACACGCCGAGG
>NZ_JAEVHM010000107.1 GCF_016802865.1 Micromonospora parastrephiae | reverse complement strand
TGGCCGCGTCGGCCGCCGGTTCGTCCGACTCCGCGGCCGGGGCGCGGCCGGGCTGCTTGGTCATCGTCTCCCCTTCGAGGCGGCAGGTCACCGACCATTCAGGGTACGCGGGCCCGCTGGGCCGTCGGTCGTCCCGGGACGGTCGCGGCGGGTGCGACCCGGCCTGGCGCTCCGAGCGGCTCCGGCTGCGGTCGCCCGGCGCGCGGCGAGGCGACTGCCGGCGTACGGGGAGGGCCACCGGATCGAGCCCGATCGGTAAGGGGAGGAGGGGTGGGGCGGTCCTTGGCACAGAGAGGTGGCCGAGGTGGGGCGCACGGCCCCGCATGGGAGAATCGTGGGAGGTCCCGCCGCTGCTCGGCCCTTCGGGCGGCGTCCGGTGTCCGGCCGTCCGGTCGGTGCCCGCGGGTCCGGTTTCGCCACTGCTGTCGAGATCGCCAGGAGCCTTGATGGATGCCGTGTTCTCCGTACCCGAGCCGCGCAACGAGCCGGTTCGCAACTACGAGCCGGGCAGCCCCGATCGGGAGCGGCTCCAGCGGCGGCTGACCGAACTCGCCGCCGAGCGCATCGACCTGCCGATGACCATCGGTGGCGAGCAGCGGATGGCCGCCGGCGATCCGATCAACGTGGTGCAGCCGCACAGGCACGCGCACGTGCTGGGCGTGACCGGGCACGCCACCCACGACGACGCCCACGCCGCCATCAAGGCCGCCAAGGCCGCCGCCCCGATGTGGCGGGCACTGCCGTTCGAGGAGCGCGCGGCGATCTTCCTGCGCGCCGCCGAGCTGCTCGCCGGTCCGTGGCGCGACACCCTCAACGCCGCCACGATGCTCGGCCAGTCGAAGACCGCCATCCAGGCGGAGATCGACTCGGCGTGCGAGTTCATCGACTTCCTCCGGTTCAACGTGCACTTCGCCCGTCGCCTGCTCGAGGAGCAGCCGGCGTCGTCGCCCGGTGTCTGGAACCGCTTCGACCACCGCCCGCTGGAGGGCTTCGTCTACGCGGTCACCCCGTTCAACTTCACCGCGATCGCCGGCAACCTGCCGTCGGCGCCGGCTCTGCTCGGCAACACGGTGATCTGGAAGCCGGGTCCGACCCAGCAGTTCGCCGCGCACTTCACCATGCGTCTGTTCGAGGCCGCCGGCCTCCCGCCCGGCGTGATCAACATGGTCACCGGCCGGGGCGAGGAGGTCTCCGACGTCGTGCTCGCCGACCCGGACCTGGCCGGCATCCACTTCACCGGCTCGACCAAGGTCTTCCAGCAGCTGTGGCGGACCGTCGGCGACAACATCGCCCGCTACCGGGGCTACCCGCGGCTGGTCGGCGAGACCGGCGGCAAGGACTTCGTGGTCGCGCACACCAGCGCCGACGTGGACGCGCTGCACACCGCGCTGATCCGTGGCGCCTTCGAGTACCAGGGCCAGAAGTGTTCGGCGGCCTCGCGGGCGTACGTGCCGCGTTCGCTCTGGGAGGGCGGCCTGCGCGACCGGCTTGCCGCCACCACCGAGTCGCTGACCTACGGCGACGTCACCGACTTCGGCAACTTCGGCGGCGCGGTGATCGACGACAAGGCGTTCTCCCGGCACACCGCCGCGCTGGAGCTGATCGGCGGCGATGACAGCTGCCGGGTGCTGGCCGGCGGCACCGCCGACGACTCGGTCGGCTACTTCGTCCGGCCGACCCTGTTCGAGTGCGGCGACGCCGCCCACGAGACCTTCACCACCGAGTACTTCGGGCCGATCCTGGGCGTGCACGTCTTCGACGACGCCCGCTTCGACGACGTGGTCGCGCAGGCCGAGTCCATCGCCCCGTACGCGCTGACCGGGTCGGTGTTCGCCACCGACCGGCGGGTCGTCGACGCGGTCGGCGAGCGCATGCGGTACGCGGCCGGCAACTTCTACATCAACGACAAGCCCACCGGCGCGGTGGTCGGGCAGCAGCCGTTCGGCGGCGCCCGGGCCAGCGGCACCAACGACAAGGCGGGCTCCTGGCTGAACCTGGTCCGCTGGGTGTCGCCGCGCACGATCAAGGAGACGTTCGTGCCGCCGACCGACCACACGTACCCCCACATGGGCTGACCGGCGACGACCCGCCGGCGGCGCGCTCGACGCCGCCGGCGCGCCGGCCGGGCCCAACCCATCGATAGTCCTCAACGGACAGTCTGTCGCCGACAGTGCACAAAGGAAGTCCTGTCGGGTGGCAAACTGCCAAATCCTGGACGCCGTGTGCGCAAAGTGGCAGCGTAGTGGGCATGGCGGAATCCGGAGTCAACCCTACGGCGGCGGCCCTGCTCGGGCTGCTCCACGAGGGCCCGATGACAGGCGGCCAGTTGATGGCCGCCGCTGAGCGCCGTCTGGCGCCGTACTGGTCGATGACCCGTAGTCAGGTCTACCGCGAGTTGCCGGTGCTGGCTGAGCGGGGTTTCGTGCGGCTCGGCAAGCCGGGGCCGCGGATGAGCCAGCCGTACGCGCTCACCGCCAGCGGGAAACGGACATTTTCCCGCTGGCTGGCGGAGAACCCGGGGCGGGACACCATCCGCAACCCGATAGCGCTTCGGATGGCCTTCGGCAACCTGCACTCCGCGAGCCAGCTGAAGAGCCTGTACGCCTCCGCCAACGAATACCACACCGAGGCCCTCGCCCAGGTACGCGAACAGGTCAAGAACGCCAAACGGGACGGCGAGACCTACGACGCCAGCGCGCTGGAGTTCGCGGTCGCCTACCACCGGGCGGCGCTGTCGTGGCTGAAGTCCGCCCCCGTCGGGTGACCTCCGGCAGATTCGCCGACAGCAGACGAGCTGCTCCGGCCCCGGCACAGTACGCTTGTCTGTCGTGACCGCTGCCGATTACGCCGAACAGCTCAAGGAACTCGACGCGACCCTGCGAAACATCGAGGCCGTCCTCAACCTCGACCGACTCCACGAGGACAAGGCCCGCCTTGAGCAGGAGGCTTCCGCCCCTGACCTGTGGGACGACCAGGCCAAGGCTCAGCAGGTGACCTCGCAGCTGTCGTACGTCAACGGCGAGATCAGCAAGCTGGGCAGCCTGCGCGCCCAACTCGACGACGCCCGGGTGCTGCTGGAGCTCGCCGAGGCCGAATCCGACCCGGGTGTGCTCACCGAGGTCGAGGCGGAGATCACCGGGCTGACCAAGGCCATCCAGGAGATGGAGGTCCGCACCCTGCTCTCCGGCGAGTACGACTCCCGGGAGGCGCTGGTTGCCATCCGGGCCGGCGCGGGTGGTGTCGACGCGGCGGACTTCGCCGAAATGCTGCTGCGGATGTACCTGCGCTGGGCGGAGCGGCACGGCTACCCGACCGAGGTTTACGAAACTCGTACGCCGAGGAGGCGGGCCTGAAGTCGGCCACCTTCGCGGTCAAGGTGCCCTACGCGTACGGGACGCTCAGCGTCGAGTCGGGGACGCACCGGCTGGTCCGGATCAGCCCGTTCGACAACCAGGGCCGCCGGCAGACCAGCTTCGCGGGCGTCGAGGTCCTGCCGGTCACCGAGCAGACCGACCACATCGACATCCCGGAGAACGAGGTACGGGTCGACGTCTACCGTTCCTCCGGCCCCGGTGGGCAGAGCGTCAACACCACCGACTCGGCGGTCCGGCTCACCCACATTCCGACCGGCATCGTGGTGACCTGCCAGAACGAGAAGTCCCAGCTACAGAACAAGGCATCCGCGCTGCGGGTGCTGCAGGCCCGGCTGCTGGAGCGCAAGCGCCAGGAGGAGCAGGCCAAGCTGGAGGGGCTCAAGGAGAACGCCGCCGGCTCGTGGGGCGACCAGATGCGCTCCTACGTCCTGCACCCGTATCAGATGGTGAAGGATCTCCGAACCGAGCAGGAGACCGGCAATCCGAGCGCGGTCTTCGACGGCGAACTGGACGGGTTCATCGAGGCCGGTATCCGTTGGCGCAAGCAGCGTCAGCTCGCCGGCGACGGTGCGTGACGGCTCGCGGGCGGAGCGCGTCGTCGATCTCCAGGTAGAAGCCTGATTCGACGACGCGCGCCGGATCTGTGGGGCGTGGGGCTTGGCTCAGTTGTTACACCGCGTAGACTCACCACCCGTGATTCAGCTTGAGCAAGTGACGAAGACGTACCCGAAGGCGTCCCGGCCTTCGCTCGACAACGTGTCCGTCTCGATCGAGAAGGGCGAGTTCGTCTTCTTCATCGGTCCATCCGGCTCCGGCAAGTCCACAATCATCAAGATGCTGCTGCACGAGGTCGCCCCCAACAAGGGCCGCGTCGTCGTCAACGGCAAGGACGTCACGTCGATGCGCTCGTGGAAGCGACCCCACTTCCGGCGCTCGATCGGCTGTGTCTTCCAGGACTTCCGGCTTCTGCCGAACCGCACCGCCTACGAGAACGTGGCATTCGCTCTCGAGGTGATCGGCAAGACCAAGGCGGTTGCCCGCCGGGTCGTGCCGGAGGTGCTGGAGCTGGTCGGGCTCGGTGGCAAGGAGCACCGCTATCCGCACGAGCTCTCCGGTGGTGAGCAGCAGCGGGTCGCCGTCGCCCGGGCGTTCGTGAACCGTCCGCTGATCCTGCTGGCGGACGAGCCGACCGGAAACCTGGACCCGGACACCTCGATCGAGATCATGCGTCTGCTGGACCGGATCAACCGCACCGGCACGACCGTCGTGATGGTCACTCACGACTCCAACATCGTGAACCAGATGCGCCGCCGCGTTGTCGAGATCGAGAGCGGTCGCATCGTGCGTGACCAGGCCCGCGGCGTCTACGGGTGAGCCGGCGCTCCACCCCTGCGCAGCCTGACGACGAACACCTCATGCCGGAGACCCGGAGGAAATCCCGATGCGCGTGAAATACGTCCTGTCCGAGGTACTGGTCGGACTGTGGCGCAACGTGACCATGTCCATCGCGATGATCATCACGATGGCGGTCTCGCTGACCATGCTCGGCGCCAGCGGTCTCATGTACCGCCAGGTCGACGACATGAAGGACCTCTACTACAAGAACATCGAAGTCTCGATCTTCTTGAACCAGGAGGTGAGCGAGCAGGAGCGCACCGACCTGGACACCAAGCTGAACGCCGACCCCCTGGTGAAGGACGTTCTCTACGTCAACAAGGACGAGGCGTACAAGCGCTTCAAGGAGATGTACCAGGACGCGCCGGACCTGGTGAACGCCGTCAAGCCGGACCAGCTGCCCGAGTCGTTCCGGCTCAAGCTGAACAACCCGGAGCAGTACAAGGACATCTACGACCAGTACAAGGACACGGCGGGTGTCGACGAAATCGTCGACCAGAGCCGCCTGCTGGACAAGATCTTCAACATCCTCACCTCGATCCAGAACATCGCGCTGGCTGCCGCCATCGTGATGGCGATCGCCGCACTGCTGCTGGTCGCGAACACCATTCAGGTGGCCGCGTACAGCAAGCGGCGCGAGGTGGCGGTCATGAAGCTGGTCGGCGCGTCCAACTGGTTCATCCAGGCGCCGTTCGTGCTGGAGGCGGTGGTGGCCGGCCTGATCGGCTCGCTGCTCGGCCTGGTCGCACTCGTCGCGGCGAAGTATCTGCTCTTCGACGGGTCGCTCAGCGCGTTGCAGGGCCTGCTGTCGCCGATCAGCTGGGGTGACATCCTGTTCATCTTCCCGCTGATGGCCGGCGTCGGTGGCCTGGTCAGCGCCGCCACCGCCTGGATCACCCTGCGCTTCTACCTGCGGGTCTAGGCACCGTACGGGTCGTCCCGTCGTCTCCCGGGGACCCTCCCGCGGCCGGAAATAAACGGCGCGGGAGGGTCCTTGTCATTCGGGTAACATGATCGGTTGTCCGGCCGGGGTGACCCCGGCCGCGGACATCGGAGAGGGGGTGGCACCGATGCCACGGGAAAAGGGGCGCAAGGTCGTCGCCTCCAACAAGAAGGCACGCCACGACTACGCGATCCTCGACACGTACGAGGCGGGCATGGCGTTGACCGGCACCGAGGTCAAGTCGCTGCGGGCCGGGCGGGCGTCGCTGGTCGACGCGTTCGCCCAGGAGCGTGACGGCGAGTTGTTCCTGCACGCCATGCACATCCCGGAGTACACCCAGGGCACCTGGACCAACCACGAGCCCCGGCGTACGCGCAAGCTGCTGCTCAACCGGGGCGAGATCGACAAGCTCGTCGGCAAGACCCGCGAGGGCGGTCTGACGATCGTCCCGTTGCAGGTCTACTTCTCCGACGGGTGGGCCAAGGTGGAGATCGCCCTGGCCAAGGGCAAGAAGTCGTACGACAAGCGTCAGGACCTCGCCAAGCGGGACGCGGACCGGGAGATCGCCCGGGTGTCCGGTCGACGCGGTAAGGGAATGGACGACTGATTCATCCTGTTTGTCCGGGTCGGCGCGCGGCCCCGGGGCTCGGGATGAAAGCCGTTGCGGCAGGCGTTAGTCTTGTCAGTGCCGCCACATCGGCGGCCTGTCGAGGGGGTGACTGGTTTCGACTTCGTACGCAGCGACAGGGGAAGCGAGCCGAGGAAGCCGACGTCGTCTCGAGAATCGGTCGTCGGAAACTTATAAGCGCCAAGAACAATCGCGCTGACTTCGCTCTCGCCGCCTGAGGCGAGTAGCTAAGTCTGTCGGCCTGGGAACGCCTTCGTCCCAGTAGCCGGCATCAGCTAGAAGGCTGGCCAATCGGACCCGGTCGCGGGGTCCGTGCGGCGAGATCAATCAGCGACTGGGCCCGTCACACCAACTTGCTCGCGTGAGCGGTGGGGCCGAGTAGAGGCACAGCGAGCTGCGCTCGGAGAAGCCCTGACAAACCGGCGAAGGACCCGGGTTCGATTCCCGGCACCTCCACCACCTCGAGCGAAGCGCCCCGGCCACCGGCCGGGGCGCTTCGTCGTTTCGACGCTCACCGCTCGCACCTTGAGCACCGCTCAGGTCGGTGCGCCGACCGGCGGATCACCACCAGTGAGGACGATGGGACCACCGGGGCGGATGGGGCAGATGAGGCTTTCGCCGGCTCTGGACAGGGCGCGGACGGCGGTTCACCATCGGCCTATGGGATAGCAGCGCACCGCGGGAGGTGCCATGGTCACCGGTCCGGTCCAGCAGCCGTCACTCGTCGCCCGGCCGTTCGCGGGGCGCCCGCATTCGACCGGCCTCCCCGACGTTCCGCGCCAGACTGTTCCTCCCACCCCGTACTCCATCGGTCTTCCCGGTGAGCCACGGCCCGCGGGGCTCGCCGGCGACGTGCACGCCCTCGCCCGCGCGGTCGCCGCCGCCCCGACCGAGCCGCGCTGGCGCGAGGACCTGCTGCTCCGTCTGCGTCCGGTCGGGCAACGCTTCGCCGAGCACGTCCGGGTCACCGAGGGCCCCACCGGGCTCTACCGGGAGTTGCTCACCCACTCGCCCCGCCTGCACCACGGGGTGCGGCTGTTGACCCGGGAGCACGCCGCGATCGTCGCCGCCCTGGTGGCCGTGCAGCGGCTGGCGGAGCACTCCGACGCCGGCCTCGACGAGTTGCGGCACCGGGCCGGGTACCTGCTGCGGACGCTGGCCCGACACCGGCGGCGCGGCGCCGACCTGCTCTGGCAGGCGTACCAGACGGATCTGGGTGGCGAAACCTGACCGACGACCCGGGAACCGGGGTGCCGACGGACGCGTCGTACCGGTATGCGTCGACCGGCCCTCCTGCTCGTACTCCCGCTGCTGCTCACGGCCGCCTGCGCGCCGACCGGCGCCGGCCCGGCGCCCACCGACCCGCCGCAGCGGTCGGCGGCGTTCGACCAGCGGGCCGCCGAGGTCACCGAGGCGTGGCGGCCCGACGCGAGCTGGCGAAGCGGGTACGTCCCGTTGCAGGGCCCGACCGTGCTCGTCGGCGATCCGCGCTTCACCCCCGACACCGAGGCGGCGTTCCGGGCCGGTTGGTACCGCGAGCAGGTCCCGATCCCGCCCACCCGGGTTGTCGGGGAGATCCGGTTCCCGGACGCCGGCTGACCGTGCCGTTGGTCAGCGCGGCCGAGGCGTACCGGCAACTCGACCAGGGCGACCCGGAGCCCTGCCCGGGGCGGCCGAAACGACCGGGGCTTCCGAGTCCCGGCGGCCCCACCGTCGAACCAGGACCGGACGGCTGGGCCACCAGCGCCACTCAGACCGCCTGCCTTCCGCTGACCGTCACCGGCGTCACGCTGGGCACCGTGCCGGTCCGCACCAGCCGGGGCGAGGCGCAGGTGCCGGCCTGGCTGTTCACCATCGAGGAGCTGGCGACCCAGGTGGCCCGGCTCGCCGTCGCACCGACGGCGGTCACGTCGGTCCCCGAGCCCGCCGCGCCGCCCCGACCCCTGCCGGACGGGCTGGTCGCCGCCCAGGACCTGGCCGCGGTCGACGGCGCACGGCTGACCGTTCGGCTCGGAGTCGGCGCCTGCGACACCGGGATCACGCCGCTGATGCGGGAAGGACCCGACGTCGTGGTGGTGGGTGGCGCCGTCACCCGGTCCACCGGAGTCTGCCCCGCCGTGCTCAAACTCGAACCGGTCACGGTGACCCTCGCCGCGCCACTGGGCACCCGGCCGGTGCTGGACGTCTCCACCGGCGCTGCCCTGTCGATCGCCCCACGCTGACCCGGGTCGGGTCAGAGGATGCTGGGCACGTCGGTGCTGATCGGCACCGGCAACACGGTGGGACGGTTGGCGCGCAGCCCGGCGGCGAGCGCCGCGCCGAGCTGGTCGGGGGTCTCCACCACCTCGGTGGCGCAGCCGTAGCCGGCCGCGATGGCGGTGATGTCCAGCCCCGGCAGGTCCAGACCGGGCACCCCGGGTGTCTTTTTCAGCTCGGCGAACGCCTTGAGGATCGCGTACTGCTGGTTGACCGGGACGACGACCACCACCGGCAGCGACAGGCGCGCGGCCGTCCACAGCGCCTGCACCGAGTAGTGGAACGAGCCGTCGCCGATCACCGCCACCACCGGCCGACCCCGCCCGGTGTCCCGCTCGGCCAGCGCCACGCCGACCGCGGCCGGCAGCCCGTAGCCGAGGCCGCCGCTGGCCATCGTGAAGTACGACGCCGGCCGGCTGATCCGTAGCTGGCGGCGTAGCGCGGTCAGGTTGGACGGTGACTCCTGCACCAACACCCCGTCGGCCGGCCAGTGCGCGGCCAGCGCGGCGAACAGGGCGTCGGCGCTCAACGGCGCGGTGACCTCCGGAGCCGCCGGCGTGGCGCGCGGCGTCGGGGGAGTCCGGTCGGCCTGCGGTACGAGGTCGAGCAGCGCGGACAGGGTCAGCCCGGGGTCGCCGAGCAGACTGTCGCCGACCGGGGCCCGCGCGATTTCGTCCGGGTCGTCGGTGACGTGCAGCAGCCGGGTGCCCGGGGGCAGGTGCTCGCCCGGCACGTACGGGTAGTAGCGGAACACCGGGGCGCCGACGACCAGCACCGTGTCGTGCCCGCTCAGCGTTTCGGCCAGCGGTCCGATCGCGAACGGCAACACCCCACGGAAGTGCGGGTGGTCCTCCGGGAAGGCGGCCCGCTCCGGTGCGGGTGCCGACCAGACCGGTGCGGCCAGCCGCTCGGCCAGCGCGACCGCGCTCGCCCAACCGCCGGAGCGGTCCACCCCCGGCCCGAACACCAGCGCCGGGTCGCGGCTGCCGGCGAGCAACCGGGCGAACTCGTCCAGCCGCTGCGGGTCCGGCCCGAACCGGGTGGCCACCGAGCGCGGCTCGGGCGCAGGGTCGGCCGGCTGGACCCAGTCGTCCATCGGCAGCGAGAGGAAGACCGCCCGGTCGGAGGTTGCACCGCGGTGGCGTACGCCCGCAGCATCGCCGCCGGGATGTCCTGCGCCCGGGCCGGCTCGTACGCCCACTTGACGTACGGCTGGGGCAGTTCGGTGGCCTGACGGCTGGTCAGCCGGGGTTCGAGCAGCAGCATCTCCCGGGTCTGCTGGCCGGCCGTGACGATCAGCGGCGTCTTGTTGTGCCAGGCGGTGACCAGGTTGCCCATGCCGTTGCCGGTCCCCGGGGCGGTGTGCAGGTTGACGTGCGCGGGTACGCCGGCGGCCTGGGCGTAGCCGTCGGCCATCGCCACCGCCGTCGCCTCGTGCAGCGCGTGGACGTAGTGGAAGTCGGCCGGGAAGTCACGCAGGAACGGCTCTTCGGTCGAGCCGGGATTGCCGAAGATGGTGGTCATGCCGAGGGTGCGAAGCACGTCGTACGTCGCGTCCCGGACCGTTGCCATCGCCGCCTGCCTCCGTCTCGCGAGCAGGGACGACCGCGGTCGCCCTCCCGATCAACCGAATCTATCGGGATGTGACGAACCTTTCGGGCGTTTCCGTACGTCCGCCGTCGGTGCTGTCGAACCTCCGTCTTAACTGTCCGATCACCTGCCGGTCAGACCTTAGCCAGCGCCCGGGACGCAGGCTATGGTGCCAGGCATGGCGTTGACAGCGCGGCTGATCCCGATGCACCGTGCGGATCCGGTGGGTGACGGATCCCCGGTGCGGGCTCACGGTTGACGGGTGTGTGGGGGATGCAGGGAGAGGGTCAGGCGATCGGCGGACGAGCGATGGAGTCGATGACCGGGCGGCTGCTGGTCGCGACTCCGGCGCTCAAGGATCCGAACTTCGACCGTACGGTGGTGCTGCTGGTCGCCCACGAGCCGGGCGGCGCGCTCGGTGTGGTGCTGAACCGGGCCACCGAGGTGCCGGTCGCCGACGTGCTCGGCGACTGGAGCGACCTGGCGCGCCACCCGGCGGTGCTCTTCGAGGGCGGCCCGGTGCAGCCCGACTCGGCCATCTGCCTGGCCCGGATGCGGCACCCGATGCGCCGGGTCAAGGGGTTCCACCAGGTCTCCGGAGCGGTCGGCACGATCGACCTGTCGGTCGACCCGGAGCGGCTGCGGGAGAGCATCGGCGGCATTCGGGTGTTCGCCGGCTACTCCGGGTGGGGCGGCGGGCAGCTGGAGCAGGAGATCTCCGACGGCTCCTGGTTCGTGCTGGACGCGCTGCCCGGTGACGCCTTCGTCGACCGGCCGGACGACCTGTGGCCGATGGTGCTGCGCCGGCAGGGCGGGATGATGGCCGCCGTGGCCCACTTCCCCCCGGACGTGGCGCTGAACTGACCCCGGCTCCGCGGGGACCCCGCGAGATGACCATGCGGGCCCGTCTGTGTATAGTTTCCCAGTGCCCGGGCGACCGGGACGACAGCAAGGGGCCGTGGCGCAGCTGGTAGCGCACCACACTGGCAGTGTGGGGGTCAGGGGTTCGAGTCCCCTCGGCTCCACCCTTCTGGGCAAGATGATCGCACCGTTTCTCTGTTCGTAGAGAACGGTGCGATTCTCTTTGCGCGCCATGGGGCGCTCTTGGCGATCATGGGGAGTGGTGACGCGCTCGGTAGGAGCAGCGCATCCCGGGGCTGTCAGGCCTGAGTGACCCAGGTCACCGGCCCGGTGTCGAGGCACGGCGAAGTTTTTTCCGGACGCGGTAAATGGATCAGGGCGCTCACGCGTATGTCAGACGTGGAACAAGACCGGAAGGACTTCGCGGACTTCTACCAGCGGTCGCGGGACGCCTGCCTACGCGCCGTACTGGCCAGCGCGGGTGATCGTGCGCTGGCGGAGGATCTGGTCGCTGAGGCGTTCGCGCGGGCCTGGGCTTCCTGGCGGAAGGTGCGACGGCATCCGGCGCCGGCTGCGTGGGTGGTGCGTACCGCCCTCAACATCCGGGTGTCCTGGTGGCGGCGGCGCCGGCGGGAGGTCGCCTTCGACGGGCACGATCTGCCCCGGCTCGACGACGACGTCCGCGACGTCGACCAGGCGATGTTGACCGCCATTCGTCGGCTGCCGAAGCGCCAACGCGAGGTGATCGTGTTGCGGGTCTGGCTCGACCTGGACACCAACGCCGTAGCCGACGAACTGGGCATCTCGCCGCGCACGGTAGCGGTCCATCTGTCTCGTGCCACTGCGGCCCTGCGGGCGCAATTCGTACCCGTGACCAGTTAGGAATCGATATGAACGAGGACGAGGTGTTGAACGCGATGAGCAAGACTCTCTCCGACGTGCGGATGGACCGTCCGGTCGAGGCGATCGAGAAGCGTGGCCGGTCGCGGCGGCGTAACCGCGGCGTGCTCGGTGCCGTGGCCGCTGGTGGGGGACTCGCCGCCCTGGCCGCCATCGCACTGGCCCTGCCGATCGGCTCCGGCCCCTCCGGCTCGGCCCCGGCCGGAGGCGTCACGGCGCCGGCCATGGAACCGGCGGCGTTCTCGGTGGTCAAGCAGGCGGACGGGTCGGTGCAGCTGCGCCTGAAATCCAAGCAGGTGATCAACCCCGAGGCGCTGGAGAAGGCGCTGGCCGACGCCGGTGTTCCTGCCGTCGTCAAGGCCGGCGTGCTGTGTACGCCACAGGGCAAGGAACTGCCCCAGATCGAGGACGTCCTGACGTTCGAGCGGATCGAGGGAGTCAACGAGGAAGGCGTGTCCGGGGACTCGGAGTGGGTGATCGCGCCGGCGAAGATGCCGAAGGGGAGCGTCCTGCACTTCAGTGTCTTCCCGGTGCGCAAGGGCGGGGACTACGCGAAGGTGGCCTGGGCCCTGGTGCCCAAGGACGCCCCGATGAACTGCCGGTCGGTGGCGAGCTGAGCTCGAGAGCCGGTGCGGTTCGCCGGTCCGTCGCGGACGTGATTCGTGGCGGACCGGCACCTCGCGACAGTCCACCATCTCTACCTCTTCATGGAAGTCCGGGTGTGACATGTGGGTGAAAAAGCGGTGACGCGTGCACGGGGTTTCGCAGCCGTTCTGCTGGTCGGGACCATGGCAGCAGCACTCGGTGCGACCACGCCCTCGGGGGTCGCGGCGGCACCGACGGGGCGCCGGGCGCCGGAGGCGGTCAGCATCACGCTGATCACGGGTGACCGGGTCGTGGTCTCGGCACAGGGCGGCACCGCCATCGAGCGCGCGCCCGGTCGTGCCGGAATCCGCTTCGTGAATCAGACCAGCGAGGGTCACCGCCTTGTGATCCCGGTCGACGCGCTGCCGTTGCTGCGGCAGGGGCGGCTGGACAAGCGGTTGTTCGACGTCACGGCACTGTCCGAGTTCGGCTACACCGGCGATCGGGAACTGCCTCTGCTTCTCTCGTACCAACAGGGTGCGAGCGCGCGGGCAGCAGTCGGTGCGAGCGGGCGGGTGAGTCGTGATATCTCCACAGTGGGCATGCTGGCGGTGCGCGCGTCGCGCACCAGGCAGGCTGACCTGTGGAATTCACTGACCCGGGGTACGACCGTCGACCGTTCGCTGCGCTCGGGCCTCGACAAGGTCTGGTTGGACGGTAAGCGCACGCTCGCCCTCGACACCGCTGTGGCGCAGGTCGGCGTGCCGGCTGCCTGGCAGCAGGGCCTGGACGGCACCGGCGTGACGGTGGCGGTGCTCGACAGTGGAATCGACGCCGGGCACCCGGACTTCGCCGGCAGAATCGCGGCGAACGAGAACTTCCTCGAGGGTTCCGCGGCGGACGACATCGACGGCCACGGCACGCACGTCGCCTCGATCATCGCAGGCAGCGGTGCCGCCTCGGGCGGCAGGTACCGTGGTGTGGCGCCGGGCGCGAAGCTCGCCATGGGCAAGGTGTGCGAGGGCAACTACTGCGACGAGTCGGCGATTCTGGCCGGGATGCAGTGGGCCGCTCAGAAAGCCCCGGTGGTCAACATGAGCCTGAGCGGCCCAGACTCCCCCGAGGTCGACCCACTGGAACAGGCGGTTGAGGACCTCACCGCGGCATACGGCACGCTGTTCGTCCTCTCGGCCGGCAATCAGGGCCTACTCGGCAGCGGGACGACTGGGTCGCCGGCCACCGCCGACTCCGGACTGGCGGTCGGCGCGGTCGACGACCAGGATCGCCTGGCCGGTTTCTCGAGCCGTGGTCCGCGCATCGGTGACGGGGCGATCAAGCCGGACATCACCGCACCCGGTGTGGGCATCGTGGCGGCGCGGGCCGCCGCCGGACATGCCGGTGCCCCGGTCTCCGACCGGTACACGAGCCTGTCGGGCACGTCGATGGCCGCGCCGATGGTGGCCGGTGCGGCTGCCATCGTCACCCAGCAGCATCCCGGCTGGTCACCGCGGCAGCGCAAGGCGCTGCTGATGGGCGCCGCGCGACCCGGCGATGGGATCGACGTGTTCGGGCAGGGTGCCGGGCGGCTCGACGTCGCCCGGGCGGTGCGTCAGACGATCTCGGTGGACGAGGGCAGCGTCAGCTTCGGCGAGCAGCAGTGGCCGCACACCGACGACACGCCGGTCGCGAAGACCCTCACCTACCGTAACGGTGGAACCACGCCGGTCACCCTGACCTTGGCCGTCGAGGGCGACGCGGACACCTTCAAGCTCGCCACGACCAGCCTGACCGTGCCGGCCGGCGGGACCGCCACGACGACCGTCACCTCCGACACCCGCGTGGAGGGCCCGGACGGGGTCCGGAGCGCCCGGATCGTGGCCACCGCTCCCGGCGACGTCCGGGTCGAGACCCCCACGGCGGTCGAGCGAGAGGTGGAGAGCTACGACGTCACGTTCCGCCACCTCGGGCGGGACGGGCTGCTGAACCTCAACTACTGGGACCTCCTCATCGGGCTGGACATCCCCCACTCGTACGAGCTCTTCGACGGCGAGGAGGCGCAGACGGTTCGGCTGCCCAAGGGCAAGTACGGCCTGATCGGCAATGTCTACGGCCAGGCGGACACCACCATGCTGGTGCAGACCAGCTTCGCGGCCGACGCCACGAGGACCGTGACGCTGGACGCCCGTCAGGCCCGGCCGGTCACCATCAGAGTGCCTCGCGCGGACGCCCGGCAGGCGACGGTCAAGGTCAACGCGTACTGGACGGGCAGGAATGCCGGCTTCACGACGGAATCCGCGGCACCCGGCGACCTGCACGTCGGCCAGATCGGTCCCGCGACCCCGTTGACCGGGTTCCAGAGCTCGATCTCCAGCGTCTTCGCCCGGTGGAAGAACGACGCCGAAGGGTTCCGTGACAGCCCTTACACGTACGAAACCTCGTACACCCGCCAGGGGGCCTTCTACACCGGTTTCGACAAGCAGGTCACCGCGGCCGAACTGGCCACGGTGAGCGCGCGCTACGCCCGCGAGGCCGACGGCGCCACCGGTGCGAAGTACAACTGGCCGGTCGTCGGCACGGTTGGTGGCAGCACCGTCGGCCTGCCGTTCTCGCTGCCGTTCGAGCGCACCGAATATCTCGGCACGCAGGGCGGCGTGCAGTGGAGCACCACCTTCGAGCAGCAGGTGCGGACCGACCCGGAGTACGGGCCGGAGCGGGTCACGCAGACGGCCGGACCGGCGCAGGCGTTCACGGTCGGTCGGGTCTACCAGCAGGACTGGAACAGGGCCGTCTTCGCGCCCCTGGATCCCGGTGTCGCCGACGGCGACTTCGACACCGTCTTCCGGAGGGGCGACACGATCGGCGCCAGCATCCCGTTGTTCGGCGAGGGCTCCGGACACTGGGGCCAGCGATACCTGACGGGCAGCGCACGGACCGCCCTGTACGCCGGCGGTGCCCTGATCGGCGAGACCACATCCACCGACGGCGAGTTCACGGTGCCGGCCGAGCGACGCGACTACCGGCTGGAGATGTCGGCCACCAGCCCCGCGCCGCACCGGCTGAGCACCGCGGTCAGCGGCGTGTGGACGTTCTCGTCGGCGAACGGCGACACCCGGCTGCCGCTGTCCACGGTACGGTTCAGCCCGTCCCTGGACAGCAACAACGCCGCGCCGCCCGGCGCCTTCACCGTGCCGGTCGCCGTGACGCCGCTGGCCGGCTCGGCGGCCACCGCCAACCGCACGCTGACCGCGCAGTTCTCGGTCGACGACGGCAGGACCTGGCGGTCCGCCTCGGTCAGCGCGGACCGACGGACGCTGCGGGTCACCAACCCGGCTGCCGGTCATCTCTCCCTGCGTGTGACCGCCACCGACCGGACGGGAAACACCGCCACGGTGACCGTGATCCGCGCGTACGCCGTCAGGTGAGCAGCGCCGGGGCGGATGCGGTCATCGCGCCGCATCCGCCCCGGGCCGCCGCCTGTCGTTACCCGCCCTGCGGGGCCAGGCTGGGCTGCCGGTGACCGACGTTCCGGACTTCGTCACGCGGTACGTGATCTGTGTGCCGCTCCAGAAGTGGCATGTCGACCACCTGGCGAACGGGGCTCAACCAGACGCCGTCACGTGAGTGGACTGGCGGCCAGCGAAAGGCAGTGCCCCGCCTGCTAGCGGATGATGGGTGACCACTCTCGCTGGCCGACGACCGCCACTCCCGGGGTGCGGTAGTAGGGGTCCTCGGCCACGATCGCGGCGAGCGCCTCGGCGTCCGGGACGTCGAAGACCAGCAGCGCGCCGGAGTCGTCGGAGAACGGCCCCGCCATGACCAGCCGACCCTCCTGGTGCAGGGCCTGGAGACGCTCCCGGTGTGCCGGTCGGGCGGCCAGCCGGTCGGGCTCGTCGCCGAAGGACAGCTCCACGATGAACACGGTTTCTCCTCTCCGGACGCCACACCGTAGTACATCGAGGTGCGGCCGAGCGCGAGACCTACGACAACGGCGTCCCGGCGCGGCGATGCGTGGGTGCGGACCGCGCCGACCACCTTGTCGACCACACGAAGACCGCGCGATCGTGAGCTGAAACCGACGGGCGTGATCAGCCCGACTCGGCCTGCCGTGCGGGATCCTCGTGGGCGGTCGGCTGTGCCCCGGCGGCGAGGCTGCCCAGGATGCCGAGCAACTCCGCGCTGGGGCTGCCGGCCTCGGCGTGCAGGACGACCAGCACCAGACCGTCGGAGCCGCCGATGGCGAGCTTGTTCGAGTGGAGTTCGATTTCGCCGACCTGCGGGTGGACCAGCCGTAGGAGGTGCTCCCGCTGCGGCTGCACGTCGTGCCGCGCCCACAACTGCCGGAACCGCTCGCTGCGAACCGACAGTTCGCCGACCAACTCCACCAACCGCGGGTGGTTGACGTTCGGCCCGGCGTGGGCGCGCAGGATGGCGACGCCCTCCGCGGTCATCTCGTCCCAGTCCCGGCGCAGGGTCCGCTCCGCCGGATCGAGGAAGGCCGCCTCCAGCAGGTTGACGCCGGGCGCGTAGTTCGACGACAGCGCCGTCGCGAGGGAGTTGGCCGCGACCAGGTCGAAGAACCTGGTCTGCACGTACGCCGGGTTGCTGGGCCAACCAGTGATGAGCTGCTGGATGCTCGGCGGCACCACCTCCGGCTGTGACGTCCGGGCACGGGCTGCCGCCGCCCGGGACGACCGACGGGACCCCTGCTCCTGACCCAGGCGGACCAGGTGGGCGGTGGCGTCCGGGTCCAGCCGCAGGACGCGGGCGAGCGCCTCCAGGACCTGCACCGACGGGTTTCGGTCCCGGCCCTGCTCCAGCCGGAGGTAGTAGTCCGAGCTGATGCCGGCGAGCAGGGCGACCTCCTCGCGGCGAAGGCCGGGGACCCGGCGCAGCCCCGCGCCGGCGCCGATGCCGACCTCCTCCGGCCGGATCAGTTCGCGTCGGGCGCGGAGGAACTCCCCCAGCGGGTTGTCGCCGTCCATGCCGTCCACGGTAGGGCCGTTTCCCCCGCCGTGACTGGCCCTCCCACTACCAGGATCGCCGGGGCCAACGGACCGTCGCCCGGAGCGACGAACACTCGGTTCGAGGGACACCACCATCCACGATCGGAATCGGGAAGCGCATGACCAGCACGCTCGTCACCGGAGGCAACCGCGGTCTCGGCCGCGAGACCGCCCGTCGCCTCGTCGAACTCGGCCACACCGTCTACCTCGGTGCCCGGGACGCGGCGCGGGGCCAAATCGTCGCCGACCAGGTCGGCGCGCGGTTCGTACGGCTCGACGTCACCGATGACGCCTCGGTCGAGGCGGCGGCGGACGAACTCGCCCGCCGGGAGGGACGGCTCGACGTTCTCGTCAACAACGCGGGCGTCTTCGAGGGCATGGTGGCACCCCAGGACGTCACGGTTGCCCGGCTCAGGCCCGTCTTCGAGGTCAACGTCTTCGGCGCCGTACGGGTGATCGCCGCGTTCCTGCCTCTGCTGAGGGCCTCGGACGCGCCGGTCATCGTCAACGTCGGCACCGGCCTCGGATCGTTCGGCATGGTCACCGACCCGGAGCGCAACGAGTCCCACTACGCGTTGCCCATCTACGCCTCGTCGAAGGCGGCGCTGCACATGCTCACCGTGCAGTACGCCAGGGGCCTGCCGGACCTCCGGATCAACGCGGTCGAGCCCGGCTTCACCGCGACGGACCTGCACGGTATGAGTGGCCCCGGAATCCAGAGCGTGGCGGAAGGCGTCGCCGTGATCGTCCGAATGGCGACGGTCGGGCCGGACGGCCCCACCGGCACCTTCGTCGACCGCGACGGGGAACTGCCCTGGTAGCCCCCGGGCGCACGAAAACGCCCCGACCGGGACTGACCGGTCAGGGCGTTCATCGACTGTATGTCCGGTAAGGCGCGTTATCAGCCCTGGCGGCTCTTCCACTGCGGGTTCGCGCGGTTCACCACGACCACCCGGCCACGACGGCGGACCACCACCGAACCCGGCTTCTGCTTCAGCGCACGCAACGAGCTACGTACCTTCATGTCTGCCTCCTCGGCCTGGGGGTTTGGCCTGAATCCGTACCGTCTATCGAAACGCCGAGGCCGGTGCCACGATTCCCGGCCGCCGGACGTCGAACCTTTGACCTCCCGCGCCCGTACCACTGGCCGGGAGGTCACGCCATGACCATGCGCCGAGTGCTAGCCGCCGTGCTGGTCGCTGCCGCGACCGTGCCGTTGGCCGCCACGCCCGCCGCCGCGCACGGCGCCCCGACCGACCCGATCAGCAGGGCGGCGGCCTGCGGACCCGAGGGCCGGCACGCGGCCACCGCCGCCTGCCGGGCCGCCATCCAGGCGGGCGCCGCCGTCCGCGAGTGGGACAACGTGCGGGTCGCCGCGATCAACGGTCGGGACCGGGAGCGGATCCCGGACGGCGAGCTGTGCAGCGGAGGGCTGTCCGCGTACCGGGGGCTGGACCTGCCCCGGACCGACTGGCCGTCCACCGAGCTGACCGCCGGCGCGACGTTCACCTTCCGGTACCGGACCACCATCGAGCACCGGGGCGCCTTCCGGCTCTATGTCACCCGGCCCGACTACGACCCCCGCGCGCGGCTCACCTGGGCGGACCTGGAGGCGCGCCCCTTCCTGACGGTGACCGACCCGCCGGTGCGGGCCGGGGCGTACCAGCTGAAGGGTCGGCTGCCGGCGGGCCGCGAGGGCCGGCACCTCATCTACACGATCTGGCAGAACTCCAACACGCCGGACACCTACTACTCCTGCTCGGACGTGGTGTTCCGCAAGGCACGAAGCGGTACGGCGGCGGGTGCGACGAAGAGCGCGCCGGCCGCACCGCGTACCGCCGCCAGCCGGCCGGCCGCCACCGACCCGTGCCATGATCGAGGTCGGTTCGGACCGCATCCTCAGTGGCGGCCTTGTCGTCCTGGCGGCTGCGTTCCTGGTGGCCGGCAGATGGGACCTCGCGCTCGCCGTCGGCGTCGGTGCCGTG
>NZ_JAEVHM010000106.1 GCF_016802865.1 Micromonospora parastrephiae | reverse complement strand
GTCGGCACGCTCACCCCGGTCGCTGCGCTCACTTCGCTCGTTGCGCTCGCCCCGATCGTTGCGCTCGCCCCGCTCGTTACGCTCACCCCGGTCGGCGCGCTCACCACGGTCGTTCCGGTCGGCACGCTCCGGACGCTCGGCACGATCCCGGCGGTTCTCGCCCCGGTCGGTCCGCTCGCCGGTCTCGGCCTCGTCGGTACGAGCCTCGGTGGTACGCGCCTCCGAGGTACGCGCCTCCGAGGTACGAGCCTCCGAGGTACGAGCCTCGGTGCTGCGCGCCTCCGCCGTGGCGGTACGGCTGCGGCGGGTACGACTCCGGCCCTCGGTCTCGGCGGCCGGCTCGGCCGGCACCTGGTCGGCGCGCCCTTCGGCCGCCGGCCGGTCGGCGGTCTCCCGCACGTCGGCGCGCACCCCCTCACGGGTCGGAGCGGCCGCAGCCGCGACCTCGGCCCGCGGTCGAGGGGTCCCGGCGGCGTTGCCGCCCTGCCGCTCGGAAATCGCGGCGATCAGCTCGCCCTTGCGCATGCGAGCCGTGCCGGAGATGCCGAGCGACGCGGCCAGGCTCTGCAGCTCTGGCAGCAGCATCGCCGACAGACCGGTGCCGCTGCGCCGACGACGGGCGGGAGCGGCGGTGGTGGCATCGCCAGCGACGTTGGAAACATCCGACGTCACGTCGGTGGTGTCGCTCAATGGATTCCTTCCCTCGATAAGGCCGGGACTGCCCGGAGTCGGAACTCAGGTGGCCGGGCGGCCTCGGTGCACCCGCCTCGCAAGGACGCGTCGCGGGAGTCTGTGACACAGCAGCCGGTCGGTATCCCGACTCACCGAAGGTCGGTGAGCAGGTCTCGCCGTCTGCGGCGACCTGTGGAAACTGCGGTGCGGCGTGGGCCTTGGCAGGGGTGACGGGCTGACCGCCGAGAGCTTCGGGGGTGCGCCGCCCCGCAGGAGATCGCGTGCTTCGCGGCTGTGCTAGGTCTAGAGCGTAATCAACTCTTCCGACCTGCGGCAACAGGGTCCCGCTCGGCGTGTCCAAGTCTACCCCGGGCAACCCGGGCGCCGCTGACGTCTATCGGTAACTTCCAGATCTGCCAGTCTGTTCCCACTGGGAAACCCGCAGGGGGGTCGGTGAGTGCCAGCACGGTCGGGCCGGCCCCACTGACCACAGCCGCCACATCGACCTCTCGCAACGCGCTGACCAGGGCCGATGTCGCCGGCATCCCCGGTGCCCGGTAGTCCTGGTGGAGTCGGTCGACGGTGGCCGGCAGCAGCAGCGTCGGGTCCGTGGTGAGCGCGTGCACGAGCAGCGCCGCCCGTCCGGCGGTCAACGCTGCGTCGCCGTGCGGCACGGTGGCCGGCAACGCGGCCCGCGCGGTCGCGGTCAATCCACGCTCGGCCGGCACGAAAACCGTCGGTCGCACGCCGGTGGCGACCGGCAGGGACACCGCGCGGGCGCCGGACGGCTCGGACCAGGCCAGCGTGAAGCCGCCGAGCAGGCAGGGCGCGACATTGTCCGGATGGCCCTCGATCTCGGCGGCCAGCCGAAGCGCGCCCGCCGCGTCCAACCGCTCGTCACCGTCGACGACCAGCGCGCGGGCCAGCAGCACACCGGCGACGATCGCGGCGGACGATGAGCCCAACCCGCGCGCCTGCGGGATCCGGTTGACGCACTCCACGCGCAACCCCGGAGGCTGCGCGCCGAGCACGTCGAAGGCGGCCCGCATGGCCCGCACCACCAGGTGCCGGTCGTCGTGCGGCAACTCGTCGGCGCCCTGCCCGGCCACCGTCACCCGGACCCCGTCCGGCGCCACCTCGGCCGCCAGGTCGTCGTACAGCCCGAGGGCGAGGCCCAGCGCGTCGAAGCCCGGGCCCAGGTTGGCGCTGGTCGCGGGAACTCGGACCCGGACCGGCCCGGCGGCGAAGTTCGTCGGCACGCGCTCATGCTAGGGGTCGGCACCGACGATCCGGTCCCGCGCCCGCAGCATGGGACCGACCGGCTCAACCGGCCGGGTCCGGAACCGGCTCGGTGCTCGGGTCGGTGAGCGAGAGCCGGCGCGTGGCGATCCGCCAGCCCACCGCGTAGACGAGGGTCACCAGGCCGCAGCCGGCCAGCACCACCCGCTCGTCCACCACGTCCACGACCAGCGCCACCGCCAGCTGGCTCACGGAGATGGCCAGCGTCGCGAGCATCATGTCGGTGGCGAAGACGCGACCCCGCAACCGGTCCGGCACCTCGCCCTGGAGGGCGAAGTTCGACATCACCCAGTTGCTGCCGCCCGCGAAGTGCGCCACGAAGACCAGCAGCAGCACCAACGGGAACCACCGGACCACCGACGCGCCCAGGTAGGACAGGCCGTAGAGCGACATGGACAGCGCGAGCCCGGGCAGCAGCCACGACCGGTTGGTCAGCACGCGACGCATCAGGATGGGCCCGACCAGCGCCCCCGCACCGCGCACCGCGAAGAGCAGGCCGGCGCCCAGCGGGCCGACCCCGTACACGCCGGCGAGCAGCGGGAACACGGTCAGCACCCCGTTGCCCAGCCCGACCGCCGACTTCACCGTGACCAGCGCCAGCACCCGCGGTCGGTGGCCGATGTAGCCGAGCGCCTCGCGGACCGCCGGCCAGGTCCGCTGGGCCGGCTGGTCGGTGTCGCGCGGCGCCTGCAACGGCCGGCGGATCCGCGTGGCCAGGCCGGCGGCCAGCGCCAGGCCCACCGCCGCCACCCAGAAGCAGACGTACGGGCCGGCGGCCGAACTGAGCACGCCGCCGAGCGAGGCGCCCACCACCGTCATGGTGCCCCAGGCCGAGCCGGCCACGGCGTTACCGGCGGCAAGCTCGTGCGGCTCCAGGACGTTGGGCAACGCGGCCTGGGCGGCCGGCGAGTAGAACGCCTTGGCGACCGCGACGGCGCCGATCGCCACCAGCGCCAGCCAGGCGGTGCCCCGGCTCCGGACCAGCTCGACGACGTCAGCCAGCGTGGTCATGGCCACCGTCCCGACCGGCGTGCAACTGCCGGGTGAAGTCGGTCAGCCGGGCCCACTGCTCGGCCAGTGAGTGGGTGGGGGCGCCGAGCGGGTCCTTGAAGAAGAAGCCCAGCTCGGCCAGCGGCCCGACATGCCCGGCGGCGTGCGCCGCGGCGGTGAGCCGGGCCAGGTCGAGCACCAGCGGCGCGGCCAGCGCGGAGTCGCAGCCGTGCCAGGTGAACTCCATCCGCATGCCGGTGCCGAGGAAGCCGGCGAACGTGATCAGATCCCAGGCGGTCTTGAAGTCGCCCAACTCCTCGACGTACTCGATCCGGGTGTTGCCCTGCGGGACGTAGCCCAGCGTCTCGCCGAGCACCCGCTGCTTGCTCTGCACCTTGGCGGCGTTGGCGGCCGGGTCGGCGAGGGTGGCGCCGTCGCCGCCGCCGAGCAGGTTCATCCCGGACCAGGAGCGCACGGCCAGGTTGCGCATCGCGAACATCGGCGCGAGCACCGACTTGACCAGGGTCTCCCCCGTCTTGCCGTCGTGCCCGGCGTACGGCAGTCGCTGCTGTTCGGCCAGCGCGGCCAACGCCGGCAGGCGCAGCCCGGTGGACGGGGTGAAGTCGACGTACGGGCAGCCGGCCAGCAGCGCCGCGTACGCGTACAGGGAGCTTGGTGGCAGCACCTCGTCCGGGCCGGTGAGCGCGGCGCGCAGCGCGTCCGGATCGGCGTGCCCGGGATGCGGTCGGGGGGTGGGTTCGGTGGCGGAGACGTTGACCACCACCACCCGGTCCAACCCGTGCCGTTCGCGGAAGCTGGTGAGGTCGCGGACCACGGCGGCGGCCCGATCGGCCTGGGTCGCGCCGACCGGCGCCGGGCGCAGCTCCTGTTCGACGGCGGTCAGCTCGTCGGGCAGCGCGGCGACCAGTCTCCCGGGGACGACACCGGCGTCGGCCAGTGCCTCGGCGCGCTTGTACAGCGGGGTGGTGGCCAGGTCGTGCCCGCCGAAGACCAGATCGGCGAAGGACGGCAGGGCGGGGCCGCGCAGCTCGGGCAGTTCCGTGACGCAGCCGGTCGGCCCGGCCAGGCCGGCTCGCAGCGCGAGCCCTCCGACGATGCTGGTGGTCGCGACCGAACCGCGCGCTCCCACCAACCAGACACCCGTTCGCATGGTGCTCCTTCCCGTCCAGGAGGAACCGTCGGTGCATGAAATATAGGAATATCAGAATATTCTTCGGAAAGATATGCCCTGGGTGGATGGGCCCCCGCCCGCCCGGCCCGGCACCGGGACGGCACCCGGTTCCGGCGTCGGCGTCGGCGGCGACGACGCCGGACCGGTTCCCGGTACGGGTGCGGGCAGACGGGGCTGGTAGGCAGGGTCGGTCGGCGTCTCGACCCTGCCTCCCCGCATCCGGCCGGCCAGGGCGTTGGCATGCCCGGACCGGACGTCTCAGGCCGGCGAACCGTCAGGTCCTCCGGATCGCCGGGAATGGTGGCGGCCCTCCGGTGCGGCCGGGGAATCCCGGTCCGGCCGCACCGGACAACCGTCCTGCTCGTGCGCCACCGGGCCGTACGGCCCGGCTGCACGCCCTCCGACGCCGACCTCGTCCCAGCCGCGGGGCGCAAACCGCGGCCGGTCCCTCGCCGGTCGGCTCCGGAAAGCCGGTCAGGCGACGGCGGTGGGAACACCGCCATCGCGGATGGTCGATGGTCAGACGGCCACCGCGGCCAGCGTCGGCTCCACCTCGGTCCAGGAGGAGTTGACCTCCGCGGAACGGGTCACCGCGTCCAGCACCAGCTGGACCTGCAACGCGTCGGCGAAGGAGGGAGCCGGGTCGACGCCGGTGGCGACCGCCTCGATGAAGTCACGCATCTCGTGCGTGAAGGAGTGCTCGTAGCCGATGATGTGACCCGGCGGCCACCACGCCGACATGTACGGGTGTTCGCCCTCGGTCACCAGGATCCGGGTGAAACCCTGTTCCACACCGGGCCGGGTGGCGTCGTAGAACTCCAGCTCGTTGAGGCGTTCCAGGTCGAAGACGACGCTGCCGAGCGAGCCGTTGATCTCGACCCGCAGGGCGTTCTTGCGGCCCGTGGCGAACCGGCTCGCCTCGTACGTGGCCAGCGCGCCGCCGTCCAGCCGGGCCACGAAGACCGCGGCGTCGTCGACGGTGACCGGCCCGGTGGGCGACGCGTTGCCGTCCACCGTGGCCGCCAGACCGCTCGACCCGGCCGGCAGCGGCCGTTCCTTGACGAAGGTCTCGGTGACGGCGCTGACCCCGGTGATCCGCTGGCCGGTGACGAACTGGGTCAGGTCGATGATGTGCGCACCGATGTCACCCAGCGCGCCGGAGCCCGCCTTGTCCTTCTGCAACCGCCAGACCAGCGGGAACTGCGGATCCACGATCCAGTCCTGCAGGTACGTCGCTCGGACGTGTCGAATCACCCCGAGTCGTCCGTCGGCGACCAGCTGGCGCATCATCGTGACCGCGGGGACCCGGCGGTAGTTGAACCCGCACATCGACCACACCCCGGCGGCCCGGGCTGTCTCCGCCGCAGCGGTCATCGCCCGTGCCTCGGCCACCGTGTTGGCCAACGGCTTCTCGCACAGGACGTGCTTACCGGCGGCCAACGCGGCGAGTGCGATCTCGGCGTGGCTGTCGCCCGGCGTGCAGACGTCGACCACGTCGATGTCGTCCCGGTTGATCAGGTCACGCCAGTCCGTCGTGTACGCGTCCCAGCCGAGCCGGTCGGCGGCGTCGGCCACCTTCCCGGTGTCCCGGCCGCAGATCAGCGACATTCGGGCCCGCGCCGGCAGGTCGAACACGCGGTTCACGGTGCGCCACGCCTGTGAGTGCGCGGCGCCCATGAACGCGTAACCGACCATGCCGATCCGCAGTTCTCTGTCTGTCGTGGACAAGGTGGGTCTCCCCCCGGTATGTCAGAACCCGAGCTTGTCGTAGCTGCTCGCGTTCTCCTTGGTGATCGTCTCGGAGGCGAGGGTCACTTCCTTGGGCACCTGCAGTTCCGTCAGGTCGCCCAGGCCCCGACCCTGCGCGATGAGCCGCGCGAGCGAGACCGCCGAGGAGGCCATCGACGGGTTGTAGGTGACCGTCGCCTTGAGCACGGTGTTGTCGGCCTTGATCGCGTCGATCGCGAGCTTGGAACCCGCGCCGCCGACCATGAAGAACTCCGACCGGTTGGCCTGCTTGACGGCCGCGAGCACACCGATGCCCTGGTCGTCGTCGTGGTTCCAGATCGCGTCGATCTTCGGCAGCGCCTGGAGCAGCTGGGCCGCCTCGCGCTGACCGCTGTCCGAGGTGAACTCGGCCGAGCGGCGGTTGTTCACCTTGAACCCGTAGGTCGCCAGGGCCGCCGCGAAGCCGGCGCTACGCTCGACGGTCAGCGGGATCTCCAGACCGGCGATCTCACCGATCACCGGGTTGGCGACGCCCTTGTCCTTGAGCCGCTTGCCGATGAAGTGCCCGGCCGAGACGCCCATGCCGTAGTTGTCGCCCTTGATGACCAGCCGCGAGGCCAGCGCGTCGGGGAAGGCCCGGTCGAGGTTCACGATCGGAATGCCCGCCTGCATCGCCTGGAGGGCAACGGCGTTGACCTCCTTGCCGTCGTGCGGCAGCACGACGATGATGTCCGGCTTCTGGGCGATCAGCGTGCCGAGCGTGGAGCGCTGGGCCTCCGAGTTCGACCCACCGTCGACCTCCTTGAACTCCACGTCCGAGTACGCCGCGGCCTGGGCCTTGGCGTTGGCGTGGATCGCACCCAACCAGCCGTGGTCGGCGGCCGGGGCGGAGAAGCCGATGATGACCTTCTTACCCGGGGCGTTGTTGCCTTCGCTGTTTCCGGCGGCCTTGGTCTGGGTGCTCGCCGCCGGCGTCTCGTTGCTGGTGCAGGCGGTGAGCAGGGTGGCGGCGCCCACTGCGGCTCCACCGAAGAGCAACCGGCGGCGCGACAGGTCGCGACTGTGCTGGGTCATGAACGACCTCCTGGGAGCGGATTATTTGTTGATGAGGGTGTGCGAGGCCCGGCCACTGTCGGCATCGCGCGACGTGGCCAGGGACAACGGTGCGGTGCGTCAGGTTGCGGTGGTGACCCTGTTCCGCGCGAGGAGCCGAGTGACGGACTTGAACTGGAACTGCTGGACCAGGACGGCGGCGACGATAATGCCGCCCTTGACCATGTTCTGCGCCTCGATGGAGAGGCCGTTGATGGCGAAGAGGTTCGTGATCGTGGCGAAGATGATGACGCCGAGCAGCGAGCCGACGATCGTGCCCCGACCACCGCTGAGCAGCGTCCCGCCGATGATCGCGGCGGCAATCGCGTCCAGCTCGTACAGGTTCGCCATCGCCGCCTGCGCCGAGGTTGCCTGCGAGGTGAGCATGATGGCGGCGATGCCGCAGCAGAGACCGGAGAGCGCGTACAGCAGCATGGTGTGCCGACGGACGTTGATGCCGGCCAGACGCGCCGCCTCCGGGTTACCGCCGACGGCGATGGTCCGCCGGCCGAAGGTCGTCCGGTTGAGCAGGATCCATCCGGCCACCACCACCGCGCCGAGGATGTAGACGAGGATCGGAATCCCCAGCACCTTGCGGGCGGCGATGTCGTTGATGAAGGTGCTGCTCGACACCTGGGTCTGCTTGTTGGAGATCGACGCCGCGAGTCCGCGTGCGGCCACCAGCATCGCGAGCGTCGCGATGAACGGCACCAACCGGCCGTACGAGATGAGGACGCCGTTGACCAGGCCGACGCAGATGCCGACCACGAGGGCGGCGAAGATCATGCCGCCGGCGCCGTAGCTCTGGGTGGCGACCGTGGTGCACCAGACACCGGCCAGCGCGACGATCGCCCCGACCGACAGGTCGATCCCGCCGCCGATGATCACAAAGGTCATCCCGACCGTGACCACGCCGACGACCGAGGCGAGCTGGAGGATGGCCAGGACGTTGTTCCAGACCCAGTTCGGGTCGCCGTAGAGGTCCGGCTTGGTGACCGCGCCGACCACGATGAGCGCGGCCAGCACACCGATCAGACCGAGGTTCCGCTTGGCACCCTCGCCGCCGTCCCCCCGCCACCAGGAGAGCCGGCCCGTGCCCGCCGCCTTGTCACTGGCCACCGCCGTCTCCGCCGGGTCCACCGGCGGCGACTGCGCCGGAAGCTGCGGGCGCTCCGGTGTCGCGGTGGGAGTGGGAGTCGCGTCGCTCATGCCGGTGCGCCTTCCATCAAGGACCCCGCCATCACGAGGTCGAGCACGGTGTTCTCGTCGAGTTCGCCGGCCGCGGCTTCGCGGACGACCCGCCCTTCCCGCATCACCAGCACCCGGTCGGCCAGGCCCAGCACCTCGGGCACCTCGCTGGAGACCAGCAGCACCCCGACGCCCTGGGCGGCCAACGACCGGATGACCTGGTAGAGCTCGGCCCGGGCACCCACGTCCACGCCCCGGGTGGGCTCGTCCAGCAGCAACAACTTGGTGCCGCCGAGCAGCCACCGCCCGACCACCACCTTCTGCTGGTTGCCGCCGGACAGTGTGCGTACCGGCCGGTCGACGTCCCGGGGCCGCAGCTCCAGGCTCTCGGCGATCCGGTCCGCCTCGGCGCGTTCCTTCGCGGCGTCGGTGAAGCCGAGCCGCGCGTACCGGCCGAAGGTGGCCAGCGTGACGTTGCGGTAGATCGGCTCGCCGAGCAGCAGCGCCTGGCTCTTGCGTTCCTCCGGGGCCATCCCCATGCCGGCCCGCACCGCCGCGCCGACGCCGGGACGCAGCACCCGCCCGTCCATGCGCACCGAGCCGGCTTCCGCGAGGCGGGCGCCGTAGATGGTCTCCAGCAGCTCCGAACGACCGGAGCCGACCAGGCCGGCGATGCCGACGATCTCCCCGGCGCGCACGTTCAGCGAGACGTCGGCGAACTCTCCGGTGCGGGTCAGCCCCTCCACCTGGAGCAACTCGGCGCCGGGGCCCTCGTCGGCGGGGCGGTCCGGGAAGACGTACTCGATGGTCCGGCCGGTCATCCGGCTGACCAGGTCGCGGGTCGGGGTGTCTCGCGCCGGCAGGTTCGCCGCCGTGGTCCGGCCGTCCTTGAGTACGGTCACCCGGTCGCCGATCTCGCGGATCTCCTCCAGGCGGTGGGAGATGTAGATGACGGCGATGCCCTGCGCGGTCAACTCCCGGATGATCCGGAACAGGTTGCCGACCTCGTCGTGCGCCAGCACCGCGCTCGGCTCGTCCATGATGATCAGTCGGGCCTCGTGCGACAGCGCCCGGGCCATGCTGACGATCTGCTTACCGGCTGCCGGCAGCGACCGGACCATCCGCCCCGGCGGGATCTCCCCGTGGCCGAGCCGGCTCAGGATCTGCCGGGTCTGGCGGGCCATCCGGCCCCGCCGGACGAACCCGAACCTGCGGTGCTCGTGACCGAGGAAGGCGTTCTCCGCGACCGAGAGGTCCTCGACGAGGTCGAGTTCCTGGTAGATGGTGGCGATGCCGGCCTTCATCGCCGCCTGCGGGTTGGCGAAGGCCGCCGGCTCGCCGCGCCACTCCACCTGCCCGGAATCCGGCTGGTGCACCCCGGACAGCACCTTGATCAGGGTCGACTTGCCGGCACCGTTCTGACCGAGCAGACAGTGCACCTCGCCGGCGCGTACCTCGAGCTGAACACCGTCGAGGGCGCGTACCCCGGGGAACGTCTTGACCACATCGGTGAGGCGCAGGACCACCTCGCCCGCGACGGTGTCGGGCGGAGCCTCGACCAGCGGCGCCTCGACGCCGGCCTCGGCCGACTCGGCGGTCTCCTCGGACAGAGCCACGGTCTCCTCCTCGCTCACGATGGTTGGTCGATCAGTGGCCGCAGCATCAGGAGGCCTCCCCGAAGGCGACATCGCTGGCGAGCACGGCCGCTCCGGCGACGCCGGCGCGACCACGAGCTCGGACAGCACGACGGGCAGGTTGCCGGTGGCCAGCGGCAGCGACCGGCGGTAGACCACGCTGCGGATCTCGGCGAGCAGGATGTGCCCGAGCTGGGCCAGCCCGCCGCCGATCACGATCATCGACGGGTTCGTGAAGCTGACCAGGCCGGCGAGGACGCCGCCGACCCGCCGCCCGCCGTCGCGGATGAGCTGGATGCAGGTCACGTCGCCCTCGACGGCGCCCTCGGCGACGTCCAACGCGCTGACCGCGCCCCGCTGGGCCATCCGCTCGGCCAGCGCCGGCGACGCTCCGCTGCGGGCGGCGGCGGTGGCGTCCTTGGCCAGCGCCGCTCCGCTGAACAGCGCCTCCAGGCAGCCGACATTGCCGCAGGAGCACATCGGGCCGTGCGAGTCGACCTGGATGTGCCCGATGTCCCCGGCGCAGCCGTCGGTGCCCCGGTAGACCTCGCCGGTGAGGTAGATGCCGCAGCCGATCCCGGTGCCGATCTTCACGAAGAGGAAGTCGTCCACCGAGTGGGCGACCCCACCGTGGCGCTCACCGATGGCCATGATGTTGACGTCGTTGTCGACCACCGCGGGGCAGCCGTGTTCCCGGCTGAGCAGCTCGCGCACCGGGAACCGGTCCCAGCCGGGCATGATCGGCGGCGAGACCGGGACGCCGTCGCGGAAGCTGACCGGCCCGGGTACGCCGATGCCGACCGCGTCCAACCGCTCGTACGCCCCGTCGACCCGGGCCTTGTGCAGCAGCTCGTTGACCCGTTGCAGGGTCACCTTCGGGCCGTTGCGGATGTCGGCGGGCTCGGCGTAGTGCGCCACCGGTTCGAGGCGGCCATTGACCACCTCGACGTCCATCGAGCTGGCGCCCAGGTCCACGGCGGCAAAGCGCAGGTTCGGGTTCAGCTCGACCAGCGTGGAGCGACGTCCGCCCCGGGAGGCGGCGAGACCGGCCTCGGCGACATATCCCAGCGCGACCAGGCGATCAAGCTCGGCCAACAGGCGCGGGCGCGGCATCTGGAGTCGGTCGCCCAGCTCGGCCCGGGACACGGCCCCCTCGTCGCGGAGCAACCGCAACAGGCGGACGTGCAGAGGGTCGACGGTCCGCACCGGGGACTCACCTCTTCATCGGACTCGTTCACATCGACGACATGCCGATGTGTTGTGTCCGACACAGTAGGAGCGTTCCGCACCGCCTGTCCAGAGCTTCGACCGTTTCGATCCCAACTTTTGTCCGAAAGAACAAAAGCTACTAGTGGATCAAGAAAAGGATCACAGGCCGCCCGCGTCCGCTCGCCCGCAGTGCCGACGCAGGACACACGACCGCCCCGCCAGCCGATCTACGAGTGGCGGGGCGGTCGGGCGCCGGGATCAGTGGCGGGTGGCGGTGTTGCGCTTCTTGCGCAGCTTGCGGTCGTCGCGCAACTCGACGTACGGCTCGTCGTCGACGGAGTGACCGGCCGAGATGGCCCGGCTGCGCTCCAGCTCCGCGTCGAACTCGGCGCCCAGCAGGATCGCGATGTTGCTCAGCCAGAGCCAGACCAAGAAGATGATCACCCCGGCCAGCGCCCCGTACGTCTTGTTGTACGAGCCGAAGTTGCTCACGTAGAGCGCGAACAGGCCGGAGATCACCAACCAGATCACCACGGCCAGCACGCCGCCCGGGCTGACCCAGCGGAAACCGCCGTGCCGAGCGTTCGGTGAGGCCCAGTACAGGATGGCGAACATCAGGCTGACCAGGATCAGCAGCACCGGCCATTTCGCGATGTCCCACACCGTGACCGCCGTCGAGCCCAGGCCGACCACGTCTCCCACCGTCTCGGCGAGGCGGCCGGTGAAGACCACGATCACCGCGCTGGCCAGCAGCAGCACCCCGATCACCGCGGTCACGCCGAGCCGGATCGGCAGCGTCTTCCAGATCGGCCGGCCCTCCGGCACGTCGTAGATGGTGTTCGAGGCGCGCATGAACGCGCCGATGTAACCGGACGCGGACCAGAACGCGGCCACCAGACCGATGATCGCCGCGACGCTGGCCAGGCCACCGCTCTGCTGTGCCTGGGTGATCGCACCCTCGATGATCCTCTGGACGCTGTCGTTCGGCACCGCCTGGTTGACGGTGTCCCGGACGCCGTTGGTGGCACTCTCGCCGAGCAGACCGAGGATCGAGATCAGCACCAGCAGGCCGGGGAAGATGGAGAGCACCCCGTAGTAGGTCAGCGCCGCCGCCCAGTCGGTCAGGCTGTCGTCCTGGAATTCGGTGATCGTCCGGCGCAGCGCCGCTTTCCAGCCGCTGCCGGGCAGGTCGGTCGGGCTGTCCGGCCCCGCGTCGGGCCCGACCGGCGCGCTGGCGTCGGCACGCTCGCGCTTCCGGTGGGCGGAAGACTCGTCCGAGGCCATCGCCCCTCCTCATCGTCGGTGGTGTCACCTCCGACATGCCCCGTCGACGACGGCGCGTAACCCCTACGGGTAGAGCAACCTGCCCATCCGCCGGGACGCGACCAGCAGGCCGACCGCCATCATCGCCACCAGGTAGAGCACGTCGAGCAGCCAGGCCCAACCCCCGACGCCGAGGGTGACGCCACGGATCAGGTGCACCGACCGGTACAGCGGGGTGACCTCGACCAGCCAGTGCAGCAGCGTCGGGTATGCCTGCGCCGGCACGAACGTGCCGGAGAAGAGGAACAGGGTGAACTGGGCCGAGCCCATCAGGTCGAAATCCTGCCAGCTGCGCATGAACGTGGAGACCGCCATGCCGAGCGCGCCGAACGCGAACCCGACCAGCACCGCCGCCGGCAGAGCGGTCAGTGCCCGGGCCACGGTGGTCAGGTGGAGCGCGACCATCACCGCGAGGAACGCCGCCGAGTACGCGCTACCCCGCAGCATCGCCCACCCCAGCTCCCCGAGGGCGATCTCGAACGGCCGCACGGGGGTGGCGATCATCCCGTCGTACAGCTTCATGTACTTCATCTTGCCGAAGAAATTGAATGTGGTCTCCGCGAGCGCCCCGGTCATCGCCGACGAGGCGAGCATCGCCGGAGCCACGAACTCCGCGTACGAGACCAGCCGCCCGTCGGGCAGGGGCAGGTCGCCGACCAGCGCCCCGACGCCCACCCCGATGGAGAGCAGGTAGAGCAGCGGCTCCACGAACCCGGAGAGCAGCAGCAGCCAGTACACCGACTTCAGCGCCGCGACGTTGCGTTCGACCACCGACGCCGAGCGCCGCGACACGGCGGAGACGTCGACCAGCCGGGGCAGGACCAGCGTGAGCACGAACCCTCCCTAGACGACGAGCTTGCGACGGAACGCGCGCAGCGCCAACAGCCACCCGGCGACCGCCCAGGCGGCCAGGTAGAGCAGATGCCCGACGATCGACCACTGTGGCGCGACGCCGAGCGTGGCGGCTCGGCACAGGTCGACGGCGTGCCACAGCGGCGTCACGTACGCCAGCCAGCGCAGCGCGTCGGGCAGCGACTCCACCGGGAAGAACACACCGGCGAACAGCGTCATCGGAATGACCGCGAACCGGAACAGCATCGCCAGCCAACTGTCGCTGGACACCGACGCCGTGTACGCGAAGGTCGGCGCGGCCACGGCCAGCCCGAGCAGCGCCACCACCGGCAGGGTGGCCACCGCCCACGGCGACGGCAACGCCCCGAACAGGCCGGTGACCAGCAGGAACGCCGCGATCGTGGTGAGCACCCGGAACAGCACGAAGGCCAGGTGCCCGGCCAGGATGTCACCCACCCGCAGCGGCGACGCGCTCTGCGCGAAGTACGTCTTGACCCACTGGAAGTTGCTGAACACCGGCCAGGTCGAGTCGCCGACGGTCACCTGGAGCGCGGTCGAGGCGATCAGCCCCGGGACCAGCCAGTCGAGGTAACGCACCCCGTCGACGCCCTGGTCGATGTACGCGCCGACGCCGAGCCCGAAGCCGAGCACCGTCAACACCGGCAGCAGGAACGAGGAGAACACCCCCGCGCGCCACGTGCGCCGCAGACCGACCAGGTAGTGCTCGAACACGGCGTACGCCGGCACCCACGGGAACCGCCCGCGCGTCGTTGCCGCCACGCTCACCACGACCACCCCCCGCCCCACCGTGCCGGCCACCACGACCTTCCTACCCCCGGGGTACGACAGGCCGTCGGCCACCCTACGACGGCCCCGCCGACGTGTCGCCCGGGTTTCGAAGCGTTGATCGGCAGCCCCAGCCCCATCGCGAAGACGCCAACCCGACCGGCGGACGCCGGCGACGGGTCAGTCGACCAGGGTGCGGCCGGTCAGGTGCAGGAAGACGTCCTCCAGGCCGCTGCGCCGCACCAGGACGTTGGCCGGGTTGAGCCCCAACGCGGAGACCTCGGCGACCGCCGCGTCGCCGTCGGGTACGTAGAGCAGAACCCGGTCGGGCAGCACCTCCACCCGCTCCCCCAGCCCGTCGAGCTTGTCGGCGAACGGCTCCTGCGACTCGGCGGCGAAGCGCAGCTCGACCACCTCGCGGGTGGAGTGCCGCTCGATCAGCGCCCGGGGCGAGCCCTCGGCGACGATCCGCCCGCCGTCCATCACCACCAGCCGGTCGCAGAGCTGCTCGGCCTCGTCCATGTAGTGCGTGGTGAGCACCAGCGTGACGCCCTGCTGCTTGAGCCGGAACAGCCGCTCCCACACCAGGTGCCGGGCCTGCGGGTCCAGACCGGTGGTCGGCTCGTCGAGCAGCACGATCTCCGGATCGTTGACCAGCGCTCGGGCGATGGTCAGCCGGCGCTTCATCCCGCCGGAGAGCGGCTCGACCTTGCTGTCGGCCCGCTCGCTGAGCTGGACGAAGTCGAGCAGCTCGTCAGCCCGCTCCCGCGCCGCGCGGCGCGCGATGCCGAAGTAACGGGCGTAGACGGTCAGGTTCTCCCGAACGGTCAGCTCCGGATCGAGATTGTCCAACTGTGGGCACACGCCGAGCCGAGCCCGGATCGCCGGCCCGTCCGCCACCGGATCCATGCCGAGGATGCGCAGCTCACCACCACTCGGTGGCGAGATGCAGCCGACCATCCGCATGGTGGAGGACTTGCCGGCGCCGTTGGGCCCGAGGAAGCCGAACGCCTCACCGGAGCGCACCTCGACGTCGATGCCGTCCACGGCGACGAAGTCGCCGAACCGCTTCACCAGCCCGCGAGCCTGAATCAGTGGTCGCCCCGAAGTCACCGTCCGACCCTAACCGCCGGGTCCGACAGCCCTCCACGCGAATACGCGCCCGCGACCAGCCGGACGCACCGCCGGCCCGACCCTCGGTGGCGAAACGCCGGTCGATGCCCCACCGGGCTGCCCGATCGACGTGTATCGTCCCCTCGTGTCGCCCATCAGCTCGCCCGATGGTTCGTCGCCACCCGTCCGACCAGCCAACTCTCCCACCGGTGGGCCTGCCGCGGGCGCCGACGGCACGCCACCTCGACCGCGTGTGACACCCGACCCCACGCAGTCGGTCGACGTCGACCCGACCGGGCTCGGCGCCGACCCGACCGAACGCCGCGACGATGACGACAGTTCCGCCGCCGAGCGGGCGACCCGGGACCTGGCCGCCCAGTTCGAGGACGAGAAGCCGGGCCGGGTGTTGTCCGGGCCGGCGGGTCAGCTCCTCACCGTGGCGGCGCTGGCGGTCGGCGCCCTCGCCATCTGGCAGGTGTTCCGCCCGCTGTCGCAGGGCAGCAAGTATTACCTGATCATCTTCCTGGCCGGCGTACTCCCGTTGGTCTTCCTCGCCTACCCGGCCGGCCTGCGGCTGCCGGCCCGCCTGCGCGCCCGGCGACCCGACGGGGACCGCACCGACGCGCTGCCGGCGTCGACGCGACTCACCGCGACGGACTGGGTCCTGGTCGTCCTGGCGGTGGCCGCCTGCCTCTACCCCGTCCTACCGATCCCCCTGGGCACGGGCGGCGGCGGCTACAACGCCTTCCTCGACCGGCAGGGCCTGCTGGCGCCGACGGACCTCGTCCTGGGCACCGTGCTGCTGCTCCTGCTGCTCGAAGCGTGCCGGCGCACCACCGGTTGGATCCTGCCCGCGGTCTGCCTGCTGTTCCTCGGCTACGGCTACTACGGCGGCCTGCTGCCGCAGTCCTGGCCGGTCGCCCACGCCGGGCTCGACTTCAGCCAACTGGTCGACGCGTTCTACAACTCCGACAGCGGCTTCTACGGCACTCCGCTGGACGTGGCCGCCTCGTACATCGTGCTGTTCACCATCTACGGCGCGGTCCTGGAACTCTCCGGGGCCGGGCGGTTCTTCGTCGAGCTGTCGGCGGCGGCGTTCCGCCGCTCGCGTACCGCCGCCGGCCGCACGGCGGTGGCTTCCGGCTTCCTGCTCGGCACCGTCTCCGGCTCCGGTGCGGCGACGACGGTGAGCATCGGCGCGGTCACCTGGCCCCTGCTGCGCCGCGCCGGCTACCCGCCGGAACGGGCCGGCGGCATGCTGGCCGCCGCCGGGGTCGGTGCGATCCTCTCGCCACCCACCCTGGGCGCGGCGGCGTTCATCATCGCCGAGTACCTGGGCGTGTCGTACCTCCAGGTGCTGGGCTGGGCCACCGTGCCGACGGTGCTCTACTACCTCGGCATCCTGCTCTCCGTGGAGATCGACGCCCGCCGCTCCGACGTACGTCCCGTGCTGATCGACGTCGGTTCACCGTGGCCGATGCTGGCCCGGTTCGGCTACCACTTCGCCTCGCTGGTCGCCATCATCGTGCTCCTCGCCGTGGGCGTGTCCGCCACGAGGGCTGTCGTCTTCGCCACCCTCCTGGCGGCCGCGCTGTCCTTCCTGGACCGTGCCCACCGGCTCACCCCGGCCCGCCTGGTGACCGCGCTCGTCACCGGTGTACGCGGCGTGCTCGCGGTCACCGCCGTCTGCGCCGCCGCCGGCATCATCACGGCGACCACCACGAAGACCGGCCTCGGGCCGCAGGCGGCGGCGCTGCTGGTCGGCGGGGCGAAGGCGGCCACCTCGAATCCGACCCTGGTGCTGGTGCTCACCGCGCTGCTCGCGGCCGTCGCGCTCAGCCTGCTGGGCCTGGCCGTGCCGGTCACCGCCTCGTTCGTGATCGGCTGGGTGATCGTCGGCCCGGCCCTCATCGACCTCGGTGTGACGGCGCCCGCCGTGGCGATGTTCGTCTTCTACTTCGCGGTGCTGTCCGAGGTGTCTCCACCGACCGCGCTCGCCGCGGTGGCCGCCGCGGCGGTGACCGGCGGCCGGCTGGTGCCGACCATGTGGCAGACCCTGCGCTACGCCCTACCCGCCTACCTCACCCCGATCGCCTTCGTCATCACGCCGGCCGGGCTGGGGCTGCTGGGCATCGGCGGCGTGTGGCGGATCACCGTCGCCGCCGTCGTGACCGCGCTCAGCGTGGCGGTGCTCGCCGTCGCCGCCGGCGGCTGGCTGCCCGGCGTGGGGCCCGCCGGCGCACCGGAGCGCATGCTCGGCGCCCTCGCCGGCGTCACCCTGCTCTGGCTCGAACCCGTCCCGGTCGCGGTCGGCGTCGCGCTGGCCGCCGTCGCGGCGGCAGGCGTGTTCGTCCGACGTGGATCCGTCCGCCGGCCGCCAGCCGGATCACCAGCCAATCCTGTGGAGGGGAAACTGTGAGACGAATCGACGTACGGCTCGCGGCGGGCCTGAGCGTGCTCGCCCTCGTCACGACCGGCGCGCGGGCTGCGGGGGCCAGCAGGGCGGCGCCGCCAAGGACGACACGGCCAACGAGGTCACCTGCGAGGTGGCCCGGGAGACCCGCGTCGGCATCGCCACCGGCAACGCGACAGGCGTCTACTACCCGGTCGGCAACGCGCTGGCCGGTCAACTGTCCGGGGCGACCGGAGGCAGACTCACCGGCACCGCCGCCGAGACCGGCGCCTCGGTGCAGAACGTCGAACAGCTGGTCAGTGGCCAGTACGACGTGGCGTTCTCGCTGTTCGACACGGCGGTCAGCGCGGTCCAGGGCAAGGGCAGCTTCACCGCGCCGCAACCGGTCGAGGCGCTCGCCCGCATCTACGACAACTACACGCAGGTGGTGGTCCGCAACGACTCCGGGATCACCTCGGTGGCCGACATGCGCGGCAAGCGGATCTCCACCGGTTCCCCGAAGTCCGGCACCGAGGTGATCGCCAACCGCCTGCTGGAGGCCGCCGGCCTCGACCCGGCCAAGGACGTCCGGGCGCAGCGGCTCGACCTCACCAAGACCGTCGAGGGCATCAAGGACGGCAGCGTCGACGGGCTCTTCTGGTCCGGTGGCCTGCCCACCGGTGGCCTGACCGACCTGTTCACCACCGCCGGCGACACGGTGAAGTTCGTCGACCTCGCGCCGCTGCTGCCGAAGATGGCCGCGGTGAGCCCCGCCTACCAGGCCGGCACGATCGGCCGGGACGCGTACCGGACGGCGGCGGACACCCCGACCATCGTCGTGCCCAACGTGCTGCTGGTCCGCAAGGACCTGGACGCCAACGTCGCCTGCGCGATCACCCGGACGGTGTTCGACAAGCGCGACGCCCTGGCCCAGGCCAATCCGGCGGCCAAGGGGATCTCGCTGGAGACCGCCCGCAGGACCGAGCCGGTGCCGCTGCACCGGGGCGCCGACAAGGCGCTGAAGGATCTCGGCGCGAACTAGGGCCGGTGTCCGGTCAGCCGTCGACCGGCGCGGTGGCGGCGCGGGCCACGGCGACCAGATGGTCGGTCTCGGCGAGCAGGGCAGCGTCGTCCGCCGGGGTGCCGGGGTCGAGCCGGACGGTCCAGGTCAGACCGTCGACCCCGGCCACCCGCCGGGCCGCGACCCGAGCCGCGCCGCCGGGCAGCCGGTGGTGTTGGGTGTACGCGACCGAACGGGTCACCCGTGCCCGTACCTGGTGTGGCAGCTCGCCCGGGTCGAGCAGCAGGTACGTCTCGGCGGGACCGTCGGTGACCAGCGCGTAGCCGTCGCACTCGGCGACCGGTTCGGCGGGCGTGACGGTCAGCTCCCGACCGGACCACACGGCCTTGAGGATGTCGTGCCAGCCGAGGCGGTGGCCCCGACCGGGCAGCCACAGCCCGAGGTTGCTGGCCACGACCACCCCGTCGCCCTCGCCGTTTCCCGCCGCGGCCCACGCGAGCACCCGCTCGTCGGGGGCCAGCGGCGGCCGGTCGGCCGGAGGCAGCTTCGGCTTGCGGCTGAACAGTCCCATTCAGAGCCCTCCCGCGGCCTGCTCGCGCAGCGCCCGGGCGTGCTGCTCCAGTGACAGCAGCTCGCCGAAGGCCGCGAAGTACTCGTCCTTGTTGTTGACCGGGTTGATGCGTTGGATCCGGGACTTGAGGTCCCGAATGCGGGCGGTCACCGACCCGAACTGCACCCGGGCCATGGTGATCGACACGTAGCGCGGGTCCGGTTCACCGTCGATCCGCAGCGGCTCGACGGCCAGCTCGCCGACGAGCGCCGCCGACGCCAGGTCGTCGCAGGAGTCGCGGACCTTCTCGATCCAGACCGCGCCTCCGGTCGCCGACGCGGCCCCACCGGCCGCCGCGATGGCCGACCGCACCGCCACGTGCACCGGATGGCGGTACTCCGTCGCCTCGACCGCGTCGAACATCGGCCCGGCCAGCACCGGCTGTTGGAGGGCGAGCTTCAGCGCCTCCCGTTCGACCATCGACTGCGGGCTGTCCAGGGCCGGCTCGGACCGGGCCGGCGCGGATCGGGCCGGGGGGCGCGCGCT
>NZ_JAEVHM010000105.1 GCF_016802865.1 Micromonospora parastrephiae | reverse complement strand
GGAACTCAGCGACCCAGTACGCGATCGAGGAAGTCGCGGTAGTTGCGGACCGCCATCCGCAACTGCTCGGTGTCCGCCGAGCCGGCGTCCTGCCAGCCGCCCAGCGTGTTCTTCTGCGCGGCCAGCGCCGAGGCGAGCGCCTGGATGGCCTCCTCCACCAGCGCCTGCGCCTCGCCGGCCGCCGCGTGCGGATCGTCGACGAAACGCAGCTGCACGTCGCGCCAGCGGTCCCGGAAGCCCTGCGCGGAGTCCGCGTCGAGGAGCGTGGCCGGCCCGGCCGCGACCGTCGACCCGGCGGGCCGCGACGTCCCGGCAGACTCCAGCGAGGTGCCGGCGTCGTCGGTGGTGACCTGCTCGGCGTCCGGGTCGACCATCTCCGGTGCCGCGCTGCCGTAGCCGGCCGCGCCCGCCGTGGCCGCCTCCCGGTCGCCGGCCAGGTCGCCGCGCCGCTCGGTCGCGCCGGCCGTGCTCCCCGGCGTTACGACGGTTCGCGCGGTCGTGTCCGCGTTGCGGCGGTGCAGCTCGGCGGTCGGGTCGGCCCGCAGGCCCTCACGCTCGCCGTCCTCGGCGCCGTCGCCCGGCTCGGCGGTGCGCTCGGCCCGAGGGTCCGGCTGGTCCTGCGGACGAGGGCTGGCCAGCGCGGACGCGGCCACCGCGTCGGCCACCGTGGTGGCGCCGAACGCTGTCGGCAGGGGCCCCGGCTCGTGGAACCCGCCCTCGTCGGTGGACCGGTCGTCCCGCCGGTGGCGCGGGTCGGTGTCATCGGTTAGATCGTCGTCGGCGCGGTCGTACCCGGCGTCCCGTTCGGTGCCGGTCGGCTTCTGGCCGACGGCCGGGTCGTCGAAGCTGCCCCGCTCGTCCAGGGCGTCCTCGGACAGATCCGCGCGGCCGGCACGGTCACCGGCCGGTGGCACCGGAACCGGCGCGGACCGCACGGCATCCGGATGGTCGTTGCTCACCTGCTGCTCTTCCTGGCGCATCGGTGGCCTCCTCAGCGGCTCGTGGCGTCGTGCGGGGTGTCCGGGTGGCGCTGTTCGGGCGTACGGCGACCGACCGGTTCCTCACCGAGCAGGTCGGTGAAGAGGGCCCGGTAGTGCACCACCGCCTGGCGCAGCTCCTCGGTGCTCGCCTCACCCCGGGAGTTGCGCAGGTGGATCTCGTGCGCGTCCCGGTAGTTGGTCAGGGTGCGGGCGTGTTCGACGGAGAGGTGGGCGATCTGGTCGGAGAAGTCCCCGGTCGGGTAGCCCTGCTCCTCGATGAGGCGCGTGACCAGTTCATCCGCGTCGCCCACGGTCTCGCCCGGCGAGTCGATGAAGCGGACCTGGAGTTCCTCCCAGGCGGCGGCGTAGCGGGCCCGGGACTCCGGAGTGAGCGGGGTGAGCGTGAGCTCGGCGTGCCGGCGTTCCCGGTCGCGCAGCTCGCGCTCCGCGGCGGACCGGCTGTCCTGCTCGGCCACCACCCGGTCGTACTCCGGCCCGAAACGGTTGCGCAGCGCGCGGCGCCGGCCCAGCGACCGAACGGCCACGGCCAGCGCCGCGACGATCACCAGCACGACGAGCACGATGACGATTACCTGCGTGGGCGACATGGGCTCCTCCTTCGTCACCTGGTATTCCCTCGGCGTACTGATCGCCAATCCCGATCCGGGGCACTTTCCTCGTCGGGCCGCGTTCTCCGTCCGGAAACGTTCCCGGCGTCCCGCTTCTCCTCTCTCCGATGACGAGGGGCACAGCCTCCCGGGGGGCGAAAACTTGACTCATTCCAGAAAGCGCGCTTGGGTGGAGCGATGCGCCGCGCGCACCACCCATCCGGAGGAGAGCGATGAGCGACCCACAGGCCAGCAAGCCGGCCCTCACCACCCGTCAGGGTCATCCCGTGCACAACAACCAGCAGCAGCGGACGGTCGGCTCACGCGGCCCCGCCACCCTGGAGAACTACCACTTCCTCGAAAAGATCAGCCACTTCGACCGGGAGCGCATCCCGGAGCGGGTGGTGCACGCGCGCGGCTTCGTCGCGCACGGTGACTTCGAGGCGTACGGGACCATCGGCGACGAGCCGGCCTCGACCTACACCCGCGCCAAGCTGTTCCAGATCAAGGGCACGAAGACCCCGGTGAGCATCCGGTTCTCCACCGTCATCGGCGGTCGGGACTCCTCCGAGGCGACCCGCGACCCGCGCGGCTTCGCCGTGAAGTTCCGCACCGAGGACGGCAACTGGGACCTGGTCGGCAACAACCTGCCGGTCTTCTTCATCCGCGACGCGATCAAGTTCCCCGACGTCATCCACGCGCTGAAGCCGGACCCGGTCACCTTCCGTCAGGAACCCAACCGGATCTTCGACTTCATGTCCAACACCCCCGAGTCGATGCACATGCTGACCTGGCTGTTCAGCCCGCGCGGCATCCCGGCCAACTACCGGACCCAGGACGGCTTCGGGGTGAACACCTACCGCATGGTCGACGCCGCCGGTGAGGGTGTGCTGGTCAAGTACCACTGGAAGTCGCAGCAGGGCATCGAGTCGCTGACCGAGGAGCAGGCCGCCGCCATCCAGGCGAGCGAGCTGGGCCACGCCTCCAAGGACCTGTACGAGGCCATCGAGCGCGGCGAGTACCCCCAGTGGGAGCTCAACGTCCAGATCATGAGCGACGACGAGCACCCCGAGCTGGACTTCGACCCCCTCGACGACACCAAGACCTGGCCGGAGGACGTCTTCCCGCTGCGCCCGGTCGGCATGATGACGCTCAACCGCAACGTCACCAACTTCCACAACGAGAACGAGCAGATCGCCTTCGGCACCGGTGTGCTGGTCGACGGGCTGGACTTCTCCGACGACAAGATGCTGGTCGGACGCACGTTCTCCTACTCCGACACGCAGCGCTACCGGGTCGGCCCGAACTACCTCCAGCTGCCGATCAACGCCCCCCGGTCGGACGTCCAGGTCAACACCAACCAGGACGGCGGCCAGATGTCGTACGGGGTGGACAACCGGGGTGGCAACCCGCACATCAACTTCGAGCCATCCTCGGTGGCCGGTCTCCAGCAGGCCGACGAGTCGTACCGGGAGTACCGCCCGTTCGTCTCGGGTCAGGTCATGCGGGCGCCCATCGAACGGCAGAACAACTACGCCCAGGCGGGGGAGCGGTTCCGCGCCATGCCCGAGTGGGAACGCGACGACCTGGTGAAGAACCTGACCAACCTGCTGGGCCAGTGCGACAAGCACATCCAGGAGAAGATGGTCTGGCACTTCAGCCAGTGCGACGAGAGCTACGGCCGGCGGGTCGCCGAGGGGCTCGGCATCGCCGACAACACCTGATCCGTACCGAGTACCGCCACGAGCGCCCCGCCGGCCCGCCGGCGGGGCGCTCAACCATTGTCGACAGAGCGCGTCGACGCGGTGCATCTCGGAGCGTCGATGTCGACGCGGCATCTCAGAGCGTCGATGTCGACGCGACGGGCGGTAGTGCAACGGGCCGCGATTACGTATCCTGCCCAAGGCGCCCGCGCCGGTGCTCGGCGTTCCCGCCGGGCACAGCCGGCCGGTGCGCTGCCCGGCGGTGCCGGCGCCCCTCCTGCCACCCCTGTACGGGCGAGGTCTGATGAGAACCCGCGACTGGCCGATCCGCTCGAAGCTGACCGCATTGGTGGTCGCGCCGGTGACCGCGCTGCTGGCCCTGTGGATCTTCGCGACGACGTTGACCTTCGGCCCCGCCCTGAACCTGCTCTCCTCCCGCACCCTGCTGTACGACCTGGGCCGGCCCGGCGAGGCAGTGGTCAGCGAGCTGCAACGCGAACGCCGGCTCTCGGTGGTGCAGCTCGCCGGCGCCACCGAGCTGCCGGCCCTGGCCGAGCAGCGTCAGCGTACGGATCGGGCGATCGCCGAACTGCGTCGCCGGGTCGACGGGGAGGCGTTGCGTGACGCCGCCGACGACCTGCTGGAGGATCGGGTCGACCGGCTGGTCACCGCTCTGTCGGCGCTGCCGACCGGTCGGCACTTCATCGACGACCGCATGATGGACCGTCCGGGCGCGATCGGTCTGTACAGCGGCATGGTCTCCGCGGCCTTCCAGGCGTTCGCCGCGACGGCGAACCTGAACGATCCCGCCATCAACCGGCAGGCGCTGGCGCTCACCGCGCTGGGCCGCTCCCGGGAACTGCTCGGCCAGACCGACGCCATGCTGGCCGGCGTGTTGACCGCGGGCCGGTTCGCCCAGGGGGAGCACGCCCAGCTCGTGCAGGCCATCGGCAACCAGCGGTGGCTCACCGAGAGCGCGGTGGCCGACCTGCCCGAGGCCGGACGCGTCGCGTACCAGCGGTTGACCGAGAGCGCGGCGTTCACCAGCCTGCGTGCCATGCAGGAAGCGTTGATCGCGGCCAACAGGTCCGGCCGGCCACCGGTGGACGCGGCGTCGTGGCAGGCCAGCCACGACGCCGTGCAGCAGCAGCTGCGCGACTTCGAGCTGACCGAGGCCGACCGTCTCACCGACCGCTCGGTGCCGATGGCGGTCTGGATCCTGGTCCGGCTGGCCGCCGCCGGGCTGCTCGGTCTCGCCGCCGTGGTGATCTCGGTGCTGGTGGCGTTGCGGGTCGGCCGCACGCTGGTCCGACGGCTCAGCGGGGTCCGCACCGCCGCGCTGGAGCTGGCCGAACACCGGCTGCCGGACGTCGTGGCGCGGTTGCGTCGCGGCGAGCAGGTCGACGTCGCCCGGGAGGCGCCCCCACTGGAGTACGGCCACGACGAGATCGGCGAGGTCGGGCGGGCCTTCACCGAGGTGCAGCGAACGGCCGTCCAGGCGGCGGTGGACGAGGTCACCCTGCGCCGCGGGCTCAACGAGGTCTTCCTCAACATCGCCCGCCGCAGCCAAGGTCTCGTGCACCGGCAGTTGCACCTGCTGGATCGGATGGAGCGGCGCGCCGAGGACCCGGACGAGCTGGCCGAGCTGTTCCAGGTGGACCACCTGGCCACCCGACTCCGCCGGCACGCCGAGGACCTGGTGATCCTCGCCGGTTCCGCGCCCGGCCGCGGCTGGCGCAACCCGGTCGCGATGGTCGACCTGATCCGGGGCGCGACCTCGGAGGTCGAGGCGTACGGCCGGGTGGACATCACCACCGTGCAGCCGGCCGGCGTGCTGGGCCGGGCCGTCGGCGACGTCATCCACCTGCTCGCCGAGCTGATCGAGAACGCGACCGCGTTCTCTCCGCCGGACACCCAGGTCACCGTCGCGGGAGAGCAGGTGTCCAACGGGTACGCCCTGGAGATCACCGACCAGGGTCTGGGGATGTCCGCCGCGGCGCTGGAGAACGCCAACACCCGGCTGGCCAGCTCGCCCGAGTTCGACCCGACGCAGAGCGCCCGACTCGGCCTGTTCGTGGCGGCCCGACTGGCGGCCCGGCACGGGGTCCGGGTGAGTCTGCGTCCGTCCGGGGACGGCGGGGTGACCGCCGTGGTGCTGCTCCCCGCCGACCTGGTCACCACCGAGCCGCCGGCCGGTCCCGACCCGTCCACGCTGGGCGCCGCACCGACCGGCCCGGACCGGCGGCTGGCCCGAACCGCACGTCGCGGCAGTGTTCCCCGCCCCCGGACCGGCCGTACCCGGCCGCTCACCGCCGACGTTCCGCCCGGCGGCCCCCCACCCGTCGGGGCGCCGGCTCCCGCCGCGAACGGACCGCGCGACGGGGAGACGTCCTCGCCGGACGGGACGGGTGACGAGCTGGACGGCCTGCCCCGCCGAGTTCGTCGGCAGACGCCCGCGACCGACCGCGCTCGACCGTCACCGACACCCCGTCGCCCCGCTCGCCCGAGGAGGTACGCCAGGTCATGGCCGCCCTCCAGGCCGGCACAGCCCGAGGTCGCGCCACCGTCGTCACCCCGGCGGCAGCGCCGAGACCGGTCCCTGCGCCGACGCCGGCGGGTGCGGACACGCGGACCGGCCCGGCGGGTGCCGCTGCCCCGACAGGCCCAGCCACCCACGCGGGGCCGGCGAATCCCGCAGCCCCGGCTGCTCCGGCCCCCGAACCACCGACCGCGACTGAGAGGGACGCCTAGTGCCGCATTCGACGAAGCAGAGCGCCAGCCTCGACTGGCTGCTCGACGAGTTGGTGGAGCGGGTCCCGGCCGCCCGGGAAGCAGTGGTGCTCTCGGCGGACGGGCTGCTGCTCGGCTCCTCCGCCGAGCTGGAACGCTCGGACGCCGAGCACCTCTGCGCCCTCGCCGCCGGGTTCTCCAGCCTCGCCCGGGGCGCCAGCCGCCACGTCGACGGCGGCCCGGTCCGGCAGACCGTGGTGGAGATGGAGTCGGCGTACCTCTTCGTCACCGCCGCCGGGCAGGGCACCTGCCTGGCCGTGGTGAGCGACGCGGACGCGGACATCGGCCTCGTCGCGTACGAGATGGCGATGCTCGTCATCCGGGTGGGAGAGAACCTCACCGCGCCGGCCCGACCGTCGGCGGGCGTCGGTGACGTGGGCTGAACCGCCCGGGCCCCAGCCCGAGTGGCTGGACGGCGACGCCGGGCCGGTAGCGCGTCCGTACATCCTCACCGGCGGGCGGGTGCGTTCCGCCGCCGACGGGTTCGACCTGGTCGCGTTCGTGTTGGCCGGATCGGACCTCGACCCGACGGCCCATCCCCGGCTGCTCCCGGAGCATCGACGGCTGGTCGCACTGGCCCGCCGGCCGGTGTCGGTGGCCGAGTTGGCGGCCGACCTGGATCTCGCGGTGGGGGTCGTCCGGGTGCTGCTCGGCGATCTGCTCGCGCAGGGTCTGATCGCGGTGCACGAGCCGCCGGCCGCCGGCAACCTTCCCGACGACGACATTCTCAAGGCGGTGGTCAGTGGACTCCGTGCACTTTGACCATGCGGGCTCCGGCGTCACCATCCCGCTGGCACTGAAGATCCTCATTGCCGGCGGCTTCGGGGCCGGCAAGACGACGCTGGTGAGCGCGCTGAGCGAGGTCCGCCCCCTGCAGACCGAGGAGGTGCTGACCGACGCGGGGATCGGCACCGACGACACCTCCGGTGTGGAGGGGAAGTCGACCACCACGGTGGCGATGGACTTCGGCCGGATCACCATCAACGACGATCTGCAGGTCTACCTGTTCGGCACCCCGGGCCAGGACCGGTTCTGGTTCCTCTGGGACGAGCTGGCCTTCGGAGCGCTCGGCGCGGTGGTGCTCGCCGACACCCGGCGGCTGGCCGACTGCTTCCCGTCCATCGACTACTTCGAGCAGCGTGGCATCCCGTTCGTGGTGGGTGTGAACTGCTTCGACGACGCCCGCAGGTTCAACCTGGAGACCGTACGCCGGGCGCTCGACCTGGACCCGGACGTGCCGATGGTGCTCTGCGACGCCCGGGACCGGCAGTCCGGCAAACTGGTGTTGATCTCCCTGGTGGAGCACGTGGCCCGTCAGCGTGGGGAGCCGGTGCCGGCCGCCTGAGTCACCGGCGCGTCCACTCGGATCGGCGTCGGCGAGACCTCGACGGCGACGATCCGGGTACCGGAAAGCCGGTTAACGCGCGGGATCCGCGGGCAGCCTCTGGTTGGATCGACGAAGAAGGCCGGCGTAAGGGGTGGGACGTGAGTGCTCAGGGCGAGGTCGTCCACATCGGGGGTTACACCGCGCACAGCGGCGGGCGGGGCAGCGGCATCGTCGCGGCCCGCCGCGACCCGGCCACCGGGGCCCTGACCCTGCTCGGCACGGTGGCGGTCACCCCGTCCCCCTCCTTCCTGGCGCGGCACCCCACCCAGCCCGTCCTCTACGCGGTCAACGAGCTGAAGGACGGCGAGGTCAGCGCCTGGCGGGTCGGCTCGGACGGCGCGCTGGACCCGCTCGGCAGCCGGTCGACCGGCGGCGCCGAGCCCTGCCACCTGGCGGTGCTTCCCGACGGTGGTCACCTGGCGGCGGCCAACTACGGCGGCGGCAGCGTCGCGGTCTTCCCACTCGACGCGCAGGGCGTCCCGGGCGAGCGCACCGACCTGGTGGTGCACGAGGGGCACGGTCCGGACCCGGAGCGTCAGGAGCAGGCGCACACCCACATGGTCTCGCCGGGGCCGGGCCGAGGGCCGCTGCTCGCGGTGGACCTCGGCACGGACTCGGTCTACCGGTACGACCTGGACGCCGCGACCGGGCGGCTGATGCCCCGCGGGCCTCGGGTTCGCACGGCGCCCGGCGCGGGGCCCCGGCATCTGGCCCGCCACCCGGACGGCCGCCGGTGCTACCTCGTCGGTGAGCTGGACGCCTCGGTCACCGCGTACGAGCTGACCGACGACGGCGCGCTGCACCAGCGCGGTCGGGTGGAGGCGAGCGAGCGGTCGGGTCACGTCCAGCCGTCGGAGGTCGCCGTCGGTCCGGACGGCCGTTTCCTCTACGTCGCCAACCGGGGGGTCGGCACCCTCGCCGTCTTCGACCTCGCGGGAGAGTTGCCCGAGCTGGTCGCGGAGGTGGACACCGACGGCGAGTGGCCCCGGCACTTCGCACTGATCGGGGAGCACCTCTACGTGGCCGACGAGCGGGCGGACATGGTGCGCATCTTCCGGCGGGACGCCGACACGGGTGTCCCGGAGCCGGTTGGCGAGCCGGTGCCGGTGCCGAGCCCTACGTGCGTCCTGCCGTGAAGCGTTATGCCGGTTTGGCAACACCCTGGGGCCGTGCCATCACGCTGAGTCGCTAATCAGCGATCAACTGTCTCTCCTGCGTAACTTTAGTCCGAACGGTTGTGGCACGGACGGCACCTTGTACGCAAGATGGTCACCGTGTCAGCAGGCCGCCATCGCATGCGTTCGAAACTCCATCTAGCAGCCGCCGCCGCGACGGCGACGGTGCTCGTCGTCACCACAGGCGTCTGGTTCGGTTATCGGGAGCTGATCCAGCCCAGCTGTTCGGGCGAGATCCGGCTCGCCGTGGCCGTCGCCTCCGAGCTCGCGCCGGCGGTGGACGCCGCCGCGTCCCAGTGGGTCAAGGACGGCGCCGCGGTGGGGCCCACCTGCATCCGGGTGGACGTCTCCGCGTCCGACCCGGTCGACGTGGCCGCCGTGGTGGCGGCGAAGCACGGCGCCGTACTCGCCGGCGTGGGGCAGGCCAGCGGCACCGCCGTCAGCCCGGATGTCTGGGTGCCCGACTCCTCGACCTGGCTGCTGCGGCTGAAGAAGGACGCGAGCGCGTTCGCGCCGACCAACGGCGCGTCCATCGCGCGCAGCCCGATCGTCGTGGCGATGCCCGAGCCGATCGCCACCCGGCTGGGCTGGCCCAACAAGAAGTTCAACTGGACCGACCTGCTCAAGCAGGTCAACAACACGGGCGCCCCGCTGCGTACCGGCATCGTCGAGCCGACCCGGGACGCGGCCGGCCTGTCCGGCCTGCTCTCGCTGACCGCGGCGGCCAGCGCCGCCGGCGGCGACGCCCAGCGCAACACCGTCGGCGCGCTGCGAGCGCTGGCCACCGGGCGTTCCTCGCTCCGCAACGACCTGCTGGCCCGCTTCCCGACCGCGAACGACGCGACGTCGATCGCCAGTGGCCTCGGCGCGGCGGCGCTCTCCGAAGAAGACGTGATCGCCTACAACAGCAAGAAGCCGCCGGTGCCGCTCGCCGCGCTCTACATGGAGCCGGCACCGATGCCGCTGGACTACCCGTACGCGGTGCTGCCCGGCATCGAGCCGACCAAGGCGTCGGCGGCCCGGGTGCTGTTCGAGTTGCTCACCAGCCCCAGCTTCCGTAACCGGCTGGCGGCGCAGTCGCTGCGCGCGCCGGACGGCAACTGGGGCGAGGGCTTCAAGGCGCCGCAGGGCGCACCCAGCCCGTCCGGCGGCGCGCCGACCGCGCCGGCGAACGGCGGCACCGCCGCGGGCGGTCTGGACCCGGCCGCCATACAGCGGGTCGTCTCCAGTTGGTCGATCGCCACCCAGTCCGGTCGGATGCTGGCCGTCATCGACGTCTCCGGCTCGATGAAGGACCAGGTGCCCAGCGCCAACAACCGCAGCCGGGAGGAGGTCACCGTGGACGCGGCCCGCCGCGGTCTCGGCCTCTTCGACGACTCCTGGTCGATCGGCCTGTGGACCTTCTCCACCAAACTGGTCGGCAGCCGTGACTACAAACAGCTGGTCGGCATCGGTCCACTCTCCGGTCAGCGGGCCCAGCTGGAGGCGGCGCTCGCCACCATCAAGCCGTCCAGCGGCGACACCGGCCTCTACGACACCACGCTCGCCGCGTACCAGGCGGTGCAGGAGGACTGGCAGCCCGGCCGGGTCAACTCCATCGTGCTCTTCACCGACGGTAAGAACGAGGACGACAACGGCCTCACGCAGCAGCAGCTGCTCGCCAAGCTCAAGGAGCTCGCCGACCCGGAGCGGCCGGTCCAGGTCATCATGATCGGTATCGGTGAGGGCGTCAGCAAGGTCGAGTTGGAGTCGATCACCAAGGTCACCGGTGGCGACGTCTTCGTCACCAAGGACCCGAGCGAGATCGGCAGCATCTTCCTCAGCGCCATCGCCCGGCGCCCTCCGGCGCCGCGCTGACCCGACGCACAGCGACAGAAGGGCCCGTCGTACCGCCGATCCGGTACGACGGGCCCTTTTCGGTCCCCGGCACCGAAGAAAAGTGACGGCAATACGTCCGAAGCAATCGGCCGTCATAGTTGTCGGGGCAGGATGTCGACATGTTCCGGCATTGTCGGTCCGCCTCCGGTCCGACCCGTCGGCCGGGGCCATCCTGACCAGAGTGGGAGGGCCGGTGAGTGCGGCGACACTGTTGACCCCGGCAAGCACGTCGGCGCCGGAGGCCCGCCCGGGTGGGCTGGTGGCGCGCGCCGACGAACGCTCGTACGTTCGGGTCCTCGTGGTGCTGGACACCACCATTCTGATCATCGCGTTGCTCGTCGGGTACGTCGCCCGGTTCGGTGACGAGCAGCCGAGCGGCTCGAAGATCCCGTACGTGCTGGTGGCCCCGGGGCTGGTGCTGGCCTGGCTGATCTCGCTGAAGGCGTTGGGCTGCTACGACGACCGGGTGATCGGCTACGGCGCGGACGAGTACCGCCGGGTCAGTTCCGCCAGCCTGCGGCTGGCCGGCGCGATCGCCATCGCCGGGTACATCGCCGACGTCGGCGTCTCCCGAGGCTTCCTCGGCATTTCCTTCGCGGTGGGCACCGTCGGGCTGGAGGTGGCCCGTTTCGCCGCCCGCAAGCGTCTGCACCGGGCCCGCTCCCGTGGTGCCGGCTGGTCCCGCAAGGTGCTGGTGGTCGGCGACACCGCGCACGTGTTGGAGCTGGTGCACACGCTGCGCCGGGAGCCGTACGCGGGCTACCAGGTGGTCGGGGCGTGCATCCCCGACGCGCTGCTCGCGCCGGTGGCGCAGCGCCTCGGTGACGTGCCGGTGGTGGGATCGTTCCGGGGCATCCCGGAGGCCGCCACCGCGATCGGCGCCGACACTGTCGCGGTCACCGCTTCCGGTGAGCTGACCGCCGCCCGGCTGCGTCGGCTCGGCTGGCAGCTGGAGGGCACCGGCGTCGACCTGGTCGTGGCGCCCGCGCTGACCGACGTGGCCGGCCCGCGGATCCACACCCGGCCGGTCGCCGGGCTGCCGCTGATCCACGTCGAGGCGCCCGAGTTCCGGGGCGCGCGCAAGCTGGTGAAGGGCTTCGTCGACCGGTCCGTGTCGTCGCTGGCGCTCGCGCTGCTGCTGCCGCTGATCGTGTTCATCGCGTTGGCCATCAAGGTCGACAGTCGAGGTCCGGTGCTGTTCCGCCAGGTCCGGGTCGGCCGGGGTGGTCAGGAGTTCGGGGTGTTCAAGTTCCGCACCATGGTGGTGGACGCCGACACGCTGCTCGCCGAGCTGACCACCCGCAACGAGACCGACGGCCTGATGTTCAAGATGCGCGACGACCCCCGGGTCACCCGGGTGGGACGACTGTTGCGCAAGTGGTCACTGGACGAGCTGCCGCAGCTGGCCAACGTGCTGCTGGGGCAGATGAGCCTGGTCGGTCCGCGCCCGCCGTTGCCCTCGGAGGTGGCCCGCTACGACGGCGACGTGGCCCGGCGGCTGCTGGTCAAGCCGGGCATGACCGGTCTGTGGCAGGTCAGCGGACGGTCCGACCTGAGCTGGGAGGACGGCATCCGGCTCGATCTCTACTACGTGGAGAACTGGTCCCTCGCCGCCGACCTCACCATCCTGTGGAAGACCTTCGGCGCGGTGGTGAACAGCCGCGGCGCGTACTGAGCGTCGTCGGTCAGGTCTGCGGGCCGGTCCAGTCCAGGCAGACCACCACCGCGTCGTCGACCAGGTCGCCGGCCACGAACGCACGCAGGTCGCCGATCAGCGACCGGACGGCGTCCAGCGGCTCCATCGGGCCGGTCCGTCGCAGGAACCGGTCCAGTGCCGTCTCGCCGTAGCGGATGTGCTGCCCGGTGGCCTCCACGACCCCGTCGCTGACCACGAAGACCCGATCGCCGCGCTCCAGCGGGAACCTCTGCTCGTGGTAGTCCGTCGCCTCGAACATGCCGAGCGGGAACTGAGCCTCCAGCGGCTGCTCGGTGACCTCGCCGTCGCGCAGCAGGACCAGCCGGGGGGAGCCCGCGTCGACCACGGTCATCACCCCGGATCGCAGGTCCAGCTCCATCAGCAGCGCGGAGAGGTGCTGCTCACCCCGGTACAGGTCGTAGAGCGCCTGGTCGGCGAGGGCGGCCTGGTCGGCCAGGGTCAGCCCGGCCCGGCGGGCGTTGCGCAGCGCGTGGGTGGCCAGCGAGGTGAGCAGCGACGCCGCGACACCCTCGCCGGTGCCGTTGACGGTCGACAACCAGAGCCGCCGCCCGTCGTCGGACCAGTCGAAGCTGTCGCCGCGCACCGCGTACGCCGGCTCGAGCTGGCCGGCCAGGCTGAACGACGGTCGGATCCGGCTGCGGCCGGGCAGAAGGTCCCACTGCATCTCCGCGGCCAGGGTGAGTCGCTGGCTACGCCGTGCCGCGCGGTAGACGTCGGTGCCGGCGGAGACGGCGGCCAGTTCGTGGGCCAGTGCGGTGGCGATCTCGTCCAGCTCGCTGAGGACGGTCGGGTCGTCCGGCACCGGCGCGAGTCGCAGCACCCCTCGTCGCTCACCGCGCATGGTGACCGGGAACCAGCCCGTGCCGTCGACGAGCAGCGGCGACTGGTGGTCGAAGGAACGCCACGCGGGGTGCCCGGCGCCGCTGATGGGGTCACCCTCGGTGAGGGGCAGCAGCTGCGACAGTCGGTAGTCGACCTGGTACAGCTCGGCGTCGGTGATGCCGTACGACCGGGAGAGGACATCCGCCACACCGTCCACGAGCCGGTCGGCTGGTGTCTCGTTCAGGGCACGTCGTGCCCGGTTGACCGGTTCGCTCATCACTACTCCCTCGCTCAAAGCTCGACCACCAGTGGGTTCGGAGTAGTCTCGGGCCACCATGGCCGAACTGAACGGTCCGCCGGACCCCGAGACGAGTATGGCTGCCGCGTTGGACGCGGCGGCGGCCTCCCTGCTGAGCGTGTGGGAAACCGCCCGGGAGGAAACCGCCAACCGGGTGTCCGGTGCCCAGTTACGGGCTGTCATGGTGGTGGAGCAGGTCGACGGGATCAACCTGCGTCGGCTCGCCACCCGGCTCGACATGCTGCTCAGCTCCGCCAGCCGACTCTGCGACCGGTTGGTCGCCGCCGGGATGCTGGAGCGGGAGCCGGGTCGCTTCGACCGGCGGGAGATCGCCCTCCACCTCACCCGGGACGCCCGCCGGCTCCTCGCCGAGCTGCGGACCGACCGTCAGGCGCGGCTCGCCGCCGTGTTGGCCGGGATGAGCCCGGCGGGCCGCGACGCGCTGCTGCGCGGGATGCGGGAATTCGACGGGACCGCTCGCCGGCAGCAGGCGCAGGACGTGCATCCGCCGGGCGGACCGGACGACCCGGACCGACCGACCGGCCGCCCGGACCGCCCGGACGACCCGGACCGGCCCACGGGCCGTACGGCAGAGTGGTCGCGCGATGCGGACCGGCAGACCGGCGGAATGTGGACGGGCGCGTCCGGTGGCCCGGAGCGGACCGTCGACACACACCGGGAGTGGCCCACCGGCGAGCCACCGGTGGCGCGGACCGCCTGATCCGACGGTCGGGCCGCAACGATGCCAGCCTCGCCGGTCACGCCGGCCCGCGTCTGACGACCTGTGCGCATGCTGCTCCCGGGCTCCTCGCCTGCGGATCGTTGCCCGACGGCAAGCGTGCCGAGGCACTGCGACAGACGCCCGGCGTGGCCGGGCCCGGTCAGCCCGTCCGGGTCAGCCATCCAGCGGGCTGGGCGACGATGCGGCGGACCACCGAACCGGCGGCCCCCACCGCCGCGGCCTCCGCGCCGAGCGTCGACGGCCGCACCGTCACCGGTGACCAGGCGGCGGTGAGCACCCGGCCGGCGATCTCGGCGAGCACCGGCGGGCACAGCCAGGGCGCCAGCGGGGCGTACCCGCCGCCGAGCACCACGGTGTCCAGGTCCAGCAGGTTGACCACGCCGGCCACCGCGACCCCGAGCGCCGTCCCGGCGTCGTGCAGCGCCCGCAGCGCGTCGGCGTCGCCGGCGTCGGCCAGTTGGGCCAGCCGGGCGGTCGCGGTGTCCGCGGGAAGCTCCGCCCGGGCCAGCCCGGCGGCGGCCACGATCGCCTCCTGACCGGCGTACTGCTCCAGGCAGCCACGTCCGCCGCAGCGGCACGGGCGGCCCTGGGGGTGGACCGGCAGGTGCCCGATCTCGCCACTCCAGCCACGGACGCCGCGGAACAGCGCGCCGTCCAGCACGATCCCGGCGCCGATCCCGACCTCACCGGAGATGTGCAGGAAGCTGGCCGGGCCGGGCGGCCGGGAGTGCAGTTCGCCGAGGGCGGCGAGGTTCGCCTCGTTGTCCACGACCAGCGCCGGTACGCCGGGCACCTGCTCGGTCAGCGCCGGGTGCTCGGCGAGCAGTGCGGGCACGGCGACGTCGTGCCAGCCGAGGTTCGGTGCGAGCCGGACCAGCCCGGTGTCGTCCACCAGGCCGGGCACCGCGAGTGCCGCGCCGGCCAGGGTGAGGCCCTGCCGGGCGGCGTCGGCGCGGGCCTGCGCGGCCAGCTCGACAAGTCGGGCCAGAGCGTCGGCGGGCGCGACCGGGCGCAGGTCGGCCCGGTACACGGTGCGGTGCCGGACCTGGCCGGCGAAATCCACCACGCAGACCGTCAGGTAGTCGACGTTTACCTCCAGGCCGAGCCCGGCCGGGCCCTGGTCGGCCAGCACCAGACCGCGGGCCGGTCGGCCGGCACCGGCCCGCGGGGCCGGGTCGGCCTCGTCGACGAGTCGACCGGCGAGCAGATCCTCGACCACCGCGGAGACGGTGGCCCGGGTCAGGCCGGTCGCCGTGGCCAGGTCGGCCCGGGACGGGGGGCGGTCGGCGGCGGCGATCCGGCCGAGCACCAGGGCGAGGTTGAGCTCGCGCAGGCTGCCCTGACGGACCGCGCCGGCCGGGGCGTGGGTGGGGCTCACCCCTTGACAGTGCCATAGGGCGAGCAAATAATTCAATCGTTGAACAAATAGCGGACACCACCACCCCGGAGGTTGCTCATGGCACCCCGTCCCACCCCCGCCGACAAGTTCTCCTTCGGGCTCTGGACCGTGGGCTGGCAGGCCCGCGACCCGTTCGGTGACGCGACCCGGCCCGAGCTCGACGCCGTCGAGGCGGTGCACCGGCTCGCCGAGCTGGGCGCGTACGGCATCACCTTCCACGACGACGACCTGATCCCGTTCGGGGCCGACGCCGCCACCCGCGACCACCACATCGCCCGGTTCCGCAAGGCCCTGGACGAGACCGGCCTGGTGGTGCCGATGGTCACCACCAACCTCTTCACCCACCCGATCTTCAAGGACGGCGGCTTCACCAGCAACGACCGCGACGTCCGCCGCTACGCGCTGCGCAAGGTGCTGCGCAACGTCGACCTGGCCGCCGAGCTGGGCGCCAGCACGTTCGTCATGTGGGGTGGCCGGGAGGGCTCCGAGTACGACGTCGCCAAGGACGTCCGCGCCGCGCTGGACCGCTACCGCGAGGCGGTCGACCTGCTCACCCAGTACGTCATCGACCGCGGCTACAACCTGCGCTTCGCGCTGGAGCCCAAGCCCAACGAGCCGCGCGGCGACATCCTGCTGCCCACCGTCGGGCACGCGCTCGCCTTCATCTCCCAGCTGGCCCACCCGGAGATGGTCGGCCTCAACCCGGAGGTCGGGCACGAGCAGATGGCCGGGCTCAACTACGCCCACGGCATCGCGCAGGCGCTCTGGCAGGGCAAGCTGTTCCACCTGGACCTCAACGGCCAGCGGGGCATCAAGTACGACCAGGACCTGGTCTTCGGTCACGGTGACCTGATGAACGCGTTCGCCCTGGTGGACCTCCTGGAGAACGGCGGCCCGAACGGCGGCCCGACCTACGACGGCCCCCGGCACTTCGACTACAAGCCCTCCCGGACCGAGGACATGGACGGGGTGTGGGCGTCGGCGGCCGCCAACATGAGCACGTACCTGCTGCTCAAGGAGCGGGCGGCGGCGTTCCGCGCCGACCCGGAGGTCGTCGAGGCGTTGGCCGCGAGCAAGGTCGGCGAGCTGAGCACGCCGACGCTCGACGCCGGCGAGGGCTACGACGAGTTCCTCGCCGACCGGTCGGCGTTCGAGGACGTCGACGTCGACGCGGTGGCCGCCCGGGGCTTCGCCTTCGTCCGGCTCAACCAGCTCGCCGTCGAGCACCTGCTCGGCGCTCGCTGAGGGGCCCGCCATGCCGCTGGTCGCGGGCGTTGACTCGTCCACACAGTCCTGCAAGGTGGTCGTCCGAGACGCGGAAACCGGCACCCTGCTCCGGCAGGGCCGGGCACCGCACCCGGACGGCACCGAGGTCGACCCGGAAGCCTGGTGGCAGGCGCTGCGCGGCGCCACCGACCAGGCCGGTGGGTTGGCCGACGTGGCGGCGGTCTCGGTCGCCGGCCAGCAGCACGGCATGGTCTGCCTCGACGAGGACGGCCGGGTGGTCCGTCCGGCCCTGCTGTGGAACGACACCCGATCCGCCGACGCCGCCGCCGACCTGGTCCAGGAGGCCGGCGGCGTCGCGGCGGGGGGTCGGTTCTGGGCCGAGGCCACCGGTAGCGTGCCGGTGGCCAGCTTCACCATCACCAAGCTGCGCTGGTTGGCCCGGCACGAGCCGGAGCTGGCCGCCCGGGTGGCCGCCGTGTGCCTGCCGCACGACTGGCTGACCTGGCGGCTGGCCGGCGCGCCGGGGTTGGCGGCGCTGCGCACCGATCGGGGCGACGCCAGCGGCACCGGCTACTGGTCGCCGGCCACCGGTGACTATCGACTCGACCTGCTGGAGCGGGCCTTCGGGCGGCGGCTGACGGTGCCCGAGGTGCTCGGTCCGGCCGAGTCTGCCGGCACCCTGGCCGCCGAGCTGGGTGGGTCGGGTGCCTTGCTCGGCGCCGGCACCGGGGACAACGCCGCCGCCGCGCTCGGCGTCGGCGCCGGCCCCGGTGACGTGGTCGTCTCGATCGGCACCTCCGGCACGGTGTTCAGCGTCGCCGACGTGCCGGCCGCCGACGACAGTGGTGCGGTGGCCGGCTTCGCCGACGCGTCCGGCCGCTTCCTGCCGCTGGTCTGCACGCTCAACGCCGCCCGGGTGCTGGACGCCGCCGCCGCGATGCTCGGCGTCGGCCTGGACGAGCTGGCCGAGCTGGCGCTCTCCGCGCCGGCCGGCGCGGACGGGCTGGTCATGGTGCCGTACCTGGAGGGGGAACGGACGCCCAACCGTCCGCTCGCCACCGGCGCGGTGCACGGGTTGACCCTGCGCACGTCGACCCCGGCGCACCTGGCCCGGGCCGCCGTGGAGGGCATGCTCTGCGCGCTCGCCGACGGCCTGGACGCGCTGACCGCGCAGGGTGCCACCGTCCGCCGGGTCATCCTGGTCGGCGGCGGGGCCCGGTCCGCCGCGGTCCGCCGGATCGCACCGCAGGTCTTCGGCTGCCCGGTGGTCGTCCCGCCGGCCGGGGAGTACGTCGCCGACGGCGCCGCCCGGCAGGCCGCCTGGGTCGCCCTGGGCGGTCCGACGCCACCGGTGTGGGAGCTCAAGGGCACCGAGGAGTACGCGGCCGAGCCCGTGCCCGCCGTCCGCGAGCAGTACGCCGCCGCCCGCGGGTTGGTCCTCGACCGCCGCTGACCGTCGGAGTCCACGCGGGTGGGAGCCGGCCGGCACCCACCCGCGTGACGACCCGCACACCGGAGTCTGGTTGGCTGCCCGTCATGAGCGTGACCAGTGGCGGGCTCGGCCGGGGCGGAGCGCGGCCCGACCAGCGCCCGCACGGCTGGGGCGGTGGTCGGGCGCACCGGTTGTACAGCGTCGTGGTGTTCGTGCTGCTCGCCTCGCTGGACAACGTGGCGATCGGGCTGGTCCCGCCGCTGTACAAGCCCATCGCGGGCGCGTTCGACGTGTCCGGGCGGCTGCTCGGGCTGGTCACCGCCGTCAGCTTCCTGGTCAGTGCGGTGGCCGCGGTCGGCTGGGCGTACGTCGGTGACCGGACCAACCGCAAGCCGCTGCTCATGGTGGGCACGCTGCTCTGGGCGGCGGGCACCGGCGGCAGCGCGCTCGCCGGCGACTACCTGACGTTCCTGACCGCCCAACTTGTCGCGGCGGTGGGTCTCGGTGCGGTCGGCTCGGTGGGCTTCTCGGTGGTCACCGATCTGATCTCACCGACCCGGCGGGGGCTGGTGATGAGCTTCTGGGGGCTCTCGCAGGGCGTCGGCACCCTGGCGGGCACCCTGGTCGGCGGGCTGCTGGGGGCGACCGACTGGCGGCGGCCGTTCCTGCTGCTGACCGCTGTCGGCCTGGCCGCCACCCTGGCGTACCTGTTCACCTACGACATCCGGCGGGGCCAGAGCGAGCCGGAGCTGGCCGGCGCGTTGGACGCCGGCGCCGAGTACGACTACCGGATCAGCCGGACCGACCTGCCGAGGATCCTGGCCCGGCGGACCAACCGGTGGTTGATCCTGCAGGGCCTGACCGCGCAGGCCGCCTTCGGCTCGCTGGTCTGGCTGCCGGTGCTGTTCGCCGAGCGGGCCGAGGCGCAGGGCTACTCGGAGTCGACGGCGTTGGTGGTGGGCAGCGTCTTCGCCACGCTGTTCCAGCTCGGCGGGGTGCTCTCCATCGTGGGCGGGCTGATCGGCGACGCGGTGCAGCGGCGTACCCCCCGAGGTCGGGCGTTGGTCGCCGCGGTCGGCATCCTGGCGGCGCTGCCGTTCTACCTGGTGCTGTTCTTCGTACCGTTGAGCATCGACGTGCCGGACGGCGGCAGCACCGGCGCGGTGGTCGGCGCGATCCTGTCCAGCGTGTTCACCGAACCGTCGGTCGGGCTGAGCCTGCTCACCGCGGTGGTGGCGCTCGCGTTGACGTCGGCCAACTCGCCGAACTGGTTCGCGTTGATCGCCGACGTGAACCCGCCGGAGCACCGGGGCACCGTCTACAGCCTGGGCAACCTGGTCAACGGGGTCGGTCGGGCGGCCGGCAACGGACTTGTCGGGGTTGCCTTCCAGGGTCTGCGCGCGGCGTTCCCGCCGCCGTTGAACTTCGCCGTCGGACTGGCCGCGTTCCAGCTCTTCTTCATACCCACCGGCATCATGTACTGGCTCGCCTCGCGGACGTCACCGGCGGACATCGACAACGTGCACGACCTGCTGCACACCCGCGCCGACCGCCTCTGACGACGCTCGGCACCCGTCGTCCGCGCGCTGCCGACCTCGCTGGTCTCCCTGAATCGTCCGCGACATCAGCTCCACAGCGAGCCGGCCCACCCCACCGCCGCCGAGCACGGGCCGGTGGGTGGGC
>NZ_JAEVHM010000104.1 GCF_016802865.1 Micromonospora parastrephiae | reverse complement strand
CTCACCGCGTAACCGGCCACCGCCACGGCGCCGATCAGCAGTGTGAAGGCGTCGAAGCCGTTGCCGCCGAGCAGTCCGTTGAGGAAACCCGCCGCGACGGGCGGAACGCGCCCGGCGGCCGCATGTTCTTCGGGATCGCGCCCTTGGGCATCTGCGGACGGGCGGTGAGCGCCTTGAGCCGCTTGTCCAGCGAGTTGACGTCCTTGCCGGAGAGCGCGCGGGGCAGGCGCAGCAGCGTCGTGCGCAGCTTGCGGATGGGCAGCTCGCCCTCGTCCTGGCCGATCACGTAGTCGTGCAGGGGCGCGGAGCCGATCACCTTCGACAGCCGCCGCTTCTCCTGCCCGAGCAGGCCACGCACCCGCTGCGGGTTGCCCTCGGCCAGCAGGATCACGCCCGGCCGGCCGATCACCAGGTGGACCATGTCCATCTGGGTGGTGGAGCTGACCGCCGGGGTCACCCGCCAGTCACCGCGCATGTTCTCCATGATCTGCGCCGCCGCGCCGGGCTGGCCCTCGGCGGCGTTCATCATCGCCTTGTTGGAACGCAGGTTCAGCACGATCAGCACCGCGAGCAGGGCGAACAGGATGCCCAGCGGCAGCCAGATCCAGCCCCAGAGGATGACCGCGACCACGGTGAGGGCGAGCGGGAGCAGCACCGCGGCGGCGACCAGCGGCGCGAACCACCGGTCCTGCTTGGCGGTGAACTGGAACACCATCCCGATCTGCTTCAGCCGCTGGCCGAACGAGACCTTCTCCTGGGGCTTTGCCATGTCGCAGAGTCTAGTGGTCGCGGTCCGCCCCGTTGATCCGCGTCCGGGTGCCGGCGGGCTGAGTACCTTACGTCGCCTCAGCCGCCCGGGCAGGGCGGGTAAGGGGGGTGCCGCCGGGGCCAGCTCCGTCCTCGTCGGCCGCCACCGCGCCGCGCTGACGCTCGCCGAGCCGGCCGCGCCGCGCTGACGCTTACCGAGCCCGCCGGGCCGCGCTGACGCTCGCCGCCCGGCGAGGTCAGCGCGGCAGGTAGATCCGCCAGCCGTCGAGGGTGACCAGCTCCCGGGTGCCCGGAGCGGCGCGGAGCCGCTCGTCGAGGCTCGCCGCCAGGGACGAGCCGGTGGGAGCGACCCAGGCCGGCGCCGCCGCGCTGTCCACCTCCCGCCGGTACGCGGGGTAGCGGTCGAAGCCGGGGCGCAGCGTGTCGTCGACGACCGCGCAGATGACCTGCTCGGCGCTGGCGAAGGTCAGCCGGTTGCAGGTCCAGTAGCCGGCGCGGACGTGTCGTACGCCGAGCTGGCGCAGGGTGCTCACCAGTTCGGCGTGCCGGGCCTCGGCGGCCCGGCTCGCCGGCGCGGTCCGCGCGGCCTGGCCGGTGGCGGAGACGGCGCTGCCCAGCGTGGCGGCGAGCAGGACCAGCGCCACCGGTCGGGCGAGCCTCGGCCCGGTCCTGTTCCGCAGCACCGTCCACACCGGCCAGAGCAGTGCCGGCAGGGAGATGAGCAGGCAGGACAGGTAGCGGGAACTCTCCACCGGAGTGCGCCCGGACGTGCTGCTCACCGTGTACGCGGCGAGGGTGGCCACCGCCGCCAGCACGAGCGCCAACCGCACCGCCGCCGCGACCCGGGGCGCTGGTTCGGCCGACGGGCGGCGCATCGCCCGCCAGGCCGTGACGGCGGCGAGGACCAGCAGCACCGGCAGGGCGTACGCCCACCACAGCTGCCACGTCGCGCACCGCCCTGGGCCGCAGAAGCCCATGCCCAACGGCGGTCCCAGCAGCAGCCCGCCGTGCAGCCGGTCCGCCCAGCCGGCGGAGGCGTCCGCGCCGCCGGCGGCGAGTACGGCGTGCAGCGGGTTCCGCCCGGTCAGCAGGCTGTGCAGCAGCAGCGTGGCGGCGCCCAGCACGGCGGCCGCCCCGAGCAGTGCGCCGGCCGCCCCGCGCAGCTCCCGGCGTCGGAACCCGACGAGCACCGCCCCCGTCGCCACGACGTACGGCAGCACCAGCGGGTCGACCCAGAGCATCAGCCCGGCCAGGAACCCCCACGCCGCCCAGCGGACCCGTCGCCACCCGGGCCGGCCGACGACCAGGTCCACGGCGAGCACGGCGAGCGCAGCCCCGGCCGCGTTCATCTCGGGATAGCCGCCACCGGCGATCAGCTGGTTCTTGATTACCCGGTCGGAGCCGAGCGCGAGCAGCGCCACCACCAGCAGCCCGAACCAGCGGTCCCCGGTCAACCGCAGCGTCAACCGCCAGGTCAGCAGCAGGAACAGCACGTACAGGGCGAGCGTGGGCAGCCGCAGGCCGAGCAGCGACGGCCCGCCGGCCAGCGCGAACACGGGGGCGGCCAGGTACGCCTCCAGCGTTCCCATGTACTGCTGGCCGTAGAACCAGACCGGGAATCCCTCGCCCCGCGCGATGTGCAGCGCGGCCAACCCCATGGTGGCCTCGTCGCTGTTGGTGGGCGGCGCGGCGTGGCCCAGCAGCCAGAGCCGGTAACCCACCCCGGCGAGGACGGCCAACCCGGTGAGCCAGTCGGGGACGCCGAACCGCGTACCCGGCCGCGGGCGCGGGGAGTCCGCGCCGCGCGGCTGTTCGCGTACACCGGCGGTCATCGCACGATCATGGCATTCGGACGCCGAACGGCCGTGCGGCGCTGCCGGCGGGTCAGCCGGCGGTGACGACCGCAGCCTCGGCGCGGGCGTCGAGCGCCTGCCGGTAGAGCCGGCCCGCCCGGTACGACGAGCGCACCAGCGGCCCGCTCATCACCCCGGCGAAGCCGATCTCCTCGGCCTCCTCGCGCAGCTCCACGAACTCCTCCGGCTTGACCCAGCGGGTCACCGGGTGGTGCCGGGGCGAGGGGCGCAGGTACTGGGTGATGGTGATCAGCTCGCAGCCGGCCTCGTGCAGGTCGCGCAGCGCCTGCGACACCTCGGCCCGCTCCTCGCCCATGCCCAGGATGAGGTTGCTCTTGGTGACCAGGCCGTCGGCGCGGGCCTGTCGGATCACGTCCAGCGAGCGGTCGTAGCGGAACGCCGGGCGGATCCGCTTGAAGATGCGCGGCACGGTCTCCACGTTGTGCGCCAGCACCTCCGGGCGGGAGCCGAACACCTCGGCCAACTGCTCGGGGACGGCGTTGAAGTCCGGGATCAGCAGCTCGACGCCGCAGCCGGGCTGCAGGGCGTGGATCTGCCGGACGGTCTCGGCGTACAGCCAGGCGCCGCCGTCGGGCAGGTCGTCGCGGGCGACACCGGTGATGGTGGCGTACCGCAGGCCCATCGAGACCACCGACTCGGCGACCCGGCGCGGCTCGTCGGCGTCGAACTCGGCCGGCTTGCCGGTGTCGATCTGGCAGAAGTCGCAGCGCCGGGTGCACTGGTCGCCACCGATGAGGAAGGTGGCCTCCCGGTCTTCCCAACACTCGTAGATGTTGGGGCAGCCGGCCTCCTGGCAGACGGTGTGCAGCCCCTCGCGCGAGACGAGCCCGCGCAGCTGGGTGTACTCCGGCCCCATCTTGGCCTTGACCTTGATCCATGGTGGTTTGCGCTCGATCGGCGTCTCGGCGTTGCGCGCCTCGATCCGCAGCAGACGGCGCCCCTCGGGTGCGGCTGTTGCGGTACGCGCTGCCTGGCCGGTCGTCGGCGCGGAGTGCTCGATCGTCACGAAAACGAGCCTACGCCGGACGGCCATCGTCTATGTGCGTCAGGCGACCGGCGTCACGCCGTAGACGTTGTGACGCCGGACACCGGGCTGCCGAAAAAGGGCGTCACACCCGGCGGATCCGGTGCTACGGTCACCGCCAACAGCGACGACGGAGCCGAGTAGCGCCCGGACCCGCCAGTGCAGAGAGCCGCCGATGCTGAGAGGCGGTCTGGCACCGGTGCGCGAAGACCCTCCCGAGCTGCGGGCAGAACGGCGGAACGCCTAGTAGAGCCCGCCCGGCTGGCCCCGGTCATCAGGCGACGAACGAGGCCCCCGCTCCGGCGGGGGCGAAGGTGTGGTGGCACCGCGAGGTTCCCGCTCGCCCACACCTCCCTGGGGCTGATGCGACGTCGCCGCCCCGGTGGCGCCGTCGCGATCGACCGAGGAGCAGCCCGACATGCAACGAACCCTGTCCCACCACCTGCCCGCCCACGTCGGCGAAACCGTGCGGATCGCCGGCTGGGTGCACCGCCGCCGCCTGCTCAAGTCGGTGGCGTTCCTGATCGTGCGGGACGCCTCCGGCCTGGCCCAGGTCGTCGTCACCGACCCGGCCGTCCGCGCCGAGCTGGAGAAACTCACCGAGGAGACGGTCGTCGAGGTGACCGCGACGGTCACCGCGAACGAAACGGCGCCCGCCGGGGTCGAGCTGACCGAGCCGGCGATACGTCCACTCGGCTCGCCCGCCGTGCCCCTACCGTTCGACCTGTACCGACCGGTGCTCACCGCGAGCCTGCCCACCCAACTGGACAACGCGCCCACCGCGCTGCGCCACCCGACCCGCTCGGCCGCGCTGCGCGTCTCGGCGGCGGCGGTCGCCGGTTTCCGCGCCGCGCTCGACGCGCACGACTTCGTCGAGGTCCACACGCCGAAGGTGGTCAGCTCCAGCACGGAGAGCGGGGCGAACGTGTTCGCGTTGGACTGGTTCGGCCGACCCGCGTACCTGGCCCAGTCGCCGCAGTTCTACAAGCAGCTGATGGTCGGCGTGTTCGAACGCGTCTACGAGGTCGGGCCGGTCTTCCGGGCCGAGCCGCACGACACCGTCCGGCACCTCGCGCAGTACACGTCGCTCGACGCGGAGCTGGGCTTCGTCGCCGACCACCGGGACGTGATGGCCGTGCTGCGCGACGTCGTGGCCGGCATGCTGGAGGCGGTGGGCGAGCGGGCCGGGGGCGCACTGGCGACGCTCGACGTCACGCCGCCGCAGGTGCCGGCGGAGATCCCGGAGGTGCACTTCACCGAGGCGTTGACGATCGCCGGCGCGCCCGCCGACGAGCCGGACCTCGCGCCCGCCCACGAACGGGCGTTGGGGGAGTGGGCCCGCCGCGAACACGGGTCGGACTTCCTCTTCGTCACCGGCTACCCGATGGCGAAGCGACCGTTCTACACCCACCCGGACCCGGCGCGGCCGGCGTACTCCAACGGGTTCGACCTGCTGTTCCGGGGTCTGGAGCTGGTCACCGGCGGGCAGCGGCTGCACCGGCACGCCGACTACCTGGCGGCGTTGGCGGCGCGGGGCGAGCCGGTCGAGCCGTACGCCGGCTACCTGGACGCGTTCCGGCACGGCATGCCGCCGCATGGCGGCTTCGCCATCGGCCTGGAACGGTTCGTGGCGCGCCTGCTCGGGGCGGCCAACGTCCGGGAGGTCACCGCCTTCCCGCGGGACCTGCACCGGCTGACGCCGTGAGTGAAGCGGCCCCCGACGCGCCACCGCCGGGGGCCGCTGCTCAGACCTCGACGAGGGTGGACAGTCGGCTCTCGACCACCGGCAGCACGTCGGCGACGGTGATCGGACGGCCCAGCTCGGCGGTGAGCGAGGTGACGCCGGCGTCGCGGATGCCGCACGGCACGATCCGGTCGAAGTGCGTGAGGTCGCAGTCGCAGTTGATCGAGAAGCCGTGCAGGGTGACGCCCCGGGCCACCCGGATTCCGATGGCGGCCACCTTGCGGGCGGGGCCCCGGTCGTCCTCGGGCACCCAGACGCCGCTGCGACCCTCGACCCGGCCGGCGGTCAGCCCGAACTCGGCGCACACGTCGATCAGCAACTCCTCGGTGCGACGCACGTAGGCGACCACGTCCACCGGGTCGGGCAACCGCAGGATCGGATAGCCGACCAGTTGCCCCGGCCCATGCCAGGTGATCTTGCCGCCGCGGTCCACGTCGACAACCGGGGTGCCGTCCGTCGGCCGGTCCCACGGCTCGGTGCGCTTACCCGCGGTGTAGACGCTCGGGTGCTCCAGCAGCAGCACGGTGTCGCCGCGCTCGCCGGACACCACCGACTCGTGCAGGCGGCGCTGCTCGTCCCAGGCGGCCTGGTAGTCGAGCAGGCCGGCGCGGACGGCCGTCAGGCCGGAGGTCGTCGTCGTCACGGCGTCCAGCCTAGTCCCGCCAACCGCTCCGATCCCTGGTGAGCCGCCTCACCGGACCGGTCAGGCCGGTGGAATGCGCCAGAGCCAGACGTCGTCGACCCGTTGCGGCTCGCCGAACAGGGCGGTGGCGGTACGCCGGACCGCGTCCTCGTCGACCGGGAACTTCGCGCCGTGCACCTCGTCGGCGAGCACCACCGTCTCGATCCGCCAGTGCCGCAGGTCCGATCGGACCTCCCGGATCGTGCCGTCGGTGACGATCGGCACCAGCCCGGTGCGGCCGGCCTGGTCCATCAGCGCGCTCAGGGTGCGCGGCACCGGACCGATCCGGCCCCGCCCGTCCGGCCCGCCGGGCCCGAGGAAGAAGCCGCCCGGGATCCTGAACTCGCCCTGCCGGTGCGACAGCGCGTACGCCTGCCAGCGCTGACCGTCCGGGTAGATGTCCACGGGCAGCGGCACCGGCGTGAGCACACCGTCCGGCGAGACGTACTGCCGCCAGGTGCCGGACGTGATGAACTGCGGAATCGGCTCCCGCTCGTGGGTCAACAGCGGTGTGGGCAGCAGCGGCAGCAGGGCCACCGCGAACCCGAGCGCCCAGGCCAGCTGCGTCGAGCGGTGCCGCGGTGGCGCGGCGCGCAACTGGTCGACGGTGTACGCCAGCAGCACCCCGATCACCGGCGCCACCACCAGGGCCAGCCGGGCGGGCAGCGCGGCGTTCACCACCGGCAGCTGCCCGAGCAGGTCGAACGGCATCGGCAGGTCGGTGCGCCGGCCGTCGACCTTCGCGACCGGCCCGAAGGAGAGCACCGTGAAGATCAGCGCGAGGGCGCCCAGCGCCCAGAGGGTGGCGCGACGGCCGGCGTCGGCCCGCCGCCAGAGCGCGACGAAGCAGACCACGGTGAGCACGAGCAGCCCGATGCCGAAGAACGAGTTCTCCTCCGTCGGGTTGGGCGCGAGGGAGGTGCCCAGGCCGACCTCGCCGGCCAGCGAGCGGCGCGGGAACGCCGCGAACGCGGCGATGTCCTCGGAGTGGATCACCGGGTCGAAGCCGGTGCCGTGGAACCGCTGTGGCCCGGCGAAGTGCAGCCACAGCGGGTACGACAGCAGCACCGCGGCCACCACCGCGGTCACCGCGAGCCCGCGCACGAAATTGGGCAGCGCGGCACGGGCCTCGGCCCGTCGGGCCGGGTGCAGCGCCCAGACGGCGACGAAGACCCCGAGCGCGAGCGCGGTGAAGAAGAGGCCCTCGGCGGCGATCGAGAAGGCCACCGCCACCAGCACGCCGAGGATCACCCCGTCGCGCAGCCAGTGCCCGGGGCGGCGCAGAGCGAACAGCCGCCAGATCAGCAGCGGCACCAGCCAGCCGGCCGTCCAGTTCAGGTGGGCGTTGGCGTGCGAGACCATGCCGGGGGAGTAGGCGATGAACAGGCCGCCCACCCCGGCGGCCAGCCGGCTGCGGACCAGGTGCCGGGAGAGCAACCAGTACCAGGCCAGCGCGGTGGCGAACAGGTTCAGGGTGAGGATCACCAGGAACGTCGCCGGCGCCCCGATCAGGTACGTGAGGGGGGCGAAGACCACCGCGTACACCGTGATCGACGTGTTGACGGCGAGGTTGACGCCGTCCGGGACGTTGATCAGGTACGTGAAGAGCGGGTTCTCCCCGTGGGTGACCGCGTGCCCGCCGAAGGCCAGCAGCCACTCGAAGAGCGCCTGGTCGCTGGAGTTGACGGTGATGGTGCGCACGTTCGGGTCCCGCCACAGGCCGCTGGTCACCCACACGGCGAGCGCGAGCGCCACCAGCACGACGATCAGATCGGCCCGGCGGTCCCGGACGACGCGCGGCGGTGACGCGGGTGCGGGCCCGGTGGCCAGCGACGGGGAGGACGGCACGCAGCGGACGTTACCAACCGGACCTGGACAGGCCGGTCAGACCTGCGAGGAGGGGACCGTTGTTGTCGCCTGAGGTTGTGGAGGACTCGCGTGCCCGCCGTCGACGGTTCGGCGTACACACCGGCCGCGGTGAATGTGTGAGTGTGCGCCATGTCATAGCGGCGACACATCGACGTAACGTCTCGGCAATTCGACCGTGACCCAGTTCACAGTCCGCTCCCCAGGAGGCCGCCGTGCGCCGCTCCTCGTCCACCCTCAACCGGCTGATCGGTGCGGTCGCCGGGCTCGTCCTCGCCGCGGCGGGCGCGATCACCCTCGCCACACCCGCCCAGGCCGCCACCCTCACCCAGGTCACCGGGTTCGGCTCCAACCCGGGCAACCTCGCCATGTACGCCTACCGGCCGGACAACCTGCCGGCCAACTCCCCGGCCGTGGTGCTGCTGCACGGCTGCACCCAGAACGCCTCCGGCTACTTCGCCAACTCCGGCTGGCAGAAGTACGCCGACCAGTGGAAGTTCGCCCTGATCGTCGCCCAGCAGCCCTCCGGCAACAACGCCAACTCCTGCTTCAACTTCTTCGAGGCGGGGGACACCGCCCGGGGCCAGGGTGAGGCGCTGTCCATCAAGCAGATGGTCGACCACGCCAAGGCCAACTTCGGGGTGAACGGATCCCGGGTCTACGTCAGCGGTCTCTCCGCGGGCGGGGCGATGAGCGCCGTCATGCTCGCCACCTACCCGGACGTCTTCGCCGCCGGATCGATCATCGCGGGCATCCCGTACCGCTGCGCCACCAGCATGGTCAACGCGTTCAGCTGCATGAACCCGGGCGCGGACAAGACCCCGGCCGCCTGGGGCGACCTGGTCCGCGGCGCGTACTCCGGCTACACCGGCCCGCGGCCCCGCGTGGCCATCTGGCACGGCACCTCGGACACGACGGTCACTCCGCTCAACGGCACCGAGTCCCGCGACCAGTGGACCAACGTACGGGGGCTCTCGCAGACCCCGACCAGCACCTCGTCCCTGCCCGGCAACACGAGCCTGGAGGTGTACGGCAACGACGAGGTACGCCTCTACCGGGTCTCCGGAATGGGGCACGGCACCCCGGTCGATCCGGGTTCCGGGGCCGAGCAGTGCGGCACCGCCGGCGCCTACTTCCTGGACACCATCTGCTCGACGTACCGCGACGCGCTCTTCTTCGGCCTGAACGGCGGCGGCACCGGCCCGACCCCGACGGCCACGCCGACCGCCACCCCCACGCCGACCCCGACCACGCCGCCGACCTGCGTGACGGCCAGCAACTACGCGCACGTGGCGGCCGGTCGGGCGTACCAGTCCGGCGGCTACGCCTACGCGAACGGCTCCAACCAGCAGATGGGCCTCTACAACACCTTCTACACCACCGCCCTGAAGCAGACGGCCCCCAACTACTGGGTGATCGGCTGCTGACCCCCCACCCACCGCCCCGGTGATCAAGAGGTTTGCGTCAGATTCCGGCCCCCGGATGACGCAAACCTCTTGATCATCAGGGGTGATCAGGCGGTGAGGGCTGCGTGGAGGGCTTCCGGGAGGGTGGGGTGGCGGAACGGGTAGCCGGCCTGGGTCAGGACGTGGGGGAGGACTCTGGTGCTGGTCAGGGCCTCGTGGGCGAAGCCGCCCAGGGCCACCTTGAGCGCCAGCCCGGGAATCGGGATGATCGCCGGGCGGTGCAGCTGCCGGGCCAGCTCCCGGGTGAACTCGGCGTTCGTCACCGGGTGCGGCCCCACCACGTTCACCGGACCGGCGATGTCGGCGTGGGCCAGCAGGAAGAGGGTCGCGTCCAGCCAGTCGACCATCGAGATCCAGGGCAGCCACTGCCGACCGCTGCCCAACCGGCCGGCGATGCCCAGCCTGAACGGCAGCAGCTGCGGCTTGAGCAGTCCACCGTCACGGTGCAGCGGCAGCCCGGTGCGCAGCCGCACCACACGTACCCCGGCGTCCTCGGCCGGCCGGGTCGCGGCCTCCCAGACCCGGCAGACGTCGGCCAGGAAGCCCTCGCCGGCGGGCGCGTCCTCCTCGACCACCCGGTCGCCGGTGTTGCCGTACCAGCCGACCGCCGAGGAGTTGAGCAGCACCCGAGGTCGGTCGGCGGCCGGTAGCCCGGCGATGGTGGTCGCGAGGGTGCTGGTGCTGTCCACCCGGCTGGTGCGGATCAGCCGCCGGTAGTCGTCGTTCCAGCGCTTGTCGCCGACACCCGCGCCAGCCAGGTTGACCACCGCGTCCGACCCGGCGACCGCGGCCGGGTCGAGCTGGCCGGCCGCCGGGTCCCACTGCCGCTCCCGCGCGTCGCGTGGTGGCCGGCGGACCAGCCGGGTGACCTGGTGCCCGTCCCCGGTGAGCCGGTCGGCCAGCCGGGTGCCGAGGAAGCCGGACGCGCCGGCCAGAAGGATCCGCATGCCTCCATCTTCGTCCATCACCGGGTCGGTGGGTGCGGTGCGCGCCGGCCGTCAGGCCGCTCCGACCGGGCGCAGGTCGGCCAGGAGGCGCTCCACCTCGGCGTACGCGTCGGGGGCCAACGGGCCCAGCTCCAGGGTGGCCAGGTTCTCCTCGGCCTGCGCCACCGTGCGAAGGCCGGGGATGGGCACGGTACGCGGGCTGCGGGCCAGTAGCCAGCCGAGCGCGCCCTGCGCGAGGGTCCGCCCGTCGGCGGTGAGCGCCGCGCGCACCTGCTCGACCCGGGCCGCCCAGCGTGGCGTCGGCCGGCCGTCGGTGAACCAGTGCAGCCACTCGGGTGCCCGCCCCCGGACGTCGTCCGCGCCGACCGCCCGGGTCGAGCCGGTGAGCAGCCCCATCGCCAGTGGCCCCCGGTTGAGGCTGGCCAGGTCGTGGCGGTCGCAGACGGCCAGAACAGCGGCATTGTCGCTCAGCACCGACTCGTCGTGCTGGATGGCGACGCAACGGGCCCCGGCCGCCGCGAACGCCTCCGCCGAGGCGGGGTCGTCGGTGCTCCAGCCGTACGACCGGATCTTGCCCTGGTCGACCAGGTCCTCCAGGGTGGCGACCAGGTCGAGCGCGGCGGGCACCGGCAGCGCGTTGATGTGCAGCTGGTAGAGCTCGACGTGGTCGGTGCCGAGGCGGCGCAGTGAGTCCTCCAGGCTGCGTACCGCGAACGCCGGGCTGGCGTCGGTGCCCAGTGCCCGCCGGGTCGCCTCGTCGCTGACGTTGCCGAACTTGGTGGCGATCACCGCGCTGTCGCGTCGGCCGGCCAGCGCCCGGCCGAGGATCCGCTCGCTGTGCCCGGCGCCGTAGTTGCTGGCGGTGTCGAACAGGGTCACCCCGAGGTCGAGCGCCCGGTGGATGGTGCGGACGGATTCGTCGTCGTCCACCTCGCCCCAGCCGAACGGCTGCCCGTCGTCGCCCCAGAGTGGGCCGCCGATCGCCCAGCACCCCATCCCGATCGCGCTCACCTCGATGCCGCTGCGTCCCAGCGTTCGTGTCATCGTCATGCGGTCCAGCCTCCAATCTGGAGTGCGCTCCAGGTCAAGGGCTACCATCGCGGACATGACCGGTTACGCCCCCGCGGAGGCCGCCCGGCGCAGCGGCTTCAGCCTGGACACCCTGCGGTACTACGAGAAGATCGGCCTGCTCGCCGACGTGGAGCGCACGGCGGGCGGGCAGCGGGTCTTCACCGACGACGACCTCGGCTGGCTGGTGCTGTTCCGCTGCCTGCGCGACACCGGGATGCCGATCGCCCAGATGCGCCGCTACGCGCAGCTGGCCCGCGAGGGCGAGCACACCGTGGACGAGCGCCGGGAGCTGCTGCGACGGCACGCCGAGCAGGTGGAGGAGCAGATGCGGCTGCTCCAGCGCCAGTACGACCACCTCCGGGAGAAGATCCGCTTCTACGAGCGCCTGCCCACAGCCGAGCAGCCGACAGCCGAGCAGCCGACAGCCGGGCAGCCCGCGGCGACCGCCCTTTCCGGCGGCTAGGCGGGCCGACCGGTCAGCCGGCGGGTGGCGCGGTCAGGCCGAGAAGGTCCTCGGCCGTTCCTGATCGGTCGCCGAGCGCGTTCAGCGCGGCCACCAGTCGCTTCTCCTCGTACCGGAAGTGCGACTCCAGCAGCGCGGCCAGCCCGTCCAGCTCGGCGCGCACCTGGTCGGTCGGCATCGACGTGTCAGCCGCCAGCAGCTCCTCGACCCGGTGCAGGATCCCCGCCACCACCTGGTGGTCGGTGATCAGGTTCGTGATGACCGGGCGTAGCTCGGGGACCTGGTCGGCCAGCAGCCGGAACGCGCCGTCGTCCTCGCCGGTGTGGTGTCGGCCGAGGGCGGCACAGAAGCTCAGGCAGTGTGCGCGCAGGTCCCGCGACCGGCCGGCGTCGTCGGCGTCGCCGAGGCTCTCCCGGAGGCGGGCCAGCTCCGCGCCGAGCCAGAGGTGGATCTCGATCATCTGGTTGCCGACGGCGGCGAGCCGGTCGGCGGGTGAACTCTTCGGGTGCACGTTCGTCCCATGCTGTCCCCGCGCCTCCATGCCCACGGCGGCCTTCGTGCCGGGTGCACCGCGACGCTGCGCCGGAGTCTAGCCCCGCGGGGTCACGGCGTGGTCGGCTCGTCGGGCTCCCGCAGGTCGTGCCAGCGGGCGCGCCAGGCGGCCTCGTGTGCCTCGTGGCTGGTCCGCTCCTGGAAGACGGCGGCGCGGAGCGCGTGCCGGGATTTCGACATCACCATCACCTCCACGGCCACCAGCGCCACGCAGATCGCGGTCGCCAGGGTGAGGGCGCCCAGCGCGGGCAGGCGCTGACCGATCGGCAGGGCCGCCGTGAGCACCACGATGACGCCGACGCGGGTCCAGCTGACGGTGTGCAGGGTGCGGAGTTGGAACAGCATGTTGACGGTGAAGTAGCAGACCAACCCGCCGAAGAGCATCGGCACCGCCGGTCCCTCGACCTTTTCGGCGATCCCCCCGACAGGGTCGGTGATCTTGTGTAGGACCTCCTCGTTGCCGATGGAGAGGAGGATCACCCCGGCGATCATCGGCAGGTAGAGGTACGCGTACGCGTCGCGGGCCATCGCCACCCGGGGGCCACCCTCGGCCGCGTGCAGGGCGATCCGGGCGGCCGGCCCGATGAAGTCGAAGTGCGCCCACCAGAGGGCGGCGGTGATCACGATGCCGAGCGTGGCGGCCGCGACCGCCGGCCAGGTGACCGGCTTGCCCAGCAGGTTGCCGCCCACGCCGGTGGAGATCACCGACTCGCCCAACGCGATGATCAGGATGAGGTCGTAGCGCTCGGTCCAGTGCTCGGCGCTGGTCACCCCCCAGCCCCAGGTGCCGACGATGAACCCGGTGGCGTACTGGACGACCACCACGGTGATCCAGAGCCCGTCACGGACCATCGCGGCCTGACCGGGGTCGGCGATCTGCGGTGGGATCAGCGCGGCGGCCAGCAGCAGCACGATGCTCACCGCCAGCTCGGGGGCGAACCGCCGCAGTTGCCGGCGTTCCTGTGGGCTGTCCCGCACCACATGCTGGTAGAGGATCATGTGGACGGCCCGGACGACCACGTAACTGACGGCAACCAGCATCGGTCCGGCGGTGCTGCCCTTCGGGTCGGTGAACGCCTGCGGCAGCGCCAACGCGAACGCGAACAGGGCGGCCATCGCGATCACCATGAGCACCGGGACGTAGCCCTCGCCGAGCCGCACCCGGGTGGCGACCAGGCTGTGCACCACCCAGATCCACCAGAGCACGGCGAGCACCAGGCCGGCGTGCAGCAGTTGCCGGCCGGAGATGTTCGCGGCGGTGGCCCGGGTGATGATGAAGAACGAGAAGACGAAGACCAGGTCGAAGAAGACCTCGAACTTGTCCACCCGGGCGCCGGGGGCGATCGGGACGGCCGGCCCCAGTCGCCGACCCCGCCGGTAGCCGCCCACGGTCCCACTCTGGCAGCGTCCGGCCTGGCCGGAGGCCGGAACGGGTCAGTCCGTCCGGCGGTGGCGCAGGCCGTCCATCAGCAGGTCGAGCAGCCGGTCGGCCTGGTCGCGCTCGCCGGCGGCGAGGCTGATCCCGCTCAGGCCGGCCAGCACGTCGGCGACGTCGACGTCGGCCCGGACGGTGTCGGCCGCGACGCTCGCGGTGAGGAGCCGACCGAGCGCCTCCAGCAACCGGTCGCGGCTGTGGGCGTACGGGTTGGCGCCGGAGGCGATCACCAGACGCAGGGCGTCGGCCATGCCGCGCTTGGTGGCGAGGTAGTCGACGAACCGGGACATCCAGGCCCGCAGCGCCTGATCGGGCGCCAACCGGTCGAGCAGTTCCGGCGCCGCGTCACAGAGCTTGCCCAGCTCGTTGCGGTACGTCGCCTCGACCAGGGCCTCCCGGGTGGGGAAGTGGCGATAGAGGGTGCCGATGCCGACGCCGGCCTCCCTGGCGATGGCGTCGAGCGTTACCTCCGGGCCGGGGCGGGAAAACGCCTGGACCGCGGCTTCCAGTAGCCGCTCGCGGTTGCGCAGCGCGTCCGCCCGCAGGGGGCGGGGGCTGGTCTCCGGCACGTCTCCTCCTTGGCTGGTGCGGGCCGACAGTTCCTCGTCGAGTGGTATCCGGAGGGAACTCCGGTTAGCCTCGGCCTTAGCGGAGGATCCTCCGCTTCCATCGTACCGGCGGGCCGGTCGGTCCGCCCTCCCCGAACAAGGATGGATCATGACGACGAGCAACCCGATCACCACTCCGTTCGCCCATCACTCCACCGCCATGGACGTGATCCGGGGCGTGGACCTCGTCGGGCGGCGGGTGATCGTCACCGGCGGATCGTCCGGCATCGGCATGGAGACCGCCCGTGCCCTCGCCAGCGCCGGCGCGGAGGTCACCCTGGCCGTGCGCAACACCGACGCCGGCCGAAAGGCCGCCGACGACATCACCGCCACCACCGGCAACGACCGCATCCTCGTCGCCCCGCTCGACCTCGCCGACCAGGGATCGATCGCCGACTTCGTGGCCAACTGGGACGGCCCCCTGCACATCCTGGTCAACAACGCCGGCATCATGGCCGCGCCCCTGAGCCGGACCCCGCAGGGCTGGGAGATGCAGTTCGCCACCAACCACCTCGGGCACTTCGCGCTCGCCACCGGGCTACGCCCGGCGCTGGCCGCCGGCGACGGCGCCCGGATCGCCTCGGTCAGCTCCGCCGCCCACCTGCGCTCACCGGTGGTCTTCGAGGACATCCAGTACGACCGTCGGGAGTACGAGCCCTGGCAGGCGTACGGGCAGTCGAAGACGGCCAACGTGCTGTTCGCCGTGGAGGCGACCCGCCGCTGGGCCGACGACGGCATCCTCACCAACGCGCTGATGCCCGGCGCGATCCGCACCAACCTCCAGCGCTACGTCAGCGAGGAGGAGCTGAACCGGCTGCGTGCCGGCAACGCCGCCGCCTGGAAGACCGTCGAGCAGGGCGCCGCCAACTCGGTGCTGGTCGCCGCGTCGCCGCTGCTCGACGGCATTGGCGGGCGCTACTTCGAGGACTGTCAGGAGGCCGCCCCCGCCCAGCCCGGCGGGCGGACGGGCGTCGCCGATTACGCCCTGGACCCGGAGGTCGCGGAGCGGCTCTGGGAGGTCTCGACCGCCCTGCTGAAGGGCTGAGGACCGGAGAAACGAGAGGACGCCCCGGTCGACGACCGGGGCGCCCTCTCGGCGTTGACGCAGGATCAGGACAGACCCAGCTCCGACTCGAAGTTGCCGGCCTCCAGCCGCTCCTTGACCGCGGTCAGGAAGCGGGCCGCGTCGGCGCCGTCGATCAGCCGGTGGTCGTAGGACATGGCCAGGTAGACCATCGACCGGATCGCGACGACCTCGCCCAGCTCCGGGTCGTTGACCACGACCGGCCGCTTGACCACGGCACCCGTACCGAGCATCGCCGACTGCGGCGACGGCACGATCGGGGTGTCGAAGAGCGCGCCCCGGCTGCCGGTGTTGGTCAGGGTGAAGGTGGCCCCGGCCATCTCGTCCGGGGTGATCTTGTTGTTCCGGGTGCGCTCGGCCAGGTCGGCGATCCGCTTGGCGATGCCGCCCATGTTCAGCTCACCGGCGTTGTGGATGACCGGCACCAGCAGCCCGCGCTCGGTGTCGACGGCGATGCCCAGGTGCTCGGCGGCCGGGTAGGTGATCGTGCCGCCGTCCAGGTCCATGCTCGCCTGGATGATCGGGTACGTCTGGAGCGCCTCGATGGCGGCGAGCGCGAAGAACGGCAGGAAGGACAGCTTCACGCCGTGCTTGGCCTGGAACGACTCCTTCGCCCGCGCCCGCAGCTTGGCGACCCGGGTGACGTCCACCTCGACCACCGTGGTGAGCTGGGCCGTCTCGTGCAGCGACTGCTGCATCCGCTTGGCGATGGTCGCCCGGATGCGCGGCAGCTTCTCGGTGGTGCCCCGCTTGCCGCTCGGCTGCGGCTTCGCGGCCGGCTTGGCCGGGGCCGCCGACGGCGCGGCGGCCGGCTGTGCGGCGGCGGGGGCGCTTGGCAGCCTTCGCCTTCTCGGCCGCGTCGAGGACGTCCTGCTTGCGGATCCGGCCGCCCACGCCGGTGCCGTTGAGCGAGGACAGGTCGACGCCGTGCTCGCTGGCCAGCTTGCGCACCAGCGGGGTGACGTACCCGGCGCCGTCCTCGCCGCCGGCCGGCGCCGGCGCCGACGGACGCTGCGGCGTCGAGGTCGGGGCGGACGGCTGCGCGGCCTGCTCGGCCTTCGCCGGCTGCGCCGAGGTCTCCGCCTCCGCGGCCGGCTCGTTGTACGACATGCCCGGGGTGGGCTCCTCGACCTTCGGCGCCGGCTCCGGCTCGGCCTTCGGCGCCGGCTTGGCCTCCGCCTTCGGCTCGGGCTTCGGCTCGGGCTTCGCCGGGGCGGGGGCCGCTCCAGCCGCACCGATGATGGCCAGGTCGGCGCCGACCGCGGCGGTCTCGTCCTCGGCGACCTTGATTTCCAGTACGGTGCCGGCGACCGGCGACGGGATCTCGGTGTCGACCTTGTCGGTGGAGACCTCCAGCAGCGGCTCGTCCACCTCGATGGTCTCGCCGACCTGCTTGAGCCAGCGGGTCACCGTACCCTCGGTGACGCTCTCACCCAGGGCCGGCATCTTCACCGCGGTGCCCTCGCCCGCCGGTGCGGCGGCCGGAGCCGGGGCCTCGGCCGGGGCCTCGTCCTGGGCCACCTGGTCGGCGGTGCCCTCGGCGGCGGCGGTCGGCTCGGCGGCCGGCTCGACCGACTCGGCCGGTGCCTCCTGCTGCTCCTGCGGGGCGGCCCCGCCGCCGCCGGTCGACTCGCCCTCACCGGCGATGACGGCCAGCTCGCTGCCGACCTCGGCGGTCTCGTCCTCGCCGACCACGATCCGGCTCAGCACGCCCGCCGCGGGCGACGGAATCTCGGTGTCGACCTTGTCGGTCGAGACCTCGAGCAGGGGCTCGTCGACCTCGACCGTGTCGCCCTCCTGCTTGAGCCAGCGCGTGACGGTGCCCTCGGTGACGCTCTCGCCGAGCCGGGGCATGGTGACCGATACCGGCATTTTCTCCAGACTCCTTCATTCCCCTAGGGGATCTTCGCCCGTCGCCGGACGCCGCGGGTTGGTTGATCAGGCGTGCGCGTGCAGCGGCTTGCCGGCGAGGGCCAGGTGCGCCTCGCCCAGGGCCTCGTTCTGGGTCGGGTGGGCGTGCACGAGCTGGGCGACCTCGGCCGGGTACGCCTCCCAGTTGTAGATGAGCTGCGCCTCGCCGACCAGCTCACCCACCCGGGCGCCGACCATGTGCACGCCGACCACCGGGCCGTCCTCCACCCGGACCAGCTTCACGAAGCCGGTGGTCTTGAGGATCTGGCTCTTGCCGTTGCCACCCAGGTTGTAGTTGTACGTCTTGACCTTGTCGGCGCCGTACTGCTCCTTGGCCTTCGCCTCGGTCAGGCCCACCGACGCCAGCTCCGGGTCGGAGTAGGTGACCCGCGGGATGCCGACCTCGTCGATGACCGCCGGAGTCTGCCCGGCGATCTCCTCGGCGACGAAGATGCCCTGCTGGAAGCCGCGGTGCGCGAGCTGGAGGCCCGGCACGATGTCACCGACCGCGTAGACGTTCGGCACGCTGGTGCGCAGCCGCTCGTCGGTCAGCACGTAGCCGCGGTCCATCTTGACGCCCTGCTCCTCGTACCCGAGGTTGGCGGTGTTCGGACCGCGACCGACGGCCACCAGCAGCAGCTCGGCCTCGACGGTCTCGCCGCCGGAGATCGTCAGCTTGACGCCGCTCTCGGTCTTCTCGACCTTCTCGAACGGCTTGCCGACCTTGAAGTTGATCTTCCGCTTGCGGAACGCCCGCTCCAGCGCCTTCGACGACTCCTCGTCCTCGGCGGCGACCAGCCGGGGCAGCGCCTCGACGATCGTCACGTCCACGCCGAACGACTTCCACACGCTCGCGAACTCGACGCCGATCACGCCGCCACCGAGCACGATCACCGACGACGGCACCCGGTCCAGGGTGAGGGCGTGGTCGCTCGTGATGATCCGCTCGCCGTCGACCTCCAGGCCGGGCAGGCTCTTGGCGTACGAGCCGGAGGCCAGCACGACGTTGCGGCCGGTGTAGCGCTTGCCGTCCACCTCGACCACGTTCTTGCCGACCAGCTTGCCGTGGCCCTCGACGACGGTGATGTTCTTCGAGCCGCCCACCAGGCCCTGCAGGCCCTTGTACAGGCGGGAGATCACGCCGTCCTTGTACGAGTTGACCCCGGCCATGTCGATGCCGACCAGCTCGGCCTTGATGCCGAACTGCTCCGACTCGCGGGTCTGGTCGGCGATCTCGGCCGCGTGCAGCAGGGCCTTCGTCGGGATGCAGCCGTTGTGCAGGCAGGTCCCGCCGAGCTTGCCCTTCTCGACCAGCGCGACGGAGAGGTCCAGCTGGGCGGCGCGCAGGGCGGTCGCGTAGCCGCCGCTGCCACCTCCGAGAATGACAATGTCGAAGGTCGCTTCGTTCGGCTCGCTCACGTCCAACTCCCAGGTCGCGTCACTGCATTCGGGGGTCACGGAGGTGTAACACGGACACACCCCACCTCGGTCATCTTGTCACCACTGGGCACAGGGTGCGTAGTGAGGTGCCCAACGACACGTCATCGACACGTACCCTTGGCACCGTTGTCGATGACGCTAGATGGGGGAGAGGTCCGGTGGGGTTGTTCCGGCGCCGCAAACAGGCGCGTGTGCTGAGCCACGACCGCGCGGCCGACCGAGGCGATCTGGCCCATCTGGAGAACTTCATCCGGAGTCGTCGCGGCGTCGAGGCGTTCATCGAACCGCGTACGACCGTGACGGAGACCACCGTCATCCTGATCGCCGACGACGGCGAGTGGACCCGCCGGCGGATCGACGGCCCCGACGGCGCCCGGCGCTTCGCGTACCGGATGGGCATCCCGGTGTACGACGTCCGGCTGATGGGCTACCCGCAGCGGATGCGCGACTTCAACGAGCGTCGCAAGCGCCGCCCCGAGCGGTAGTGGGACGCAAGGAGGGGCCCGGCATCGGCCGGGCCCCTCCGCTCGCTCGTCAGCCGTTGGCGGCGACATCCTCGACCAGCTGCACCAGGGTCCGGACCGGAACGCCGGTGCCACCCTTGGTCCAGTAGCCGGTCGGCTCGCCGGAGTGGTAGCCCGGCCCGGCAATGTCGATGTGCGCCCAGGCCACGTCGTCGGTCACGAACTCGCGCAGGAACACCCCGCCCTGCAGCATGTGACCGGCCCGGTCCATCCCGGCGTTGACCTGCGAGATGTCCGCCACGTCGGAGTCCATGCCCTTGCGCACGTCGTCGGGCAGCGGCATCGGCCAGGCCGGCTCGCCGACCGCGTCCCCGACCACCCGGACCCGCTCGCACAGCTCCGGGGTGCCCATCACGCCGGCCATCCGCTTGCCCAGCGCGATCACCTGGCCGCCGGTCAGCGTGGAGGTCTCGAACAGGTAGTCGGTGCCGTCGGAGCAGGCGCGGGCGATCGCGTCGGCCAGGACCATCCGGCCCTCGGCGTCGGTGTTGAGCACCTCCACCTTCTTGCCGCTGTACATGCTGATCACGTCACCCGGCCGGTAGCTGGAGCCCGACGGCATGTTCTCCGCCATCGGCAGGTACCCGCTGACCGCCACCGCCGGCTTCAACGCCGCGATCGCCAGCATGGCGGCACCCACCGCGGCGGCGCCCGCCATGTCGGACTTCATCTCCCACATGCCCTGCGCCGGCTTGATCGAGATGCCGCCGGTGTCGAAGGTGATCCCCTTGCCGACCAGCGCGACCCGCTTGCCGTTGCCGCCGTCCTGCGGGGTGTAGGTGAGCTTCACCAGCCGCGGCGGAGCCTCCGAGCCCTGACCGACCGCGATGATGCCGCCGTACCCGCCAGCGGCCAGCGCCGCCTCGTCCAGCACCTCGACCTCAAGGCCCGCGTCGCGGGCGGCACCGGCCACGGCGTCGGCGAACGACGGCGGACGCAGCTCGTTCGGCGCGGTGTTCACCCAGTCCCGGCTGAGCCGGACCGCGCCGGCCACCGCCTGCGCCCGGGTGATCTCCGCCTGGGCGCCCGCGTCGCCGGCGTCCGGCACCGCGATGAGTACCTCGGCCACCGGCTCCCGCCGGGACGGCTGCGGCCGGGTCTTGTAGCCGGCGAACCGGTATCCGCCGAGCAGCGCGCCCTCGGCCACC
>NZ_JAEVHM010000103.1 GCF_016802865.1 Micromonospora parastrephiae | reverse complement strand
TCTCAACGAGCCGGGTCGGGGCGCGCAGCGGGTCGGGGTGTGTTTCCTCGACCTGGACCGGTTCAAGGTCGTCAACGACACCCTCGGCCACCAGGTGGGCGACCGGTTGTTGACGATGGTGGCCGAGCGGCTGTGCCAGGACCTGGGCGAGCACCTGGTGGCCCGGCTCGGCGGCGACGAGTTCGTCATCCTGGTCGAACGTACCGGCGGCACCGAGGACATGGTGAAGGTCGCCGAGACCGCGTTGGCCGCGGTGCGTACCCCGGCTCTGGTCGACGGGCACGAGCTGCAGGTGTCGGCGAGCATCGGCATCGTGGAGCGACAGGTGGCCGGCGCCAATCCCAGCGACCTGATGCGGGCCGCCGACGCGACCCTGCACTGGGCGAAGTCGGCCGGCGGGGCGCGCTGGGCGCTCTACGACGCCGAACGCAGCAGACGCGAGCTGGCCCGGTACGCGCTCTCCGCGGCGATCCCGGCCGCGTTGGAGCGGGGCGAGTTCTACCTCGACTACCAGCCGTTGACGTCGCTGCGCGACGGCCGCCTGCTGGGCGTGGAGGCGCTGGTGCGGTGGCGCCATCCGGAGCTTGGGGTGCTGCGACCGGACAGCTTCATCGGGCTGGCCGAGGAGACCGGCCTGATCGTGCAACTGGGCGGGTGGGTGCTGGCCGAGGCGTGCCGGGAGGCCGAGGGGTGGTCGGCCGGCGGTGTCCAGGCGCCGTTCGTGAGCGTCAACCTGGCCGTTCGGCAGGTGCACCGGCCCGGGCTGGTGCAGGACGTGCTCGCCCTGCTGCGGCAGACCGGGCTGCCGCCGGAGCGGCTCCAGCTGGAGATCACCGAGAGCACGATGATGAGCACCGCCGAGGAGCCGGTACGCGCCCTGCGGGTGCTCGCCGACCTCGGGGTGCGGATCGCCATCGACGACTTCGGCACCGGCTACAGCAACCTGGCGTACCTGCGGGACCTGCCGGTGACCGAGTTGAAGGTGGCCGGGGAGTTCGTGGCCGGGCTGCGGTCGCCGACGGTCGGGCGTACCGACGAGCGGATCCTCGCCTCGCTGGTCTCGTTGGCGCACGCCCTGGATCTGACGGTGACGGCCGAGGGCGTGGAGACCGCCGGGCAGGCCGAACGGTTGCGGGCGATCGGCTGTGACGCCGCCCAGGGCTGGCACTTCGGCAAGCCCGCGCCCGCCGACCGCATCCTGGCCCGCATACGCTGAGCGGCGTCTGAGAGCCGGCGGGTAGACATCGTCTACGCCGACTGGTAGACACTGTCTATGAGCGAGGAGCGGGAGGCGGGCTTACGTGCACGCCTGGTCGCCGCCGGGGTGGACCTGGTGCTGCGCGAAGGCCAGTCGGCGGTGTCGCTGCGGGAGATCGCCCGCCGGGCCGGTGTCTCACACGGCGCGCCGCGCCGCTACTTCCCCACCCACGTCGACCTGCTCTCCGCCATCGCCCGGGAAGGCTTCACCGACCTCACCACCCGGGTCGAGGAGACGATGCGCGACGTCGACCCGGACCCGCGTACCCGACTGACCGCGCTGGCCCGGACGTACCTGGACTTCGCGGCGGCGCACCGCGGCATGTTCGAGCTGATGTTCCGACACGATCTGCTGGCCAGCGGCCGGCTGCGGCTACGCGAGACGAGCCTGCCGCTGTTCGCCGTCCTGGCCGACCTGGTGGCCCAGGCGCGCCGGCCGGGCGACACCCCCGCGTCGGTGCTGGCCGGCGCGCTCTGGGCAACCTGCACGGCATCGCCCAGCTCTGGGCCTGGGGCAGCCTGCCGCTGGCCACCGGCGTCACCGACGACGACGCCCTGCTGCGCGCCACGCTCGACGCCCACCTCGGCCCCGCCCCGCACTGAACCCGGAGGACACGTGCCCCTGCTGTACGAGCTCAGCAAACTGACCGTCGGCACCACGCTGCGGATGGGCTGGCGGCCCCGCCTGGAGGGCCTGGAGCATCTGCCCCGACAGGGCGGCGCGATCCTCGCCGGCAACCACCTGTCCGTCGCCGACGAGGTGTTCCTCGCCTGCCTGACACCCCGACACGTCACCTTCTGGGCCAAGGCCGAGTACTTCACCGGCCGAGGACCGGGCGGCTGGCTCAGCCGGCGGATCGTCGCCGGCATGGGCGCGATCAGGTCGAGCGCGCGGGCGGCCGGGCCGCCCTCACCGCCCTCGACGCCGCGGTGCCGGTGCTGCGCGCCGGCGGCCTGGTCGCCATCTATCCGGAGGGCACCCGCTCCCCCGACGGGCGGCTCTACCGGGGCCGGACCGGCATGACCCGGCTGGCCCGCGACGCCGGGGTGCCGATCATCCCGGTGGGCGTGCTCGGCACCGCCGAGGTGCTGCCGGTCGACGCGCGAGTGCCCCGCCGACACCCGGTCACCCTGCGGTTCGGTCCGCCGATTCCCGTCGCCGGCCGATCGACGGGCCACGCGACATCCGGATCGTCACCGACGAGGTCATGGCCGCGATCCAACGGCTGACCGCCCAGGAGTACGTGCCGCGCTACGCGCCACCCCGGGCGACCCCCACCTGAGCGACCCGGCGCTCAGCCGGCGAGCAGCGCCGCCATTCGTTGCGCCTGCGCCTCCCAGCGCCACTCCCGCTCCACCCACGCCCGACCGGCCGCGCCCAACTGACGGGCCAGGTCCCGGTCGGCGAGCAGGCGGGCAACCCGGTCGGCGAGCTGGGCGACGTCCCGCCCACGGACCACGTAACCGGTCTCGCCCTCACGGACCGCGTCCGGCGCGCCCCCGGAGTCGCCGGCCACCACCGGCAGGCCGGTCGCCGACGCTTCCAGGTAGACGATGCCCAGCCCCTCCACGTCGAGGCCCCGGTTGCGGGTGCGGCACGGCATCGCGTACACGTCGCCGGCCGCGTAGTGCGCCGGCAACTCGGCCGTCGGCACGGACCCGGTGAAGACCACGTCGCGTTCCACGTCGGTCTGCCGGGCCAGCTTCTCCAACGTCGCCCGGTACGGCCCGCCACCGACGATCAGCAGCGCCGCGTCGGGCACCCGACGGCGGATCTCCGGCAGCGCCCGGATCAGCATGTCCTGCCCCTTGCGTGGCACCAGCCGGGACACGCAGACCACCACCGGACGGTCGGTCAACCCCAGCCGGGCCCGCACCTGCTCACCGTCCACCGTGGGGTGGTAGGTGTCCACATCCACCCCGGGTGCCAGCCGGCTCAGCTCGGTCACCCCGTCGAGCACCCGGGCCAGCCGGGTGCGGGTGTACTCGCCGAGGTAGGTCGTGACGTCCACACCCCGACCGATGCGACGCAGCGCCGGCCGGGCCGCCGGCAACGCCGCCCACCCGACCTCGTGGCCGTGGGTCTGCGCCACCACCCGGCGTACGCCCGCCCGCCGGCGCAGACCGGCGGCGAGCAGGCCCCAGCGGGGCCGCCGCCCCGAACCACACCGTGTCGCAGTCGTACGCGCGGGCCAGCTTGGCCGCCCGGCGGGCGATCAGCGGGGTGGGCAGCAGCACCCGGGTGCGTTCCCGGATCACCTCGAACGGCTGGTCGGCGTCGAACTTCGCGGCACCGCGCCAGCTCGACGCGTAGACGACCACCGAGCCGGCCGGTTGACGCAGGGCGAGGTTGTGCACGAAGGACTGGATGCCGCCGGGGCGGGGCGGAAAATCGTTGGTGATCAGCAGTGTGCGACTCATCGGCCAGCCTCCCGGGCGTACGCGCGGGCGGCGGCCATCCGCTCCACGGTGGACGGGTGCGAGGCCGAGTAGAGGTATTCCCAGCGCGGCGGGTCGGGGTCGCCAAGGTTGACCGAACCGAGCCGACGCTGCATCGACTCGAAGGCCACCGGGTCACCGGTGAGCGCGAGCGCGTGCGCGTCGGCGCGCGCCTCCACCCGGCGCGACATCAGCGCCTGCACCGGCGCGGCGACCAACCCGGCCACCGTGACCAGGGCGACCAGCAGCGGGAACGCGCGTGGCTGGGCGACCGAGTCGACGCCGGCCAGCCGCAGCAACGGCCCCCACGAGCCGAGCAGGTAGAGCGCCACCACCGCCGCGGCGGCGCCCAGCGCCCCGGTCAGCGTGCCGACCGCGACGTCGGAGTCCTTCGCGTGCCCCAGCTCGTGCGCCACCACGGCGGTCACCTCGGCCGGCGTCGCCTCCCGCAGCAGCGTGTCGTAGACGACCACCCGCCGGGTCGGGCCGAGACCGGAGACGTACGCGTTGACCGCCCTGGTACGGCGGGACGCGTCGGCGACCAGCACGTCGCGCACCGGCACCCCGTCGCGGGCGGCCATGCTCATCAGCTCGGTGCGCAGCGGACCCTGCTCCATCGGGGTGAACCGGTTGAACACCGGCTCCACCAGCACCGGCAGCACGAACGACAGCAGCATTACCAGCAGGGCCGCGCCCGCCGCGCCGAACGCCCACCACCAGCGTGGCGCGAGCCGGATCACCGCGTAGAAGCCGAACAGCGCCACCGCGCCGATCACCGCGCTGACCGCGTACGACTTGAGCAGGTCGACGGCCCAGCCGCTCCAGCCGTTGGTGCTCAGCCCGTAACGGGTCAGGACGCTCTGCCGCCAGGCGGCGAAGGGAAGGGTGACCAGGTCGGCGACGAGCACCACGGCCAGTCCGCCGAGCACGGCCTGCGCGGCCCAGTGCCCGCCGAAGGGCCGGCCCACCACCTCGACCAGGCGGCTGCCCAGCGGGGTGAGCCCGAGCGCGAGAGCGACCAGCAGCCCGACGGCGAGCGCGGTGTAGCCGCCGGGGCGCAGGGCGGCACGGAACTCCCGCCCCTTGGCCACCTGTTCGGCGGGCAGGTCACGCAGCGCGGCGAGCTGGTCGGCCCGGGGCGCCGGCGGCCGGTGCCACGGGATGAGCAGCGCGGCGACCACCACCAGCGCGACGGTCAGCCCGGCCAGCGTCACCAGCGCCCACCCGCGCGGACTCACCGGCAGCTCACCGTCGTCGTCGACCGGCGGGCGTCACCGCCGCACCCGACGGACCGGCCGCCGTCGCGTCGTACCCCGCTCATCTGGCCGCTCCTCCCGCCGTGAGCGCCCATCCTATTGCCCACGAAAAGCACGCTCCGGGCGCGGTGTCGTGCTCAGGCGACCCGGCGGTCGGCGCGACGGCCGACGTCGCCGGGACGGTCGGGAGCGGCCAGCACCTCGACGTCGAAACCGGCCCGGGCGAGCACCTCGATCGCCTGGACCTCGGCGGCGACCAGCCCGGCCGCCGGGGACGTCTCGTCGAACAGGGCGGCCAGCAGGCAGCCGGAACAGCCGTCACCCCGCTTCGCGCACCCGTCGCAGTCGATGAGCATCACGCCTCCTGATCACTCGCGGCGCAGGGTCGGCGCCCTGTCGTCGCCACCCGAACACCGTCGGTCACATCGACGCTAACCACCGGGTACGACAGAACCGCCCCGACCGGCCGTTCGAGGGCGAGATCGACTCCAGTTCAGCGAAATCGGGCCATCCCGCCCGGCCGGACACCCCGACATCACCGAACCCGTGTCGATCATGCCGTGCGACGTTCCGCCGGCCGGTGCGCTCAGGAGCGGGCGAGGCGCCGCAGCAGCGAGTCCGCCCCGAGCGGGTACGCGCCATGGCGGCGTACCCCGTCGGCGACCTCGCGGTCCGAGGAGACCACGACCACCGGCCGCCCCGCCGGCTCGGCGCGGACCAGCCGCCGGATCAGTTCGTCGGCGGTCTCGCCCTTGCGGGAGAAGAGCACCCGCACGCCGCGCGGCGCGGGCGGCAGCCCGTGCATCCGTTCCGCGCCGTCGAAGACGACGGTGACCTCGTCGCCGGTCTGCGCGGCGATCCCGCCCAGCCCGGTGATCAGGCGCTTGCGCTGCTGCTCCAGGGACATCTCGCCGAAGCCGCGCTTGGTGACGTTGTAGCCGTCCACCACCAGGTGCGCCCGAGGCAGGGCGAGCAGCTGGTCGAGCCGGGCCGGGTCGTCGGTGTCGCGGGCGCGGGCGGCCGGGCCGGCCGCCGCGGTGCCGGACTGATCGGCGAACGCGTCGGCGACGAAGTCGGCGGGGAGCTTGTCCACCGGGTCGAGCGCCAGTTCGCGGCGCAGCCCCACGGCGGCCTGACCGATGGTCTCCAGCAGCAGCCAGAGCCGGGCGTCGTCGACCGAGCGCGCCTCCTTGGCACTGGCCCGGGCCACTCCGGCGGCGGCCTCCGCCTCGGCGAGCCGGGCACGGGCGCGGCGCAGCTCGGCGTCCACGTCGGCGCTGGCGCGGGCGGCTCGGCCGCGTTCGGTCGCCAGCAGCTCGGTGGCCTTGCGTTCGCGGGCCTGGGTCTCCCGCAGGGTGCGGGCCACCTGTCGGGACTCCTCGCGGAGCTGGCCAAGCTCCTCGCGGACCCGGGCCAGCTCGTCGCGGAGCTTCTCGGCCTCGACCCGGGCGACCGCCCGATCGTGCTCGGCGCGGGTGGCCCGCTGCTCGGCCTCGCGGACCAGCTCGGCGACGACGGCGCTGTCCGCCTCGGCGCGGACGGCCGCGCCGCTGGCGTCGATCAGCTCCCGCCAGCCACGCGGCCGGGCCAGGTAGGCCAGCGCCGCCACCTCGACCGGGTCGGCGGCGGCGGGCGCGGTGCCCTCGACGACGGCCGCGCCGAGGTCACCGGCGTCGGCCAGGACCCGGGCGGTGACCCACTGCCGGAACAGGGGTCGGCGGTGAGCTGGGCGGCGATGGCCGGGGCGCCGAGCCGGGCCCGCCGGTTGGGGGCGAACTTGGCCACCCGGCGCAGCGGCACCGGCACCTCGTCGGCGGGCAGCGTGGGCAGCACCGCGGCGGTCAACGCCACGATCCGCTGCCGGACCGGCTCGGGAAGGGTGGGCTCGGGTTCGATCGCCGACTCGCCACCCGGAAGCGACTCATCACCCGGGTCGCCCACGGCACCATCGCCCGCGACCGGATCCTCCTGCGGGAGGTGGTCGTCGTACGGCTCGGTGAGGGGCATGTGGCAAGTCTCCCACCGCGACCGGGCCCACCGCCCGGTGAGTGAGCCGATCTCTCATCCTACCCCCATGGTGACTGGTGGGACGGCTGCGACGGGAGTGTCGGACCGAGGCGCTAGCGTGCCGCCGATGGCACAGGCGGAGTACGTCCAGGAGTCACTGGCCGGTCTCGACCCGGCGGTGGGCGGGGTGGACCCGGCGCTGCCGCTCTACGCGACCACCTTCGTGGTGGTCGACCTGGAGACCACCGGCGGCGCGCCGGACGGAGGCGGCATCACCGAGATCGGCGCGGTCAAGGTGCGCGGCGGCGAGCAGTTGGGTGTGCTGGCCACCCTGGTCAACCCGGGGCAGCCGATCCCGCCGTTCATCACCGTGCTGACCGGCATCACACAGGCCATGCTGGTGCCGGCGCCGCCGATCGAGCAGGTGCTGCCGAGCTTCCTGGAGTTCATCGACGACGCGGTGCTGGTGGCCCACAACGCCCCGTACGACGTGGGCTTCCTCAAGGCCGCCTGTGCCAAGCACGGTTACCGCTGGCCCAACCCACGGGTGCTGGACACCGCGGCGCTGGCCCGCCGGGTGCTGACCCGCGACGAGGTGCCCAACCGCAAGCTGGGCACCCTGGCCGCGTACTTCCGCACCGCCACCCAACCCACCCACCGGGCGCTGGACGACGCGAAGGCCACCGTCGACGTGCTGCACGGGCTGATCGGTCGGCTCGGCGGGCACCGGGTGGACACGGTCGGCGACGCCATCGAGTTCGCCCGGGCGGTCACCCCGACCCAGCGGCGCAAACGACACCTGGCCGAGGGCCTGCCCAAGGTCCCCGGGGTCTACATCTTCCGGGCCGCCGACGACCGGCCGCTCTACGTCGGCACCTCCGTCGACATCGCCACCCGGGTCCGCAGCTACTTCACCGCCGGTGAGAAGCGGGCCCGGATCTCCGAGATGCTGGCCGCGGCCGAGCGGGTCGAGGCGGTGGAGTGCGCGCACTCGCTGGAGGCGGAGGTCCGCGAGCTGCGCCTGATCGCCGCGCACGCCCCGCCCTACAACCGGCGGTCGAAGTACCCGGAGCGGATGGTCTGGCTCAAGCTGACCGACGGTCCGTACCCTCGGCTGTCGATCGTCCGCGACCTCTCCCCCACCGACACCGCCTACCTCGGGCCGTTCACCTCCCGGCGGGCCGCCGAGCTGGCCGCCGCCGGTTTCCACGACGCGGTGCCGCTGCGCCAGTGCACGCACCGGCTCTCGCTGCGCACCGTCACGCCGGCCTGCGCGCTGGCCGAGCTCGGTCGCTGCCCGGCACCCTGCGAACACAGGATCACCCCCGAGGAGTACGACGACAGAGCCGCCGCGCCGTTCCGCACCGCCACCGCGAGCGACCCGCAGCGGGTGGTGGACGCGCTGCTGGCCCGCATCGACGTGCTCTCGGCGGACCAGCGCTACGAGGAGGCCGCCGTGGTGCGGTCCCGGCTGGCCGCTGTGCTGCGCGCCACCGTACGGATGCAACGGCTGGCCGCGCTGACCGGGATCGTCGAGCTGGCCGCGGCCCGCCCGGCGGCCCGGGGCGGCTGGGAGCTGGCCCTGGTCCGGCACGGACGGCTGGCCGGCGCGGGGGTGTCCCCGCCGGGGGTCCACCCGCGACCCACGCTGACCGCCATCCGGGCCACCGCCGAGACGGTGTCGGGCGGGCACGGGCCGGTGCCGGCGGCCACGGCGGAGGAGTCCGAGCGCATCCTGTCCTGGTTGGAACGTCCGGAGACCCGTCTGGTGGAGATGTCGTCCGGTTGGTCGTCGCCGGTGGGTGGCGCGGGCCGCTTCCGTGACCTGCTGGCGAAGGCCGAGAACGGCTCGTCTCACCAACTCTCGACCGAACGCCCATGACCAACTGACCGATCGGACTACGTCGACTCGCTTAGGCTGTTGGAGAAGTGCAGTCCTGCCCGATTCGTGGGCCTGCTCCCGGCCACCGGTTCCCGGCGGTCGAGGAGCCGGGGTGAGGAGGTGTCCCTCGTGGACGTCGACGCCGGACACGGCGCCGCCCTGGGGGGCGCCCTTCCGACCCAGCCAGGTGAGCTGCCGCTCGCCCGCCGGCTGCGGTCGTTGCTGACCTGGCCGACCACCGACTCCGACCCGGTCACGCACCTGGTCCGCACCCACCGCGGCATCCACGCCGGCACCGATCCCGCGGTGCTGCGCCGGGCGTACACCATCGCGGAGAACATGCACCGCGGGCAGTTCCGCAAGAGTGGTGAGCCCTACATCACCCACCCCCTCGCGGTGGCGCAGATCTGCGCGGAGCTGGGGATGGACACCACCACCCTGGTCGCGGCGCTGCTGCACGACACGGTGGAGGACACCCGCTACACGCTCCAGGCGCTCTCGGAGGACTTCGGCGGCGAGGTGGCCCACCTGGTCGACGGGGTGACCAAGTTCGACAAGGCGTTCTACGGCAAGGCCGCCGAGGCGGAGACGATCCGCAAGATGATCGTCGCGGCTGCCAAGGACGTCCGGGTGCTGATCATCAAGCTGGCCGACCGGCTGCACAACATGCGCACCCTCGGTGTGCGCTCCGCGTCGTCGCGGGAGCGGATCGCCCGTAAGACGCAGGAGGTGCTGGTCCCGCTCTGCGACCGGCTGGGCATCCAGACCCTCAAGCGCGAGCTGGACGACGTGGTGCTGCTGCACCTGGAGCCCGACGAGCACGCCCGACTGGCCCGGCACGTGCACGACCGGCCGGGCTGGGACGCGTACCTCGACTCGGTGGTCACCCGGGCCCGGGTGGCGTTGCGCCGCAGCCGGGTCGACGCCGAGGTGAGCCCACGCCCCCGGCACCTCTACTCGATCTGGAAGGACACCATCGCCGGCGGCCACAGCGCTCCGTACGACCTGCCGCGCATCGTGGTGGTGGTCGACGGCCCGGCCACCGACTGTTACGCCGCGTTGGGCGCGATCCACGGCACGTGGCGGCCCGTTCCCGGCCGTTTCAAGGACTTCATCGCCTCACCGAAGAACAACCTCTACCGCTCGCTGCACACCAGCGTCTGCGGCCCACAGGACCGCACGGTGGAGGTGCTGATCCGCACCGAGGAGATGCACCGTTCCGCCGAGTACGGCATCGCCGCCGACTTCCGCTTCCCCCGCTCGGGCAGCGGCAGTGCGGCGGCCCGCGCGGAGCAGTTGGACTGGCTGCGCCGGGTGCTCGACTGGGAGCCGGACGCCGCCGACCCGGCGCAGTTCCTCGAGTCGCTGCGCTGCGACCTCGCCGAGGGTCAGATCCAGGTCTTCGCCGACGGGCGACAGGTCGTGCTGCCGGCCGGCGCCACGCCCGTCGACCTCGCCTACGAGCTGGGCAACGAGCGCGGCGACCACTGCCTCGCCGCCCGGATCAACGGGCGGTTGGCTCCGTTGAGCTCGGAGCTGGACGAGGGCGACGTGGTGGAAATCTTCACCGAGAACGACGGGGACAACGGCTTCGAGGCGGGCGTGGCACCACGCGGCCCACGCCGGGAGTGGCTCAGCTTCGTCAAGTCACCGCACGCGCAGATGCAGATCAACCGCTGGTTCGCCGAGCACACCGAGCCGGGCATCACGATCAGCGACAAGGTGCGGCTCGGTCGGGCCACCATCGGGCTGGCCCTGCGTCAGCACAACCGGGGCCTCGCCAGTGACCTGCCGCTGCTGCGTCTCTCCGAAGAGCTGGGCTATCCCGACCTGGAGACCCTGCTCGTCGCGGTCTTCGACCGGGTGATCGAACCGGACACCGTGGTACGCCAGCTCATCGACCTGGTCGACCATCGACAGTGACCGGCCCGGCCCCAGCGCGTCCGAAGGACATTCGTGACCACTAGCCTGGAGTCATGATCCCCCGCTCCCGCGCCACCGGTCGGGCCATCTTCTACCAGGCCTTCTACCGGCTGCCCCTGCCGGTACGTCGACGCCTGGTCAAGCTGGCCGTGCCCAAGTACATCGTCGGCGCGGTCACCCTGGTGCGCGACTCCGAGGCGACGGGCGCGGGCCGGTTGTTGATGCTGCGCCAGCCGCCCGGCAAGGGCTGGTCGCTGCCCGCCGGCCTGCTCAACCGGGGCGAGGCGCCGGTGGTCGGCGCGGCCCGGGAGCTGTTCGAGGAGTCCGGCATCCGGCTGCCCCCGTCCCGGCTGCGCCCCGCCGTCCCGAACGCCATCGTGCACGCCAAGGGCTGGGTGGACGTGGTCTTCGAAACCGAGGTGCCGGCGTCCAGCACCGACCTCACCGTCGACGGCGGAGAGGTCTTCGAAGCCGCCTGGCATCCGCTGGACGACCTGCCCAAGCTGACCTGGCCGACCGCCCGGCTGCTCGCCTACTACGACATCGGGCCGCTGGCCGGGCAGTTTCCGCCGCCGGTGCCGGACACCACGCCGTGAGCGGGACGGCCGGCGTGCCGGCGGGGGTCTGCGCGGTGGTGCTCGCCGCCGGCGAGGGCACCCGGCTGCGCCCGCTGACCGAACGGGTCCCCAAGGCGCTGTGCCCGGTGGGCAACGTGCCGCTGCTGGACCGGGCGCTGGCCCGGCTGGCCGGGCTCGGCCTGACCGGACCCGGGCGCGTCGCGGTGAACGCGTGCTACCTCGCCGACCAGGTGGTCGCGCACGTCGGCGACCGCGCCCACCTGTCGGTGGAGCCCGGCGACCCGCTGGGCACCGCGGGCGGGGTGGCCAACCTGCGGGACTGGATCGACGGCCGGCCGGTGCTGGTCGGCAACGCCGACGCGTACCTCGCCGACCCGTCGGCTCCCCCGGGCCCCGACGTGGCCGCGCTGCTCGACGGCTGGGACGGGCACACCGTGCGCCTGCTCGGCCAGCCCGCCCCGGACCCGACGGCGCCGGGCACCTTCGACGGGTACTGCTTCACCGGCTTCTCGCTGCTGCCCTGGCGGCTGGTCCGCGACCTCCCGGTGGTTGTCTCCGACCTGGTACGCGCCCTCTGGCGGCCCGCCGAGGCGGCCGGCGACCTGGAGGTGGTGCCGTACCGGGGCACCTTCTACGACACCGGCACCCCGGCCGACTACCTCACGGCGAACCTGCACGCGGCGGCCGGCGGGGTGCTGGTCGACCCGTCCGCGGCGGTGACCGGTCGCTGCGTGGAGTCGGTGATCGGCGCCAAGGCCCGGGTGGACGGCGACGTGCGGCGCACCGTGGTGTGGCCGGGGGCGGTCGTACGCGACGGGGAACGGCTGCACGACGTGATCCGGTTCGGGGACGGCTGCACCGTGCCCGCCGCCGCGCACGGCTGAGCCGCGACGCCTCCCGCCTCCAGGCCCGGGCGGAAACATCTAGCATGGGCGACGACGCCGACGAACGGAGAAATGCCCCGTGATCACCGCGATCGTGCTGATCGACTGCGCCACCGACGCGATTCCCGAGGTGGCGGAGACCCTGGCCAACCTCCCCGGTGTCAGCGAGGTCTACTCGGTCGCCGGGCACGTCGACCTCATCGCCATCGTCCGGGTCCGCGAGTTCGACCAGATCGCCCAGGTCATCGCGGGCAGCATCTCGAAGGTGCCGGGCGTACTGAACACCGAGTCGCACATCGCGTTCCGGGCGTACTCGCAGCACGACCTGGAGGAGGCGTTCGCGATCGGCCTGGCCAGCGCCGACTGACCGCGCAGGGCCGGCCACCGGACGCACGGCGGCCGGCCCACCCGTACGGGTGGACCGGCCGTCTGCTGCCGCTACGTCAGCTTTCGCTGGGAGCCGGCGACTCGGTGGTGCCGCCGCCCGGAGCCGGCGACTCGGTCGTGCCACCCGGAGCCGGCGACTCGGTCGTCCCGCCCGGAGCCGGCGACTCGGTGCCACCCGGGCTGGGCGTACCGCTGGCGCTGGTCTGCGGGACCGGGATACCGAGCTGGTTGGCGAGCTGCACCAGCTCGTCGTAGTGCGTCTGCAACGTCGGCAGAGCGGTCTGGGCCAGCTGCACCACCGACTGCTCGGAGCCCTGCGAGATCTCCGTCTGGGTGGCCTGGATGGCCTGGACGTGGCCGGCCAGCTCACTGGTCACCCAGAGCCGGTCGAACTCCGCGCCGCTGGCGTTGTTCAGCTTGTCGATGACCGCCTGCTGATCGGCACTGGGCTCGTTCGGCAGTTCCACATTGAGCTGGGACGCGGTCTGCTGCACCGTCTGGTCCAGCTGGGTGTGGTCGGTCTTCAACATCGCACCCAGGTCCTTCACCCCCTGGTTCTGGCCCTTCTGCTGGGCCAGGTCACCGGCGGTGATCTCGAACAGGTTGACCTGGTGCACCGCCTGCAGATACTGGGTGTCCTGCGTCGACGGCTGTGCCGCGGCCTGCGCGGCCGCGGCCGGCGCAACGCCGACCAGTACCAGCGCGGCCAACAGGCCGAGGCGTTTGATACCCAACATGTTCCCCCCCTTGAGACGTTGGACCGCACGGATACCCGGCTCACCGGGGTTATTCCTGCGATCCCCCGGCGCGCGGGGTCGACCGGTCCCGTCGCCGCCGTCCGACTCCTGGCCGGATGGGCGGTGGAACCGGACACGACGGGGCGATCGGGCGGTCAGCGGCGGCTCTCGCCGCTGCCGATCGCCTCGCGCTCGGGCCGGGCCTCGACCGGCGGGTGACCCGGCGAGACCGGCGCCTCGACCGGCTTCTCGATCGGGTAGAAGAAGCCCCGGATGGCCGGGCCGAGGGCACCGAGCCGGTTCATCTTCTTGGGCACCACCCAGCCGACGTACCCCAGCTCACCGTGGCCGTCCGCGTGCCCGTTGGACGCGCTGAGCGGCTGGTGCACCTCGACGAACCGGCCGTCCGGCAGACGCCGGATGATGCCGGTCTCGACGCCGTGCGCGAGCACCTCCCGGTCGTGCTGCTGCAGACCCAGGCAGAGCCGGTAGGTGATGTAGTACGCCAGCGGCGGGGCCACCAGCAGGCCGATCCGGCCCGCCCAGGTCATCGCGTTCAGGCTGATCTGGAACTTGTCCGCGATCACGTCGTTGCCACCCGACAGGGTGAGCACCACGTAGAACGCGACGGCCATGGCGCCGACGGCGGTCCGGGCCGGAACGTCCCGGGGCCGCTGGAGCAGGTTGTGGCTCTTGCGGTCCTTGAGGTGCCGGGCCTCCAGGAACGGGTACATCGTCGACAGGCCGACCAGGATGCCGGGCAGCACGACCGTCGGCCAGAACAGCGGCGGAATCACGTACCCGTCGCCGATCGGGATGTTGATCTCCCAGGCCGGCATGAGTCGGGTCGAGCCGTCGAGGAACATGACATACCAGTCGGGCTGGCTGGCGGCCGAGACCACCCACGCCTCGTACGGGCCGAACAGCCAGATCGGGTTGATCTGGAACAGACCGCCCATCAGCGCGATGACGCCGAAGACGACCATGAAGAAGCCGCCCTGCTTCAGCGCGTACCGCGGGAACATCCGCTCGCCGACCACGTTGTTGTTGGTCCGGCCGGGGCCGGGCCACTGGGTGTGCTTCTGCTTGAAGACCAGACCCAGGTGGACGCTGATCAGCGCGACCAGCAGACCCGGGATGAGCAGCACGTGGGCGATGAAGAACCGGCTGATGATGATCGTGCCCGGGAACTCGCCACCGAAGATCGACGAGGTGACCCAGGATCCGATCACCGGGATGGACAGCATGATCGCCGAGGCGATCCGCAGGCCGGTGCCGGACAGGCCGTCGTCAGGCAGCGAGTAGCCGGTGAAGCCGGCCAGGAAGCCGACCCAGAACAGCAGCGAGCCGATGATCCAGTTGGTCTCCCGCGGCTTGCGGAAGGCACCGGTGAAGAACACCCGCAGCATGTGCACGACGATCGCGGCCATGAACAGCAGCGCCGCCCAGTGGTGCATCTGCCGCATCACCAGACCACCGCGGACGTCGAACGAGATGTCCAGGCTGGAGGCGTACGCGGCGGACATCGGGGTGCCCTGCAACGGCGCGTAGCTGCCGTCGTAGACCACCTCGGTCATCGCCGGCTCGAAGAAGAAGGTGAGGAACACACCGGTCAGCAGCAGCACGACGAACGAGAACAGCGCGATCTCGCCGAGCAGGAAGGACCAGTGGTCCGGGAAGACCTTGTTCAGCAGCTTGCGCAGCGGGGTGGCCACCGCGAAGCGGTCGTCCACTCCCACCGCGGCCTTGCCCGGCGTCGCCGCAAGGTCAAACTTTCGACGCTTCATGGCCGCTCCCAGAAATCAGGCCCGACGGTCTCGGTGTAGTCGGACTTCGCCACGAAGAAGCCCTCGGAGTCCACCTCGATCGGCAGCTGCGGCAGCCGCCGGCTGGCGGGGCCGAAGACGGGCCGGGCGTTGTCGGTGATCAGGAACTGGGACTGGTGGCAGGGGCAGAGCAGCCGGTTGGTCTGCTGCTCGAACAGGCTGGCCGGGCAACCAGCGTGCGTGCAGACCTTGGAGAACGCCGCATAGTTGCCCCACATGTAGTCGCCGTGGCCGATCCGCTCGTTGGCCCGGCGCGACGCCTGCGCGTCGGAGTCCCGCAGGTGGATCAGGAGCGTCGGCGAGTCGGCGTGCCTGTTGCTCACGCCGTGTTCGATGCCGGGGAAGACGGTCAGCTGACCACCGGAGCTGATGTCCGCCGGGCGCACCGGGCGGCCGTCCTCACGGACCAGGCGGATCCGCTCGCCGCCCTCGGCCGCGTGGAAGCCGGTGGTGAACATCTGGTTGTTCTTGTGCGGGTGCGAGATCAGACCGCCGACCAGAGGCGCCGCGGCGACCGCGGCGACCGGCGCGAGGCCGGCCAGCAGCGAGATGCCGAGCAGCGGACGACGCTTCACACCCAACTCGTCGGCCATGTAGAGCATGGTCTGACCGGTGATGGTGCGGCCTTCCTCGTCCACCGCGCCCTCGTGCCGGTCCTGGATCGAGACCTCCTTGGGCAGCAACTTCTTGCCCCAGGTCAGGATGCCGAAGCCGATGCCCAGCAGGGCCACGCCGAGGGTGAGCCCGAGCAGCGGGGTGTAGAACTTGTCGCCGCCACGGCCCGGCTCGTACTTCCACGGCCACCAGATGTAGATGGCCAGGAAGGCGGTCGCCGCCAGGCCGGTGATCAGGAAGAACCCGGCCACGACCCGGGCCAGCCGGCGCTCGGCCTTCGTGCCGGGCAGCACCTGCGGCTCGTAGTGCACGATCTCGATGTCGTCCCGACGCGCGCCCTCGCGGACGATGTCGAACCGGGTCAGCTTGGGGTCGTTCACGTCGAGCGGCTCCTGGCCCTGCGGGGCCTGGTGCTCGGTGTGGGTGCTCATGCCGTCACCTCGCTACGGGTGGCGCCGAGCGGCACCACAGCACTGAATCGGACGATCCGCTCGGTCACGACTTGCCCGCAATCCACAGGCTGGCGAAGACGAGCGCCACGATGCCAACCAGGAAGATCGCCAGGCCCTCGGTGGACGGCCCGTACCGACCGAGGTTGAACCCACCCGGGTCCTGGTCGTGCTTCAGCGTCTCCTGGATGTACGCGATGATGTCGGCCTTCTGCTCCGGCCGGAGCTGGTTGTCGCCGAACACCGGCATGTTCTGCGGGCCGCTCAGCATCGCCGCGTAGATCTGACGGTCGGTTGCCGGGCGCAGGCTCGGGGCGAACTTGCCCGAGGAGAGCGCGCCGCCACCGCCACCGAAGGCGTGGCACTGCGAGCAGTTGATCCGGAACAGCTCACCGCCGGCCGCGACGTTGCCGCCCTCGCGCAGCTCGTCGCCCTCCGGCACGACCGGGCCGCCACCGAGCTCCTGGATGTACTGGGCCAGCTGGCGGGTCTGCTCGTCGGTGAAGAGCGGAGGCTTGCGGTGCGCCTGGGCCTCCTGCCGCGCGAGCGGCATCCGGCCCGAGCTGACCTGGAACTCGACCGAGGCCGCGCCGACGCCGATCAGGCTCGGCCCGCGGCCCTCGACACCCTGGGCGTTGCGTCCGTGGCAGGTCACACAGCTCACATCGAACAGCGCCTTGCCCTCGGCAGCGGCGCCGGTCAGCGGCGGGTTGTCCTGTGCCTGCGCACCGGGGGCGAAGACGGTGTAGGCGCCGCCGGCGAGCATCAGCGCGGCGAACAGCCGGACCGCGGCGCCCAGCCGGCGGCGGCCCCTGCTGCGCGCGGCGGGCCGCCCGCGCAACCGCGCGAGCAGGCCGCGTCGGCGGTCGTTGTCAGAAGTCATGAGCTGTGTCCTTAACCGGTTGGACCTTGTCTCAGGGGACGGAGCAGCGGCGCGGTTCGTGACGCGCCAAGATCACTGAAGCCAGTAGATCATGGCGTACAGCCCGATCCACACGACGTCGACGAAGTGCCAGTAGTAGGACACGACGATCGCCGAGGTCGCCTGCGCCGGCGTGAACCGGCCCATGGTCGTACGGACCATGAAGATGATGAAGGCGATCAGACCGCCGGTCACGTGCAGGCCGTGGAAGCCGGTGGTCAGGTAGAACATCGATCCGTAACCGTCTTCGTTGATCTTGACGCCGTCGGCGACCAGGTGCCGGTACTCGTTCAGCTGGCCGAGCACGAAGATCAGGCCCATCACGAAGGTGACGGTGAACCAGCGCCGGAGCGCGTGCACGTCACCCTTCTCCGCCGCGAAGACACCGAGCTGGCACGTCACCGACGAGAGCACCAGGATCACGGTGAAGGTGGTCGCGTACGGGATGTTCAGGTGCTCGGTGTGCTTCTCCCACTGCTCCGGCGCAGCCGCGCGGATCGAGAAGTACATCGCGAACAGCGCCGCGAAGAACATGAGTTCGCTGGAGAGCCACACGATCGTCCCGACGCTGACCATGTTTGGTCGGGTCAGAGAGTGGATCCGGCTCTTGTCAATGGCTGGGGCCGCAGTCACGCCGTCATTATTGCCCCTGACCGGGGCCGGCGATCAGCGGGGTGCCAAACCCGCGCCTTCCGTGGCCCGAGCGTCAGGGTCCGGTTCGCCTGGCCTAGCCTGAAAAGCGTGCTGCACGTCGATTCGATCTTCGCCGCCACCTCGGCACCGCCGCCGTTCACCGTCGGCGCGGTGTTGACCGAGACCCGGCTGGACAGCTGGCTTGCCCTCAGCCTGGTGCTCGCGGCCGGCCTGTACCTCTACGGGGTGTACCGGCTGCGCGTGCGCGGCGACCGCTGGCCGGCCGCCCGGACGGTGTCCTTCCTCGGTCCCGGCCTGGGCGGCATCGCGCTGGTCACGGTCAGCGGCCTGCACGCGTACGACACCGCGCTGCTGTCGGTGCACATGATCCAGCACATGGTGCTCTCCATGGTGGCGCCGATCTTCCTGGCGCTGGGCGCGCCGATGACGTTGGCCCTGCGCACCCTGCCGGTCGGCCCGCGCCGGCGCCTGCTCGCGATCGTGCACAGCCGCGTCGCCCGGGTGTACAGCTTCCCGCTGGTGGCGTTCGCCATCTTCGTGGTCAACCCGTTCGCGCTGTACTTCAGTGACCTGTACCGCTTCACCCTGGAACACGCGTGGGCGCACGAGCTGGTGCACGCGCACTTCATCATGACCGGCTGCGTCTTCTTCTGGCCGCTGCTCGGGCTCGACCCACTGCCGGGGCGCTGGCCGTACCCGGCGCGGGCGCTGCTGATGCTGCTCTCCGTGCCGTTCCACACCGTGCTCGGGCTCACCATCATGCAGAGCAGCACGCTCTTCGGCGGCGACTGGTACCCGTCGCTCAACCTGAGCTGGTCCGACCCCTGGGACGACCAGGTGGTCGCCGGCGGCATCCTGTGGGCCGGCGGCGAGTTCGTCAGCGTCACCATGCTCGCCGTGCTGGTGGTGCAGTGGGTCAAGCAGTCCGAGCGGGAGGCACGCCGGGTCGACCGGGAACTGGACCGCCAGGAGGCCCGCGAGCGCGCCGCCGGCCCCGCAGCCGTCTGAGCTGGGCGGACGGCACCGCGGACGGCCGGCGTCGGGCGGGATGTCGACTACGTCACGTCGACCGGTACGATCGGCGGGCAGCTACGAGGTGGAAGCGGAGTGCCGGCATGAGCGATCGTCTTTGCACCGTTTTGCTCTACAGCGACGACCCGCAGGTCCGTGACCGGATGCGGCTCGCCGTCGGCACCCGGCCCGCGCCCGGGCTGCGGATCGAGTTCGTCGACGCGTCGACGTACGCCGAGACCATCCGGCTGGTCGACGACTACGAGATCGACCTGCTGCTGCTCGACGGCGAGGCCAGCCCCGGCGGCGGCATCGGCATCGCCCGACAGATCAAGGACGACCGGGACGACGCTCCCCCGACCTGCCTGGTGATCGCCCGCGCCGCCGACCGATGGCTCGCCGCGTACGCCGAGGTCGACGCGACGCTGGTGCACCCGCTCGACCCGGTGACCACCGGCGGCACGGTGGCCGAGCTGCTGCGGACGCACGCACCCGCCTGACGTCCCCCGCTCTCCGGCACCGCCACGGCGCTGGACGAGTCGGCGCCGGTTCCAGCCCACCCGCACTTCGCACGCTCGGGAGGCCCGCCATGGGCGATCGGACCTGGCCGCACCTGCTCAACTCGCTGCTGCGCGGCGAGGAGCTGTCCACCGCTGACACCGCCTGGGCGATGGGCGAGATCATGGCCGGCTCGGCGGGCGCCGCGCAGGTCGCCGGCTTCGCCGTGGCGCTGCGGGCCAAGGGTGAGACCTCGGCCGAGCTGGCCGGGCTGGTGGAGACGATGCTCAGCAGGGCCGTCCCGGTGGACCTCCCCGACGAGCTGCGCTCCACGGCGCTGGATGTGGTCGGCACCGGTGGTGACCTCGCCCACACGGTCAACATCTCCACGATGGCCGCGCTGGTCGTGGCGGGCGCCGGCGTCCGGGTGGTCAAGCACGGCAACCGGGCGGCGTCGTCCTCCTGCGGCACGGCCGACCTGCTGGAGTTCCTCGGCGTCCCACTCGACCTCGACCCGGACGCGATCGTCCGCTGCGTCACCGAGGCCGGCATCGGGTTCTGCTTCGCGGCCCGGTTCCACCCCGGTATGCGCCACACCGGGCCGGTCCGCCGGGAGCTGGGCGTACCCACCGTCTTCAACTTCCTCGGCCCGCTGACCAACCCGGCCCGGCCCCGCGCCGGCGCCGTGGGCTGCTTCGACTCCCGGATGGCCCCGGTGATGGCCGGCGTGTTCGCCGCCCGGGGCGACTCGGTGCTGGTGATGCGCGGCGAGGACGGGCTGGACGAGTTCACCACCGCCGCGCCGACCCGGATCTGGGCGGCTCAGGGCGGCACCGTACGCGAGGCCGTGCTGGACGCGACGGACCTGGGGGTGCCCCGGGCCACCCTCGCTGACCTGCGCGGCGGTGACGCCGCCTACAACGCCGGCGTGGCCCGTCGCCTGCTGGCCGGCGAGACGGGTCCGGTCCGGGACGCGGTGCTGGTCAACGCGGCGGCGGCGCTGGCCACCCAGGGTCCGCTGGACGGCGACCTGACCGAGGCGTTGCGCGCCGGCCTGGACCGCGCCGCCGAGTCGATCGACTCCGGTGCGGCGGCCGCGACCCTCGACCGCTGGATCGAGGCCGCCACCGCCGGCTGACCTCGGCGCGGCGCGGGACCCACCGGCGGGTGGCGTCCCGCCGTGATCGACCCGGGTTCCTGAAATCCACGGTGTCCAGCTGGACCGGATCCCCCGACTTCAGGGAAGTCGAGTCGATCACGCCCGTCGGACACCGGCGCGAACCTACGACGGCGTCTCCCGGCCACGGCGCGCGAAAATTGTCGGACCCGGGTGGGAAAGTACAGCGGAGTAGTTCTCCGCTCCCGTCTGTGCGTCGCTGTCGCGTCCGGGGGCGGTTCGACCGAAGTGAGAAGGAGACGCCCGTGTCGCACCGCGACCTCTACTGCGATGTCTGCGAGGGCGTGGCACCGTTCGAGGCGCCGCCCTGCGTCGACGACCACGGCACCGACTGTCCCGAGCTGATCTGCACCGGCTGCGGCGCGGCGGTGCTGATCGCCACGTTCCCCGCCCCGGTCACCCGGCTGGCCGAGCCGCCGACGCCGCCAGCCCGCCCGCCGCCACGCCCGCCTGACCACCCCGCGCCACCCGGCGCCACGCAACCGCCCGGCGCG
>NZ_JAEVHM010000102.1 GCF_016802865.1 Micromonospora parastrephiae | reverse complement strand
CGTCGGCCCCGACCCCCGGTCCGGCGCCCACCGCGGTCGCGCCCACGCCAGCCCCTCCGAAACCCACCGCATCGGCCACACAGACCGCGCCCGCCCCCAGCGCGACGCCGTCGCGGTCGGATCCCACGCTGCTGAGGGTCTGCCTGGATCCTCTCCAACTCCCGCTGGTGGACCGGCTGCTCTGCCCATCCGCGGCGCCGTGACTCTTCCTGCTCCGCGTCAGCTGGTGGCGCTGAAGTCGGGAACGGTCAGGGCGCCGTCCGCGCCGAGCGGGAAACCGGGGTTCCAGGCAATCTCCCACACGTGACCGTCCGGGTCGGCGAAACAGCCGGCGTAGCCGCCGTAGAACGTCTCCCGCGCCGGCTTGGTCACCTCGGCACCGGCGGCTGCCGCCGTGGCCATCAACTCGTCGACCTCCGCCCGGGAGCGGACGTTCTGGGCGAGGGCCATTCCGCCGAAGCCACCGGTGCCCGGATCATCGACGCCCGCGTCTTCGGCCAGCTTGTCCCGGCCCCAGAGGACGAGCGCCAAGCCGCCGGCCTGGAAGAAGACCGTCTCCTCGACCTCCTGGCCCCGCCAGCCGAGGTGCTGGTAGAACGCCTTGGCCCGCGCTACGTCCGTGACTCCGAGGGTGACGAGGCTGATCCGCTGCTCCATGGTCGTAACCTAACCCGCGATCACCTCGACCCGTACGACGGGCCGGCCACCAATCAGGTCAGTAATGGCATCCTGCTCCGGGCTGACCTGCACAACCTCTTGGACCGGGGACTGATCTGGATCGACGAATCGTACGTCTTGCATGTATCGACGGGTAATCAGCATTACTCCAGCTACGACGGCAAGCGCCTCCGCCTACCGGCGACAGTCGATGACCTGCCGGACCTGGGAGCGCTGCTCCGGCATAAACGCGAAGTGGCACGCATTCCTTGACGGAGTGGGAGCCGGCTGGGTTTCCCCAGCAAGCGGTCAGGCGTTCGTGTCGCCGAACTCGCGTACCTCGTCGACGTCCAGCGTGATCCGCCCGTTCTCGGTCCACTGCCCGGTGGCGGGGAGCCAGCTCGGGTCGTCGCGTTCGTCGATGTCACTCCAGCTGTGCCGGTGGTGCCGTAGCTGGATCGGCCCGGTCGACGCACCAGCTTCGAGCGTCCCGCTGGTGAAGGTCAGCTCGACCCAGCCGGGGGCGGCGGTGCCCGGGGTCGGGTAGCCCGGCGGCCCGCCCGGTGGGATGAAGAACTGCACGGTCTGCCGGATCCGGTCGCAGCCCAGTGCGGCCCAGTCGCAGTTCGGCACCAGCGAGGTGTTGCCGCCTTCGAAGCGCAGGTGGTAGCGCACCCGCACCGTCGTCAGGTCGAGCGGTCCGGTGCCGGTGTTGGTGACCCGGACGACGTGCTGGATCTGGTTGTTCGTCGGAGCCCAGTCCAGGTTGAGGTAGCTGACCGTCGCGCGGCCCGTGGCGGTCCGCACGGTGGTGGCAGGCGAGCTGTCGGAGTAGCCGCCGAGCGCTCGGGCGGCGACCGCGATCCGGTACGTCGTGCCGGGTGCCAGGTCGGTCAAGGTGATCGCGGTGTCGGTCGTGGTGCCGAGGAGGCGGTACGTGTTCGGACCCAGCGGTACCTGCACCTCGTAGCTGATGGGTCGCTCGCCGACCCAGGTGGAGGGTGTCCAGCTGAGGGTGAGCTGGTATGGCTCGTTGGCTACCACCGTCGGGCTGCCGGGGGTGCTGATCGCTGGGCCGTCGGCGCGGGCCACGCCGACGACGAGCAGGCTCGCCAGTGCGGCGACGGCGACGGCGACGGTTACGCGACGAGGACGCATGGTTGGGATGGTAAATAAGTAATCCGCCACCATCAATGTCTTTTTCCATCATCCGCGCGGCCTGGCTGGATGCAACTTCCATGTCGCAGCCGGCACTCAATACGCTTATGTGGGCATTGTTGGTGCGGCCTCACCTCAGATTTTGCGCACCACTGGTGATCACAGTGGAGCGTTCATATGCTTGTCGAGCGGTGGTTTCCATCGATTCCCCGCGTCTCGCACCCGATGCTGAGCCGGCCATGGGTGCGCCCCTCAGGTCCCTGCGCGCTCACATCGCGAGGTGTCGAATGGTCACTCCTTTCCCTTTTCGGGCAGCTTTATCCGCCGGGCTCGGCTGGCTCCTGCTCGTGTTCTCAGCTCCCGCGCCGGCCCGCGCCGCCGTGGTCGATCAGCTCGGTCTCCGACAGGAGATGGCGAATTATCTGGCCGAGCATCCGGGCGGCAGAGCGATCAACGACAACGAGATCAGTTACCAGGATGGCGCGTTCGTCGTCACCCTGCGGCGGCCCGTCGGGGTGCTCGCCACGGCCGACTGCCCCTCGGGGTGGTACTGCTTCTACGAGTTGCCCAACTTCGGCTACCCCCGGGGCCGGCTCTCCTCGTGCGGCCGACAGAACCTCGCCACCTGGCAGTGGCAGTACAGGATCGAGTCCGCGCACTACAACCTCGGCAGCGGGTCCGTGTCGTTCTACTACAACAGCACCAATCTGTTCACCATCGGCACCGGCAACCGGGTCCGCAGTGACGCCGCCCCGTACCGGGAGTGGCCGAACTATGTCGACCGGTACTGCCCCTGAGCAGGGTCAGGTGCAGTCGAGGTCGGCGGTCGTTTCGGTTCGCGTGGTGGTCAGCAGCAGGTCGTAGCTGATGAAGGAGTCGCCGGCGCCGGTCACCTCGTGGCTGAGCAGCCGCCCGTCTTCGCCGAACATCAGCGTGTCGCGCCGGCCCTCATCATCGTCGGCGCTGAACGCGTGCCCGGGTCGGTCCGCGCGGTCGAGCTGCTCCTCGCGGTAGGTGATTCCGGTCGTCGCTGCCAGGTGCAGCAGCAGCGCCGCCCGCTGACGGGGCGTCAACAGGTGGTAGCGGTGGAACGTGGCCACGCGCCGCAGCTCCCCGGCTGCGTTCCGCCGTGCCGGCGGACCCTCGGCGCGAGCCGCGCGAGCTGGTCTCGTAGCTCGGTCGCGTTCGCCGCAGGCAGGGGCAGGACCTCCGACAGCTCCCCCTCGGCGTACGTGTCGTCGTCCGGAGGCTCCGTTCGCCGCCCCGGTTCCTCGTTGACGGTGATCGAGCGACCCGACAGGCGGGAGTTCCACCAGAGGCGTACCTCCTGGAACAGGATCTTCTGATCTTCGTGCTTGTCCCTCGCCTCCAACGCCCACACCTGTCGGCAGGTGAAGGTGAAAGGACCTGGCGGCGGTGGGTCGCGCAGTTCCGCGACCTTCAGCGCGAGGTCGGTCAGTCGCTGGCTCGCCTCGTCCCGGGACGCACCGCGGTCCGCTCCCTCCGGAACGGTCCGCGTCGGCAGAGTGGTCGTTCCCCTCGGACGGTCCAATCCGATCGGCGTGGGGCAGCCGACCGCGGTGCTCAGGGACACCCCACTGAGGACGGCTGCGGTGATCAACCGCAGTCGTGTTCTCGGTATCGTCCGTCGCTTCGCCACGGACCGCGACCAGAGCAGGCCGTCGTTCAGCGGCCGGCGCGGCTGCGGTACGCCGTCCCCGAACGGCCCGGGTCGCTGCGGGTTCGATCGGTTGTTGCCGACCCAGGGGTCGGGGCGGATCGAGTTGTCCGTCGGCCCGGCGTGCGTCGCCATCGGAGCGTTGCCGGTCCGGACGGCGGTGGCCACCGGGCGGGACGGCTCGGCGTGCAGCGAGCCCTGCTCGGCGGTGACGCTGGGCGACCAGCCCAGGTCGACCCCGCCGCTGGCGGCTCGCGGCACCGGCGGTCGGGCGGGGGTACGTGGCTGCGCCGACATGTCGCTCGCGAGGCGCGGCAGCACGGGCAGCCCGGCCGGTGCGGGCCGTGCGGCCGAGGGGAAGAACTCCCCGTTGTACGCCTCGGCGGCGAGCCGGAAGCACCAACGCCGCCCGGCCTGGCTGAGGTTGTCGAACGTGGTGCAGATGAGCGCTTGGCTGATCATGGAGAGTCGGTACTGCGTCCGCCACTCCGGGCCCCAGCCGCCCTTCGCGCCGCTCTGCACGAGCAGATGGGCCGAGTTGACCAGGTCGTCCAGCAGGCGAGGCAGCGCCAGGCTGGGCCGGTCGACGATCGGGTGGAGCAGCTTGTTGACCAGTGCGTCTGCCTGCGTCGTCGGAAGCCCGGGACCGTCGGCGGCCAGCCGGGGTGCGACATGGCGCAGCACGGTGGTCAGCAGGAGGCAGACCAGATCCCGGGTGAGCGGCGCGTCCTCCGCGAAGGCGCTGAGGTCGACCAGCCGGAACGCGGTGGGTCGGGGTACGCCGTCGAGCGGGATCAGGATGTTGCCGCCGTGCAGGTCGCCGTGGGCGTACCCCTGGACGTAGTCGATCCTGGGCTCCTGCTCGGGCGCATCCGGGGCGACCAGCCGCAGCGGGTTCGGCAGGACCACACCGTCGATGACCAGCCAGTCGCTCGACGGGTCGGGCAGGCCGACGCGGGCGGCCAGGTGCGGCACCTCGGCCAGGACGCCGGCAACGGTCAGCTCACCCCGGATGTAGTCGCCGATAGTGGTGGTGCCGATCGGTCGACCCCTGAGGCCGGCGTCGCTCGGGCGCCGGTTCCAGTCGTTGAGGACCCGGTCCGTCACCGTGGCGAAGGTCGGGACAAGGTACTCCTCGTCGATGTCGTCCAGGGTGGTCACCGGGCCGCCGTCATTGGCGACCTCCTGGAACGTCATGATGCGGTCGTCGTCGACGTCCAGGCCACCGTAGGGCTGCCGCACCAGATGGCGCTTGGCGAAGTCCTCGTTGGACAGCCACGCCTGCTCGTGCCGCTCCGGCTCCTTCGTGCCCCGGCCCTGCACCTTGACGATGAGTTTCTGGGTGCTGTTGCCCGGCCCGTTGCCGCGTCGGCTGAAAGTGATGGTGACCAGGTACGCGTCGGTGAAACCGCGGGTGCGCAAGGGGCGGCTCGGAGCCCGCACCGTGCCACCACGCAACTCCGCCCAGCGACGCAGCCGTTTCGTGGCTGCCGGGTCCTGCATGAGGTCGTCGAGGCCGTCGTTCATGCCCGTCGGTCGGCCCTTCATCAGCGGGAGGTGGACAGGAACGACCGGGGGTTGTGTCGGCCGACAAGAGGGGTGCGCGGGATGTGCGCGGCCTCCGGAGATTACCTCGACTCCGGGCGAACGAGTGAGTAATTCGCAGTCACTTGTGAAACCTACTAAATGGTAGCTGGATGGTCACTTTGGAGGGTCGTTTCGTCACTTTGGGTCACATTTATTGAGCTGGATGTAGACTCGGTCACCGGGAGGGGAGGCTGATGTGACAGAGCGTACTGATTCCCTGCTCAGGCGGCAGAACCGGCCCGAGATGATGGCCCTTCTGCATGCCATGTCGGTCTGCCACACCCGGGCGCAACGGCTCGACAACCTCCGCATGGCGCTCTCTGTCGCCATCGGCGTCGCAGGTGCGGTGGTCGCCTTCACCGGCGTGTCGGCCACCGGCGTCACCGCCGTGGGGGCCCTCTGGGCCGTGCTCAACGCGACCGGGCTCGCCTCCTGGTCCACCGGCCAGATCCGCCGGGCCGCCACTCTCCAGGAGATGTTCGACGTGCGGCTGTTCGGTCTGCCCTGGAATGCGGTGGCGGCCGGCGAACCCCTCGGCCCGCAGGAGGTCAGCCGACTCGAACGGGCCTACCGGGACGACGAGCAGTACCTCCGCGACTACTACGAGATCCCGCCGCTACCGCGCCCGTACGACGTGCTCGCCTGCCAGCAGCAGAACCTCGGGTGGGGTGCCCGGGTGCGACGGCGTTACGCGTACGCGGTGCTGGCCGGCGTCGGGTTCTGGACGAGCGCGGGTGTCGTCTTCGCGGTCACCGCCGACCTGACCGTGGCCGCCCTGCTGACGCAGTGGTTCGTCCCGTCGCTCGGTGCTCTCCTGCTGGGGCTGGAGATCTACCGAGGTCAGCGTGACGTCGCCGCCGAGCGGGACCGGGCCCTCACCATTCTGCAGAACCAGGTCGTCGCCACCGCCCGGCGCGACGACGCCCCCACCGCAGCGGACCTGCTCACCCTCGCCCGGCAGACCCAGGACCTGATCTTCCACAGCAGGCGGGGGCAGGCTCGCGTACCGAACTGGTTCTTCCGCCGGTTCCACGCCGCCGACCGGGTCGACTTCCAGGCCGCGATGGGCAACCTGGCCGAGTTGCTGCGCAGACCGACCCCCCGCACCGACTGACGCACCCGCGCGGAAGACCCCTGAGCCGAGCTGCGACCGTCAGCCGTTGGGTGTCCGCGAGGCGGGCACGGTCACGTCCGCTCGCGGCAACCGTTCGCGGTGCTCCAGCGGGAGCCATTCGCCCCTGGGATCGAGCAGTTCGATGAGCGCGACGAGTTCGTTCTGCAGGAGTACCAGCCGTTCGTTTCCGCGGCGACCCCCCGCTTCCACGTCGTCCACCTCCGCCAGGAGGCGGTTGAACCAGGATGCGAATCCCGGGTCGGTCTCAAGGCGGTGGCAGAAGGCCGCGTAGCCCAGCACGTCGGTCACCGTGCCATCGGACGTCTCCACCCGGTGCAGCATGACCTCGCCGATGGCGCGCTGGTGTCCCCTGAAGACGCGGAACGGGCCGGGCAGTCCGTCGGTCGCCAGGGGGTGATGGATCCGCTGGATCGCGGCGAAGAGCTCCTTGGTGCTCTTCACCGAATCAAGATCGAGGAAGCGCTGCTCCCGGCGGAGAACCTCCAGCCAGGCCAGGTGCTCGGCGAGGACGTACACCGTGTTGTGGCGGACGTAGTACCGGTCCTCGGCGTCACCATCGTGCAGGTACGCGTGCAGGAAGTCTCGGCTGAGGACATTGTGCAGTCGAGACTGCAGCGACTCCGCTGACGACAGCAGTGGAACCCGGTACCGCCGGAACAGATCCTCCGCGAGTTCCACCTTCTCGCGGTTGCGTGCCTCGTCCTGCAGGCGGTGGGTGACGAGGGCGGTCCGGTACGTCACCGCCACGCTGATCAGCGCAACGACTGCGGACACCGCGGCGATGACGACTTCTGGCCCCATGTCGAACAGCTTGCCTGTGTCCTGCACTGGTTGGCGTGAAGGACTCGCCGATGGAACAACGCGGGGGACGTGCGGGATTCGATACCGCGATATGGCGTTCACGGCCGGTCGACGGGCGGGCCTCGGCCATAGCGTTCGGACGAGGACGAGGACGAGCCGAGGGAGGCGACCATGCAGGTGACCGACAGTGTGGTGGTGTCGGGCGAGCAGGCCCCGGTCACCGTGCGCGTCGACCGCTGGCGGGCGGGGCTGCCGCCGGACGCGTGGCCCGACAGCCTCCCGTCGACAGGCGTCATCTGGCGCTCCGACGTCTTCGCGGTGGCCGACGCGTACCGGGCTGGCTCGGCGAGCGTGCGGCAACTGCTGACCGCCGTGCTGGTCTGGGGTTACGGACCCATCGGGTACGGGCCGTGGCGCGCGGCCAGGTCACTCGGCGCCGACCCGGAGGGCGAGCGCCTGGCGTACGCGCTGGAGGAGGTGTCCACACCAGCGCCCGATGAGGAAGCGTTGCGTACGGCGTACCGCCGCTTCCGCGACCCCGACCACGCGCGGCTGCCGTGGTTGGGGCCGGGCCTGTTCACGAAGGTCCTCTACTTCGTGGGCTACCGGCGCGGGGTGGGTGGGGTGCAGCCCCTGATCCTCGACCGGCTCGTGGCCAGCCGGCTCCCCGCCGAGGCCGGTGTCGGCCGCCGGAACGGCTGGTCATCCGAGGAGTGGCTGGCCTATCTGCGCTGGGCGGCCGAGCGGCCCGGGCCAGGGGGAGTCGAGGCGGACGGGGTGGAGATGGCGGTCGTCCACGACCGGTGAGGTGGCTACGCGGCGCCGCGGAGGCGGTCGTCGAGGGCGTCGAGATCGGGGACGAACCAGATGTGCCCGGCCTGGTTCGACTCGTGCACCAGGGCGCGTAGCGCCGAGCTGTTCTCCAGCTGCGCCGAGATGTCACCGATGACGGCAAGTCGCACCCGGTAGTTGACGAACTTCTGCATCACGTCGCCGGCGAAGCGGGTGCCCAGCGAGAAGAAGCGGTCGTCGAGCCGGTTGGCCGGTACGGCGACCACCTGGGCGCCGAGGAAGGCCGCGCCGATCAGGTCCAGCGCGTCCTGTTCGGTGGCGACGGTCGGGCCGGCCGGGTCGCAGACCAGCACCGGCACGCCAACGCGTTCGTGGATCTCGTCAGGCATCGTGGACCTCCCGGTCGAGTAGGCCGTTGTCGGCGTTGAGGACGGCGTCGAGCAGGTGCAGCAGTTCGGCGGTGGCGGCCGGACCACCCAAAATGATGATCTTCATGCGGTGGCGTTCCTCGTCGTGCACCGTCTGCACGCGCAGCGGGTTGGCCTGGTCGTGGCCGGTGTTGGCGCTGGTGAGCACGAGCGTGCCGAGCCGGTCGGCGGCGGCCCGGTCGACGCCGTCGATCTGCACGATGCTCGACACCTCCGCCTGCCCGACGACGCTGGCCGCCGCCCGGGCCTGTCCGGTGAGCGCGTCGAGATCACCGGCGCCGATCCGGTACTGCTTGCCGATCCGCACCGCCCTCAACCGGCCGGAGCGGATGTAGCCCCGCACCGTCCGCACGTGCAGGCCGAGGCGGTCGGCGACCTGTTCGACCGAGTACATTTCTTCCGTCATCGTTCCCTAGCGTAGCTCGTATAGGGAAGTTTAGGTAATCATTCGGCCTGACCCGTTTGTGGCATCAGCTCCAGAGGTCTGCGCGAGACCCGCCCGTACTGTCGGACGATTCCAGTACCGTCTGGAAACCATGGACGCGCGGCTCGGCGACGCCATCATCGGGCGGGATCACCCCGCGGGTCTGCTGCGCGCCGAACTGGACCGGGCCGCCACCAGCCACGGCGGTCTCGTCCTGGTCACCGGGGAGCCGGGCATCGGGAAAACCACCCTCGTCACGTCGGCGGCACGGGACGCCCGCCAGCGCGGGGCGCTGGTGCTCGGCGCCGCCTGCTGGGATTCCGACAGCGCCCCCGGCTACTGGCCGTGGGTGCAGGTGCTACGCGCCCTGCGGCGCTCCGCCGACGACTGGGCGGTCGCACGGCCGGAGGCCGAGCCGGCCCTCGCGGCCCTGCTCGGCGAGACCGGCACGGACGACCTGCGCAGGCTCGCCGACGGCTGGGCGCCCGTCAGCGAGGATCGGGACGTCGCCGACCAGGAGGCGTTCGCCCTGTACGACGCGGTGACCGCGGCGCTGGTCGCGGTCTCCCAACGCCGACCGGTCGTGGTCGTGCTCGACGACCTGCACTGGGCCGACCCGGCCTCGCTGCGGCTGCTCGGGTTCGCCGCCCAGCACACCTGGTTCGAGCGGCTGCTGCTGATCGGCACCTACCGCGACGCGGAGGTCGAGTCGGGCGAGCACCCGCTGCGCCCCCTGCTGATGCCGCTGGTCGCGAAGTCCACCATGATCACCCTCACCGGCCTCGCCCGCGACGAGGTGGCCGCCCTGATCGCCCGGACCGCCGGGCGGGAGCCCGACGCCGGTCTGGTCGCCAAGGTGCACCGGCGCACCGGCGGCAACCCGTTCTTCGTCGAACAGACCGCCCGGCTGTGGCACGCCGACGGCACCACCGGCACCATCGCGCCCGGCGTACGGGAGGCGGTGCGACGGCGGCTGGCCCAACTGCCTGCGGCGGTGGTCGAGACACTGACCGTCGCCGCCGTGTTGGGCCGCGAGTTCCACCGACAGGTCCTGGCGGCCAGCGCGACGGCCCCGGCGGCACAGGTCGACCGGATGCTCGACCGGGCGGTGACCGCCCGGCTGGTGGTCGCCCAGGGCGGCGGCCGGTTCGCCTTCGCCCACGACCTGGTGCGGGAGACCCTCTACGACGGGCTCACCGACGACGACCGGCAGGCCCGGCACGGCGCGATCGTGCGGGCGGTCGACGACCTGCGCGAGCTCAGCGACCAGCTGATCCCGGCCGACCTGGCCCGTCACGCCTACCTGGCCGGCCCAACCCTCGACCGCGCCCGGGTCGCCGAGCTGCTGGTCGCCGCCGGGCGGCACGCGTTCGCCCGGCTGGCCACCGACGAGGCGGCGGTGCACTTCCACCGGGCACTGGAGGTCGTCCAGGACCGGACGCAACGGGTGCGCATCCTTGTCGAGTTCGGTGAGGTGCAGTATCACCACGCCGGCCGGGACGAGGCCGCGCAGCTGCTGGGCGAGGCCGCGACGCTGGCCCGCACACTCGACGAGCCGGTGCTGCTGGCCCGGGTCGCGCTCATCGTGTACCGCTCCCGTCAGGTGGAGACCGTGCGCTCGTTGGAGTCGGCGGAACTGGTGCGGGAGGCGTACCGGCGGCTCATCGGCGAGCCCGACGCCGACGCGTCGGTCGGCACGCTGATCGCCGACCTGATCACCGCCACCGAGACGATCGCCCGCCGAGGGCAGGACGACGAGGCGCTCACCTTCAGCCTCTGGGCCCGCCACGACACCACCTGGGGGCTCGGCACCGCCGCCGCCCGGGCCGAGCTGACCGCCGAGATCCGAGCCGTGGCCCGCCGGACCGGAGACCGGCAGACCGAGCTGTGGGCCACCTCGCTGCGCTGGGTGGCGCTGCTGGAGCTGGACGACCCCCGATTCGTCGAGGAGTTCCGCGCGTTCGTCGCCGCCAACCAGCAGGGCGACCTCGCCCGGCACCGGATGGCGGCGACCATCGACAGCGGGATCATCGCGGCATTCCGGGGTGACTTCGCCGAGGCCGACGAACGGTTCGTCGTCCTCACCGACATCGCCGATCCGAGCCACGCCGAGTTCGCCTTCATGGGCCATCACCTGCTCTGGTCCCGGCTGCTGCTCCAGGGCCGGTTCGCCGAGGTCGACAGCCTGCTGGACGGGCTGGCCCCGGCCGACTACCCCTACCGGGAGCTGCTGCGGGCGATCAGCGCGGCCGAACGCGGCGACGATAAGACGGCCGTCCGACTGACCGCCGGCATCGAGGCGACCGGCACCCGCTATCCGCGTCCGGTGTCGCCGCTCTGGGCGCGGCTGCGCGCGCAGGCCGCCGCCGCATCCGGTGATCCGCGTCGCTGCGACGAGGCGCGGGCCGCGCTCGTCCCGCACCGTGGCCAGTGGGCGGTGGGGCTCTTCGGCTGCGACATCAGCGGCCCCGTCGACCACTGGCTGGCGCTGATCGACGCCGCTCAGGAACGCTGGGACGACGCCGTCGCCGGCTTCACGGCCGCCCGTGACTCCGCCGAGCGGTTGGGCTCCCGGCCCTGGTCGCTGATCGCCCGCGCGGGTCTCGCGAAGGCCCTCGCCGGCCGCAACCACCCCGGCGATGCCGAGACGCTGGCCGCGCTGCGCGCCGCCGCCGTCCAGGAAGCAACCGCGCTCGGGATGACGCAGGTGCTCCACCAGCTCGGCGTCCCAACCCCCAGCGCCGCACGCCAGCTCGACGCGCCCGGCCAGGCCGCGCCGGCGGCGCCCGCGATCGAGGGGTACGAGTTTCGGCGCGACGGCCCGGTCTGGCAGCTCGCGTACGGCGGTGTCGTGGTGCACCTGCCCGACGCCAAGGGGCTGCACGACCTGAACCTACTGCTGAGCCGGCCGGGCAGCGACGTGCCGGCGGTGGAGCTGCTCGACCCGGCCGCCGGGCCGGAGCTGGTCGCCGCCCGCCGGATGGGTGGCGACCCGGTCCTCGACGACGAGGCGAAGGCCCGCTACCGGCGGCACCTGGCACGCCTCGACGAGGAGATCGACCGGGCCGCCGCGCGTGACGACGAGCGGAAGGTGGCCGCGCTGGACGCCGAGCGCGGCGCGCTGCTCGACGAACTGCGCGCCGCGGCGGGGTTGGCCGGTCGGAGCCGCCGGCTGGGCGACGAGGCCGAGCGGGCCCGTAAGACGGTGACCGCGCGGATCCGGGACACCCTGCGCAAGCTCGACGATCGCCACCCGGCGCTGGCCAGCCACCTGCGCGAGTCCGTCTCGACCGGCAGCACCTGCCGTTACCTACCGCCCAACCCACCGCCCTGGCGGCTGTGAGACCGGTCGACGGGCGCCGCCACGGCCGTGGCAGCGCCCGTCGGAAGGGCCGGGTCAGCGGCGGTTGTACTTGTACATCGTCAGCGTGCCGAAGACGAGCACGAAGCCGGCGCTCCAGGCCAGCAGCCACATCGTGGCCGACGGGTCCGACGAGCCGGACATCACCGCACGGACCGAGGCGACCAGCTGGCTCACCGGGTTGACGTTCACGAACGCCTGGAGCCAGCCGGGCATCGTGCTCGGCTCGACGAAGACGTTGCTGAGGAACGTCAGCGGGAACAGCACCATCATGCTGACCCCCATCACCGACTTCTCGCTGCGCAGGATCAGCCCGAAGAACGTCCACACCCAGGAGAACGCGAACGAGAAGATCACCAGCAGTCCGATGCCCGCGGCGACCCCGGCGACCCCGCCGTCGGGACGGAACCCGAGCGCCAGCCCGACGCCGAGGATCACCACGGCGGCGAGGATGTAGCGCAGCACGTCGCCGAAGATCATGCCGACCAGGGCGGCCGGCCGCCAGACGGGCAGCGTCCGGAAGCGGTCGAAGACGCCCTTCTCGATGTCGGTGTTGAGGCCGACGCCCGTGTACATGGTGATCATGACGACGCTTGTCACCATGATGCCGGGCAGGAAGAACTGCAGGTAGTCACGCGGGCTGTCGGCGAGGGCGCCGCCGAACAGGTACGTGAACATCAGCACCATGATGATCGGGAACGCGGTCACGTCGAAGAGCTGCTCCGGCACGTGCTTGATCTTCAGCAGGGCCCGCCAGCCGAAGGTGAGCGACGCGCCCAGCGCGCTCGGCCGGGGCGGCCGGGCGCCGGGCGCGAGGACGGTCGCCAGCGCCTCGGCGGACGGAACGTAGACCGACGGCGCCCGTTCGGTCGTGGTGGTGGCGTTGCTCATCGGGCTGCCTCCAGCTCGTCGTCGCGCTCGTCGGCCGACACGGCCGGATGATCGGTCAGGGCCAGGAAGACCTCGTCCAGGCTGGGCTGGCCGAGGGAGAAGTCGTCGACGACGATGCCGGCGCGGGCCAGGTCACCGAGCGCGCGGGCGGCCTGGGCGCTGGCGTCGAGGTCGCTGCCGGCCTCGCCCACCCGGGCGGTCAACGCCACCGGATCGGCGGCGAGCTGCACCGGCACGTTGAGCGCCTCCCGGAGCACCTTCTCCGCCTGGGGTCGCTGACCGGGGTCGCGCAGTCGCAGGTGGACGGTGCCGGAGCCGACCGACGACTTCAGCTCGCCCGGGGTGCCCTCCGCGATCACCCGGCCGTGGTCGACGACCGCGATCCGCCCGGCGAGCTGGTCGGCCTCGTCGAGGTACTGGGTGGTCAGCAGCACGGTCGTCCCGTGCGACACCACGGCCCGGACGATCTCCCACACCTGGTTGCGGCTGCGCGGGTCGAGACCTGTCGTCGGCTCGTCGAGGAAGAGCAGGTCGGGCGTGTTGAGGATGCTCGCGGCGATGTCGATACGTCGTCGCATGCCGCCCGAGTACTTCTTCACCTGGCGGTCGCTCGCCTCGGTCAGACCGAACGCGGCGAGCAGGGCCGCCGCACGGTCGCGGGCGGCCGGCTTGCGCAGGCCGAGCAGGCGGGCCAGGAGCACCAGGTTCTCCGTACCGGTCAGATCCTCGTCGACCGAGGCGTACTGGCCGGTGAGGCTCACCCGGCCGCGAACCGTGTCGGCCTCGGTGACCACGTCGTGCCCGAAGACCCGCGCGGTGCCGCCGTCGGGGCGCAGCAGCGTCGCGAGCACTCGGACGGCCGTGGTCTTGCCCGCCCCGTTCGGGCCGAGCAGACCGTAGACGGTGCCGGCGGGCACCTGAAGGTCCATGCCGGCCAGCGCCCGGGTCTCCCCGAACGAGCGGGTGAGCCCCTCGGCCTCGATGGCCAGGCCGGTGGTGCGTCTACTCATGATCCTTACCTTTCGTCGGGCGTGTTCAGGAGACGTATGGCCGTGCCGCGCGGCCGTCGCGCAACGCCAGACCCCACCAGCGGAGCTGGTCGAGCAGGACGTTGGTGTCGTGGCGCAGCTCGTCGGTGCACTGCGGTGTCGGCTCGCCGGCGAGCAGGTCGATGCCGACGACGTCGCGCACCGTCATCGCGTGCAACGCGGTGAAGACCGTGCGAAGTTGGTCGACCGCGTGCAGACCCGTGGACCGGCAGCCGTACGACACGAAGCCGACCGGCTTGGCCTGCCACTCGTCGTACGCATAGTCGATCGCCTGTTTCAGGGGTGCCGGGAAGCTGTGGTTGTACTCGGGGGTGACCACGACGAACGCGTCCGCCCGGCCCACCGCACGCACGAAGGCCTGGATGGACGCGGTCGGCGCGGCCGGGTAGCGGGCCGGGAAGTCGTACTCGCTGAGGTCAACGACCGTCACCGTCAGGTCGTCGTGCCGCTTCGCCTGTTCGACGAACCAGTGGGCGACCCGGTCGCCGGCCCGCCCCTCCCGGGTGCTGCCGACGATCACGGCGATTCGCAACGGTGTCATCGCCACCTCCTCCCAGCCTCCAGGCGCGAGGTGACGGCCGACCGCCCGCTAGATCGGATCTAGCGGGCGGTGTTTCGGGGCCGGAATGTCGGTGGGATCGGCTTGACTGGGGCTGACGAACAGGGGGGTCGCATGGTCCAGGTACGCATCGAGCCGTGGCGCGAGGGTGACCTCGACCTGCTGCGACAGCTCAACTCACCGGACACCCGCAAGCACACCGGCGGGCCGGAGACCGACGAGCAGGTGCTCGCCCGGCACGACCGGTACGTGCACTTCGCCGACACCGGCCAGGGGTGCATGTTCACCGTGGTGCTGCCGGACGGCGCGCGGGCGGGCAGCGTCGGCTACTGGGCCCGCGAGTGGCGCGACCAACCGGTGTACGAGCTGGGCTGGGCGGTGCTGCCCGCGTACCGGGGGCAGGGGCTGGCGACCGGTGCGGTGCGCGCGGCCCTCGACGTGGCCCGCGCTCGACGGGACCGGCGCTACGCGCACGCGTACCCGTCGGTGGACAACCCCGCCTCGAACGCGGTCTGCCGCAAGGCCGGCTTCACGCTGCTGGGCGAGACGGGTTTCGAGTACCCGCCGGGGCGGATGATGCGCGCCAACGACTGGCAGTTCGACCTGACCGCCCCGCCGACCGACGGCTGACGTCGGCGGGGCGGCCCAGCGCAGGTCACCAGGTGGTGTCGAGGCGGTGCCGCTGCTCGGCGGTCAACTCCAGCTCCACCGCGGCGAGGCTCTCCTCCAGTTGAGCCACCGAGGAGGCGCCCACCAGCGGGATCGACGGCAGGTCGCCGCCCAGCAACCAGGCGAGCACCACCTGGTTGACCGTCGCGCCGGTCTGCCCGGCCACCTCCCGCAGCGCGGCCAGCCGCCGGGGCGCGCTCGGCAGGTCGTACGCGTCGCTGAGCGGCTTGTCCGCCCGGGTGAACGCCCCCTTGAGCAGCGGCGAGTACGCCACCAGGGTCAGCTCCGGCTCGGCGCGCAGGTAGCTGAGCAGGTCGCCGCTGACACCGCCCGGCTCGCCGTCCGGATCCAGCGCGCTGGCCAGGTCGGTGCGGTTGGGCAGGTAGCTGCGGTGGTACTGGAGCACCTCGTACCCCGGCAGGCCGGCGGCTGCGGCGAGCGCGCGGGCCCGTTCCACCCGCCACGCGCGGTGGTTGCTCGCGCCCAGCAGGCCCACCGTCCCCTCGGCGACCAGCTCGGCGAAGCCTTCCACGGTCTCCGCGAGCGGCACCGTCCGGTCCTCGATGTGCGCGTAGAGCAGGTCCAGCCGATCCACCCCGAGCCGGTCCCGGCTGCGCTCCGCCGACTCGCGGATCACCTTCGCCGACAGGCCCTCGGCGTTGTCCAGATAGCTGGTGCCCGGGGCGAGTGGGCGGGCGCCCAGCTTGGTGGCGATGACGATCTCGGCGCCGACGCCCCGGCTGCGTCGCCACCGTCCGAGCAGCTCCTCACTCTGCCCGCCCTGGGAGCCGTCGACCCAGAACGCGTAGTTGTCCGAGGTGTCGATGAAGGTGCCGCCCGCCTCGACGTACCGGTCGAGGATCGCGTACGAGGTGGCCTCGTCGGTGGCGCTGCCGAACAGCATGGCACCGAGGCTGAGCACGCTGACCTCGCGCCGGGTCGCCGGGTCGGTGCCGATGGTGCGGTACCGCATGAGGTGTCTCCTTCCGTGCGCCCTACCGGCGGGCGCCCCGGGGATCACCCTGACGGCTGGAGTGCGCTCCAGGTCAAGCGCTCGTTCACCAGGGCAGCACGCCGTACCCGCCGCCGGCGTCCATCTGGAAGCCCCAGAGCAGCCCGCTCGGCCCGTCGGCCGGCAGCGTCGCCAGGTGCACGCTCACCTCCGCACCCTGCTCGGCGGTACGGAAGCCGTTGTTGCCGTTCAGGTCGGTGGCGCAGTAGCCGGGGTTCGCCGCGTTCACCTTGATTCCGGTGTCCCGCAGTTCCTTGGCGTACATGGCGGTGAGCATGTTCAGCGCAGCCTTCGACGACGGATACGGCACGGAGGTCAACTCGAACAGCGCGCCGGCCGGGTCGGTCATCACCGCGATCGAGCCGACCTCGCTGGAGACGTTGACGATGCGGCCTGCGGGTGCCCGGTGCAGCAGCGGCAGCAGCGCGTTGGTCACCGCCACCACCCCGAACACGTTCGTCTCGTACAGCCGGCGCATCGTCGCCACGGTCGTCTCGCTGGGCAGCCCGCGCGTGCCGTCGGCGAGGACGATGCCGGCGTTGTTGACCAGCACGTCGAGTCGGCCGTACTCCGTCTGCACGAACGTCGCCGTGGTCTGCACCGACTCGGCGTCGGTGATGTCGAGCGGCACGAACACCGCGTCCGCGCCGCCGTCGCGCAACGCCCGCTCCGCGGCCCGGCCCCGCTCCGCTTCCCGTGCGCCGACCAGCACGGTCATCCCGAGGGCACCGAGCTGTCGGGCGGTGGCGAAGCCGATCCCCTTGTTGGCCCCGGTGATCAGGGCGGTCATGTTCGTCATGCCGTCGAGCCTGTCCCCGCCGGCTGATCCCCGGGAGGGACGGGCCGATGCTGGGACCGGCGGTACCACCTTCGCGGGCGCGACGCGGGGCATGCTGGGGGCATGACGAGCAACGGCCTGCGGCGGGACGAACTGGCGGCGTTCCTGCGCACCCGTCGTGCCCGCCTCAGCCCCGCCGAGGTCGGCCTCCCCGAGGGTGTACGCCGGCGCACCCCGGGCCTGCGTCGGCAGGAGGTCGCCCAGCTCGCGGGGATGTCGATCGACTACTACATCCGGCTGGAGCAGGGCCGGGGGCCGCACCCGTCCCGGCAGGTGCTCGCCTCGATGGCCCGGGCTCTGCTGCTGAGCCGCGACGAGCGTGAGTACCTGTTCCGGATCGCCGGGGAGAACCCGCCACCGACCGTCGGCCCGAGCCGCGAGGTGACCCCCGGCCTACGGCACCTGCTCGACGCGATGACCGAGACTCCGGCGTACCTCGTCGACGCCGCCTACCACGTGCTGGCCTGGAACCGCCTGGCCACGTACTTCGTGGGAGATCTCGCGGCCGTGCCGGACGCGGATCGCAACATGATCCGCTGGACGTTCCGGCAGCCGGTGACCGAGGCCCACTCGGCCGATGCCGACGTACGCCGGTTCGTGCACGGCACGGTGGCGGACCTGCGCGCCGCCTACGGTCGCTACCCCGGCGACCCCGCGATCCGCGAGCTGGTCACCGAACTGCTCGGCGTTTCGCCGTCGTTCGCCCGGCTCTGGGCCGAGCACGAGGTCGAGGAACGCCGTCCGGTGATCAAGCGGGTGCCGCATCCCGACCTGGGGCCGTTGGAGTTCGAGTGCCGTGTGCTGCTGGTGCCGGAGACCGAGCAGCGGATGATCGTCTACGTTCCCGAGCCCGGCTCGCCGACGCACGCGGTGTTCCGGCGGCTCGCCGAGCGTGTCGGCTCCTGACTTCGCAGACGAGCGCTATACCTCACAGCCATATTTATGACTGTGAGGTATAGCGCCCGTCGGGACATCACCCGCCGGGCGGCGGGCTCAGGTCAGCGGGGGACGTAGGCGAACGTGTCCGGGTTCGGGCCCTGCCGCCCGGCCTCGCCCTTGTCCAGTTCGGTGATCCGCTCCATCGCCGCGTCGTCCAGCTCGAAGTCGAAGATCCGGGTGTTCTCCTCGATCCGCTTCGGGGTGGTCGACTTCGGGAAGATGATGTCGCCGCGCTGCACGTGCCAGCGCAGCACCACCTGGGCCGGGGTGCGGCCGAGCTGTTCGGCGATGTCGACCACCGTCGGGTCGTCGAGCACCTTGCCCTGCGCGATGGGCGACCACGCCTCGGTGAGGATGTTGTGCTCGCGGCCGTACGCGCGGACCTCCTCGTTGCCGAAGTACGGGTGCGCCTCGATCTGGTTGACCGACGGCACCACGCTCGCCTCGTCGGCCAGCCGCCGCAGGTGCGACACCTGGAAGTTCGACACGCCGATCGAGCGGGCCCGGCCGTCGCGCTGGAACTCCTCCAGCACCTTCCAGGTCGAGACGTAGTCGCCGTCGTACAGGGTCGGCAGCGGCCAGTGGATCAGGAACAGGTCGATGTAGTCCATCTTCAGCGCCGCGAGCGTCGAGTCGAACGCCTTACGGGCGTCGTCCGGGCGGTGGAAGCCGTTGTTCAGCTTGCTGGTCACGTAAACCGCGCCCCGGTCGAGGCCGGACACGCGTACCGCCTCGCCGACCTCGGCCTCGTTGCCGTACATCTCGGCGGTGTCGATGTGCCGGTAGCCCACCTCAAGCGCGGTGGTCACCGCCGCGACGGTGTCCTTCGGCTCGATCTGGAACACCCCGAAGCCGAGCTGCGGAATGGTGGTGCCGTCGTTCAGGCTGATGTCGGGAATCGTGTTTGCCACTGCGGCTCCTTCGCGTCTTCGTTACCCGTCATCCATACCCGGGCGGGTGGGCGATTCACCGCCCAACACGGGGTGACGAGCGCAACGGCGAACCGGATCACCCTGTCGTGTCGAAGAGCACCGGCCACGGCCGCGCCGCCGGCACCGAGGGCGGCGCCGGCGGGGCCGGTTCGGCGGCGGCGAGCACGTCGGCGGCGAGTTGCCCGACCATCGGCGCCGCCGGATGCGCCGACCGGTCCGGCCAGGCCGCCGACGCCCGAAGTGCAGCTCGCGGGCGACCACCACGAAGTGCCGCAGGTGCCGGAGCAGGTCCACGGCCGGACCCTACGCCAACGCCGGTCCGACTCCGCTGGATACCGTGCGGGAGTGGACGTGGGCGAACGCATCGGGGGCATCTTCGCCGACGCCGGCGTGACGGCCAGCCTGCACGTCGTGGACCTGGACGGCGCCGACCGGGAGGTCGCGGTGCGGGCCGACGAGCAGGTGGTGATCGCGTCGATCTTCAAGATCCTGCTGGTGCTGGAGTTCGCCCGGCAGGTCGAGGCCGGTCAGGTCGATCCCGCCGAGCGTGTCCTGGTCACCGCCGCGGACCTGCTGCTGCGCACACCACCTCCAGCACGGCCCGGGAGATCACCCGGCTGCTCACGCTGATCTGGCGGGACGAGGCCGGCCCGGCGGCGGCGTGCGCGATGGTCCGCACCTGGATGGCCCGGCAGATCTTCTGGACCCGCCTGGCTGCCGGCTTCCCGCCCGGCGTACGGGTGTCCGGCAAGACCGGCGCCCTGCCCGGACTGCACCTGGAGGCCGGGGCCGCCGAGTATCCCGACGGCGGCCGGTACGCCATCGCCGTCTTCGCCCGCGCCGACGAGTTGGCCCATCGTCGGATCGACGTCGACCTGGCGGAGACGCCGCTGGAGAACCCGCCGCCGGTCGCCACGAACGACCGTGAGCGGTTGAACGACATGATCGCGGCGGTGCGCCGGATCTCGCCGCGCAGCCGGGTGCTGGTGCCCGAGTACGAGACCGCGTACCACTTCTGACCGGCCCAAGGCGGTGGTCACGACCGCCGCGACCACCCGCCACAGTCAGGCGGCGGCCATCTCCGCCAGCGCCCGCACCGACTTCCAGTTCCGCGTGGTGGCCACGACGCCGAGCTTCTTCTCCAGGTACATGTTGTTGAACCTCGACCGCCCGTAACCGTCGTCGACGTAGTGCAGGAAGACCTCCCGGCCGGTCACCGTGAACGACACGTTCTCGCCGCCGGGCACGCTGAGGGCGTCCACGGTGGACTTCGCCGGCGCGGTGCGCAGAAACGCCACCAGCAGCCTCTTCGGGTCGTCCTCCCGGTCGACGTACGGGTTGCCGCCGGCCACCGCCGCCAGCTCGCGGGCGCTGCGCACCAGCACCGGCACGGTCAGCCCCAACTCGTCGGCGAGCGCCCGCTCGATCCCGTCGGCCAGCTTCTCGGCGTCGCGCACGCTGCTGCCGAACACGGCGTTACCGCTCTGCAGGTACGTCCTGACGTCGTCGTGCCCGAGGTCGCTGACGATCCGGCGCAGATCGGCCATCGCGAGCCGGGTGCTACCGACGTTGACCCCGCGCAGCAGGGCGACGTACCGGGTCATGGGCTCCTCCTCGGATGCGGACGGTCCGCTCAGCGTAGGTCGCCCGGCCCGATCAGCACCGTCGGGTGAGCACGCCTCCCCGCGAGGGCGGTCGGGCCGCTACCGTCCACGGATGCGATCCGCGCGCCCGGTCGGGCTGCTCCTCGGCGCCGCCGCCGTGCTGCTCTGGGCGGTCGGCGTGACCGTGCTGCAACCGTTGGCCGAGCCGATCGGCCCGTGGTCGGAGCGGCTGCCGGGCAACAACGCCTACTGGGCACGGGACCTGCGGTTCGTGACGGTCGCCGCGATCGTGCTCGGGTTGCTGCTGGCCGGCCGGGGGCAGCCGAGGTGGAGCGGTCCGGCCGTGGTGCTCGGCGGTCTCTGGATCGCGGCCGACGTGGCGATCGACCGGGCCGACCCGGCCGGTACGGGGTCGACCGTGCTGCTCGCCGCCGGCGGTTGGGCGGTGCTCGGCGTACTCGCGGCGGGCCTGTCCTGGTGGGCGCGCGGTGCGCCGCCGCCCGCGACCGACCGGAGGGTGCTGACCGGCGCGGCCTGCGTGGCCGGGGTGCTCGCGGTGGTGGCCGCCGGGATCGAGTCACCGACGACCGGGAGCCGGAGCTGACGCCGGCGGCCTTCGCCACCGGCGTACTCCTGGTCGCCCTGACCGTCGGCGCCGCCCTGGCGGCGGCTCCGGCCCGCAACCGGGGCCGCTGCGTGCTTGCAGCCGGGATCGGCGCGGTCGCCGTGGCCGGTGTCGCACTGGTCCGGG